>JBBDWZ010000071.1:0-6836 GCA_040902615.1 Gemmatimonadota bacterium | reverse complement strand
ATTGCGGATTGCGGATTGCGGATTGCGGATTGCGGATTGCGGATTGCGGATCGCGATCGCGGGTTGCGGATCGCGGATTGCGGATTGCGGATCGCGGATCGCGGATCAGGGATCAGGGATCAGGGATATGTTTCTGTTTCTGTTTCTGTCTCTGCTTCTGTTTCTGTCTCTGCGTCTGACCCGCTGTCACTGTACCTGCTTCTGTCTCTGTCTCTGTTTCTGTCTCTGGCTCTGCTTCTGACCCGCCGTCACTGTACCTGCTTCTGCCTCTGTCTCTGGTGTGCGCGTTGAAGGGCCACCCAGCAGAAAAGCATCCATACCAGACCAACAACGGTCCCGACAATGACATCGGTGGGCCAGTGTACGCTGAGATAGACTCGCGAATACGAATTCAATAGAAAGAACGCACCTGCAGCCCAAAGTCCCCAGGTTTGACCCTTGTATTTGTAGAGTAGCAGGGCGGCGGTGAACATGACGGACACGACGGCGATGGCGTGGCCACTCGGAAACGCGGGGAATGCGTGCTGGCCGCGTTGTTCGTAGAGCGTGGGCCGATCGCGGGGAAAGGTGAACTTGAGCGCGGGATTGAGCAGCCAGCTGCCGGCTTGCACGATGGCCAAGTGCAGAGCGAGCGCGGTGAGTCGCCTGCGCCAGAGCACGACCGCGACGATGGCGACAATCGGGCCGAGGCTGTAATTGGTACCGAATATAGGAAGCGTCAACATGATGCGGTCGAGCAGCGGGTTCACGGTGCGCTGTGCGGCGTGCAGCATGGCGTGCTCCCAGCCGGCGCCCGGCCACCAGCCCAGTGCGCGGATGAGCATGGCTGCGATGGCGCCACTGGCGTACGCGAGGATGAAACCGGTTGGGATGAGTGGCCAGCGAACCGCGCGTACAATGTCCGAGCTCGCCTGCGCGGGCGCGGCACCCACTACGGTGTTCATGCCCTGACGCCGGCCTCGCGCTGGGCTTCCGCTTGCAGGTCTTTTTCTTCCTTCTTGGTCTCGGGCCGGCGCGGTGAGAAGAAGCGAACGGCCGTCAGACTGGCAGCGACGAACGCGAGCCAGGCGATGCCGCCGAGATAACCGGCAATAATGTCGGAGGGGTAATGCACGCCCAGATACATGCGACTGATGCCGATGAGTATGATCATCACGGCACAGAGCGACCAGGTGGTCAGGCGAAGACGCCTGGTTGGCTCGAGCCGCGCGACCAGGTAGGCCACACTGCCGTACGTGATCATCGAAGTCATCGCGTGGCCGGATGGAAATGAAAGCGAGCTGACATCGGCTACTGCATCGACGATGGATGGGCGGGGCCGCTCGAATGACGTTTTCAGCAGGCGATTCATCAGCTGACCACCGAACACACCCATGAGCAGGATATAGACGGACCAGTGGTGTTTGGTCAGCCAGAGAAACACTGAAGCGACCAGCACCAGAACGAGCAGGGTCGCCCCTGTGCCGAGCGCACTGATCTCCACCATCACCCGGTCCATCACCGGCGATCGACGCCCTTCGAGCCATTGCAGCACCCGTTCATCGAAGGCTTGAGTGAAGCCTCCGGTCACCAGTGATGCGAATGCGGCAAAGGTCGAAACTGCGGCCGCACCGACGACCAGTGACACGGTCACGAATGCCGCGAGCGCTCCGTAGAACCCGCGAATGTGCTTCGCGATGAAACGCAGCGTAGAATACAACGCGCCGCGAATCAGACTCAGGTGTCCGCGTGGTATTTCCCGGCGTTCTTTGATTGCCTTGGCCATAAACTCGGGGTTGAGCAGGATGCGTGCCTTGAACGGGTCCGAGGGTCGCTGAATCGGTAAGTCTACGTGGATGAGGGCTGGTTTTGATTGAGTTTCAAGGCGTTACCAAGCGATTCGGCGGCAGGCGCCGCGCGGCCGGCGTGCTCGCGTTGCGCGACGTATCGCTGACGATTAGTACGGGGTCGGTCACCGGCGTCGTCGGGCCGAACGGCGCGGGCAAGAGCACCTTCTTCGCGCTGCTGCTGGGTTTTCTGCGGCCCACGGCGGGCTCCGCGATGGTCGCCGGAATGGCGCCCCGGGACTACACCCGGAAGCACGGTGCCGGCTATTTGCCGGAGCGCTTTTCATTGCCGCCGGACTGGTCCGTCCGCTCCGCGCTCGAGGGCCTGGCCGATCTCGAACGCATTCCGGAGGCCCAGGCGCGCGCCGGGGAAACACTGGCCCGGCTGGGGCTGGTTGAACACGCCGACAAGGCCGTATCGGCGCTGTCTCGTGGATTGTTGCAGCGGCTGGGCCTGGCTCAGGCGCTGCTTGCGCGCCGGCAGCTGATCGTGCTGGATGAGCCGACCGAAGGGCTCGATCCGGTATGGCGGGTCCGCTTTCGCGAATTGATTGCCGACCTGCGCAGCGAAGACCGTACGCTGCTCATCGCCAGCCACGATCTGACCGAGATCGAGCGGCTGGTCGATCGCGTCATCGTGATGGATGATGGCGCCATCCGTGAATCGCTTGCGATCGATCACGCGTCTACGGAACGCCGCCGCTATCGCATCGAGCTGCAATCGTCCGTGGCCGGTGCGGCACAGTTGTTAGGGCTGTCCAAATCCGAAACCGAGAAGGTGTTCACGGTCGAGCTGGCCGATGCGCGTGAGCTGAGTGCACGATTGGCTGCGCTGCTCGATCTTGGTGCCATCGTCGAGTCGGTGACACCCGCGGATGGACTCGAAGAGCGCGTGCGCGCCGCACTGCAGCCGGAGCCCAAAGCATGACCGCCGGCCGCATCACACGGTTGGTCCTGGTCGAGCGCAGTCGCCGCATCCTGGGGCTGATTGGCTTCGCGATTCTGTTTGTGCTGGCCGGCTTCGTCGCGCGACTGCTGGTGGGTGGCTCCGGACACGTCGAGATGGGCCAGCTCTATCAGATCGGCGGATACCCAATGGTGTCCGCACTGCTTCTGCTCGGCTGGCTGCTCGGTCGCTACCCGATCATCGCGACACTCGTATTGGTCACCGGCTGGTTCAGTGCTGATCGGGCGGCTGGTTATGCCCGGCTCTACTCCGTTCGACCCGTTTCTTTCCTGCGCCTGTATGGACTGCGATTGCTCACGCTCCTCGCGGTTTCCTTCGTGATGAGCGCGGTTTTGATGCCAACGTTCGATGTGCTGATGCTCGGAGAATGGACGGGTGCCGCGGTATTCGTGCTGATCGGCAGCTATGTCTTGCTTTACGGTTCGCTGACGGCGTTCCTCTCTCTGTTCACCCGCGGCGAGGGCTGGCTGGCACTGGGATTGGGCATGAGCGCGATGATCTGGGATGCGATGCGGCGCGCTGGCTCGCTCGATCAGGCACCGCGCATCGTGCGCCAGATCGTGAGTTTCATCCTGCCGCCGCAAGGCCCGCTCTTCCGCATCGAAACCGCATTCGGCGAGATCCAGCCCATCCCCTGGATCGATGTCGGTTACGTCGCGGCGTATTCGGCGATCCTGCTGCTCGCCACCGCCGTGTTCATCGTCGATCGCGAAGTCTGAGCAAAACCGCTTCCGCTACATCTGTAATCGCATGTAATTCACTGGCGATGACTTCGTGATCTTTGCTGGCGACCAGACCGAGTGCCGCGTTCCTGGTATGCCCCGTGCTGGCGTCTTCCAGGTTGCCGTGGTCACTCACGACCAGCAGCACGACATCATCAGCCAGGTTCTCGAGCGCGCCGGAGAGGAAGGCATCCAACGTATGCAGCGCGGCGATCGCGGCATTGAGGTCCTGCTGGTGGCCGGCCGCATCCGTGCTGTAATGCGCGAACAGCGTGAGGTCATGCGCATTCGCGATGCGGCCCAGGTTGGCGCCCGCCTGAGCGGGCGTGATCGCGGGCAGATCGTGCCGTTGCAGGTGCACACGCCAGCCTTCATTGGTGATTTCGCTGGCGATCGCATCGCCGGCACGCAGTGCATCGGTATGTCGAGTCAGCACGCCCGCACCCGCGGCCACCAGCGGCGGCCCCGCTCGCAGCGGGCCCAGAGCGTGAAATGCGCCATCCCGCTGCGCTGCGCTGATCAGCTCCTCCGGGTACGCGTTGGCAAACGTGACCCTGAGTCCGAGCTCCACTGCACGGGTGAGTACGTTGTCCTTTCGGAGCGGATCGCGCAGTGCAGTCGGAACCCACGGGCCATAATGACGGCCGAATTTCCGTGCGCCGTTATCGCCGGTGAACAGACTGTATTGTCCGGTTCCGCTTTGCGGAAGCCCGTCCGTGTCGAGCCGCGCATCGAGTGGTACCAGCGATGCACGGCCGTCGCGCAGCCACGAGCTGATCGCCGGTGGCGGTGCTGCAGTGAACGCATTCGTGGCCGGATCGTCCGGACCGATACCAACGCCATCCACGAATACCAGCAGTACACGGCTCATGAATCACCGAGCAATCGCGTCCTGGCCTGTTCTGGTGTGATCCCTTCGACCTCCACGATCTTCCGTCGACCGGACGCGCCGCTCACGACCTGCACCGCCGACGCCGGCACCGCGAGCTGCCGCGCCAGATGACGAGTGAGCTCACCGTTGGCCGCGCCATCCACCGGCGGCGCCGCGATCCGCACTTTCAGCGCATCTCCATGAATTCCAACAATCTCAGTCCGTGACGCTCGTGGCTGTACGTGAACCTTGAAACGGACGCCGGAGAGTGTGGGACGAAAATCGATCATGACGGGGAAGATACTAGCAACCGAAGTGAGGCGTCGGCTGTCTGAATTGAACGGCGCCCGCCTGAAGGAGGAGGGAGGTTGGAGGAGGAGAATGTAGGATTAGGGTTCAGGACTAGGACTAGAAAAGCCTTTTCCCGTCTAGAGGACTGTCCCACAGATTTCGATACCATGCAAAACAGGTTTGCCAGGCCATGCGTGAGCTATGCATGGTATCAAAATGTGTGAGACAGACTACTAGTCCTGGTCCTGAGTTCTAATCCTATTTCTCCTCCTCCTTCCTCCTCCTCCTGTTGGCTGCAAACCGCGCGCGATGAGAGCCCATCCGCCAACGCGTTATTGATAAATCACATGAGGCTTATGCAATTGGAATCGCTATACGAGTTCTCGCCAGCATCTTCACGCTGAGGAAATCTGCCCGTCAACTTCATCCACCGTTAGACTGGGCTGAGCTAAAGGGGTCCAGTCTGCGGCCCCGATCACTTCGATCAAGCCGGTCGCCTGGATTGACCGGTGTAACCTTTGAGGTTACAGTAGTCAAAGTGACGATTCGACAGTTTCGCCACAAGGGGCTGCGCCGGTTCTTCGAAACCGGAACCGTGGCCGGAATTCAGTCAAAGCATAGCGATCGGCTACGCTTGATCCTCGGTCGTCTCAACGTGGCTGTCGCGCCGCGTGACATGGATTTTGCCAGGATTGGATTTACATCCGCTCCAAGGCCGTCGCGCCGGAACGTGGTCGGTGAAAGTGAGCGGAAACTGGAGAGTGACATTCAGGTTTGTAGAGAAGGCTGCGGACGACGTTGATTACGAGGACTACCACTGAGGTTCAAGATGCGAATGCATAATCCGCCACATCCTGGCGAGCTTCTCCGAGAACTGTGCCTGAAGCCGCTAGAGCTGACCGTGACAGAAGCGGCAAATGGTCTGGGCGTAAGTCGGAAGACGCTTTCTGCGATCCTCAATGGGCGGGCTGGGATCAGCGCCGAGATGGCGGTACGGTTATCCATAGCGTTCGGTACGAGCGCCGAGAGCTGGCTGAATCAGCAAATGCAGTACGACTTGTGGCAAGCGGAGCAGCAGCGAAAGAAGCTACGAGTGAAAAAACTGTCGGCGGCGTGAATGCAGGCCTCGGAGCATGCCGTCTAACGCGATCGGAGATAAGCTGCGCGGCCAATGCTGCTGAGGTCAATCACACTGTAAGCCCGCGTCAGCTTCATCTCTTGGTTAGCCCGCCCGCGAAATGTACCCGTGTGACGACTCCGCGGGTGTTATGACTTGACCGTCGGTGTGAAGTGGCGGTAATCCTTACCACTCAGCGACGTCTTCTTCACCAATTTGCGACTCAGGAGGTCGGCGCGGATCGCGGCGACAAAATCGCCAAAGGCGGCGTCCCGTTGCTGCGTTGTCGAGTTTGAGCCCGTTTTTACTGCTTCAAGAAATACATAAGCCTTGCGAATCACCTCATCGGGACAATAAAGCCAACAAAGAGCTATCTGCTCCAGAAACGCAGCCTTGAGTAAGGAATCCTCCTGGCCGACATAGAATCCACGAGAGGTGCGAAGGAGCTCACGGTAACGTTCTTCCTTGCGTTGATACTCCTCCCAGGAACGTTTCCGGGACTCGTTGACAAACCACGCAATTACACCGCCAGCGAGCGGCAAAAAGAATTTTGAGAAAGTCGGGAGAAAGGAACTCGGGCATGGTCTCCGTAAGGTAGAGTTGTTACTGAATCTATCTGATGCAGTCGGGTCGGACCAACCAAGGGAGCAAGAAGCGGAGTAGCAGCGGTCATAGCGACACGGAGGATTGTGCTGATCCCCAGACCAGCGGACCTTACGTAGTGAAATGGAAAGGCCTCAACAACTCGGATTCGAGAACGGCGAACATGCCCGGCGCCATCTAACGCGATTAGTGTATACTGCAGGCCCCGACCAACGCCACCATGTTGACCGTGCTATACAAATTGCTGTAGCGCAACCTCGCGTCTGAGCGAACCGCCCGTCAGTATCACATGATTAGGATGGACTCCTCTCGAACCAAGTGAGATTTTGGATTCGCCAAGAAACCAAGACCACTTCGAACGAAAGGAGCCATCCCATGTTCACGGTAACGATTGCTGTCGATTTGGCCAAGCATGTGTTCGAGATCGCGGTGAGCGAAC
>JBBDWZ010000070.1:4796-6971 GCA_040902615.1 Gemmatimonadota bacterium | reverse complement strand
GTGAGCTGGTTGCGTAACCCTGCATAACCCCGCGTGAAACCCAGTGGTTTGCTGGAAGAGCCCAAGTTGCTCTCATCAGACCCTTGCTATTTAGCTGATTAGCTAATAACGTAAGAAGAGCAGATTCTGAAAGGCACAATGCTCATTCCCAACGACGCGTTCCGAGCGCTGGCTGACCCGACCCGCCGCGAGATCCTGCGGCTGCTGCGGGAACGGCCACATACGTCAGGCGAGATCGCCGAACACTTCCCGACTGCCTGGGCTACGATCTCCCGGCACCTCGGCGTGTTGAAAGCGGCCGACCTGATCGTCGCCGAGCGGAACGGCAACAGTGTGAAGTACGAGTTGAATTCGACGGTGATGCAGGAACTGGTGGCCCACATGCTCGACTGGACTGGAATGGGAGGAGACAATGCGTAAATGGATGCCGGCCCTATTGATAGCGATCGCGTTTATCGCTTCGGCGCTGACGCTGCCGCGGTTGCCCGAGACGGTGACACCAAACCTGGGCGCGCTGCTGCCGTTCGAGACGAGCAACAGCGAACCCGCATCGCGCGCCTTTGTCGCGTTCTGTCTTCCGACAGCGGCGCTGGGTGCCTGGCTGCTAACGCTCGTACTGACGTCACGGTCAGGCTTCGTGATCGAGAAAAAGCTCTTTGGCCGCTGGGCCCCGGCGCACGTACTCGAACCTGAAGCGATCGACCGGTTTCGCGGCACCTTCGACCTGATCCTCACGATCATCATCGCAATCATGCTAGCTTTTCACGCGATGCTGCTCGCGCAAGCCGCCGGCGGACCCGCGTGGATCATTCAGCTGTTTGCATTCACCACGGGGCTTGGCCTGGCGCTGGCCGGCAACATCGCGCCTCGCATTCGGCCCAATCCGGTCATGGGCGTACGCACTCGCGCAACCCTGAACGATCCAATTCTGTGGGCGCGCATGCATCGGCTGTTCGGTGGTCTTCTGGTCGTATCCGGCGCGCTGGTGATGCTGCTGGCACTAGTCGCCCTGCGATACGCGATGCTTGCTTTTGCAGGTGGCGTGCTGGTGTCGTGCCTCGTCGTGCTGATTGCATTGCTGCGATCGCCGAAAACAGCAGCAACCGGTGTTGTGGTGGCCGTTCTCCTGCTGCTCGGCAATGGAGTGATCGCGCAGATGCCCGGCCGGCCGGATTCGATTCCACCCACGGATGTACGCGAGGAAGCCCGCTCGTTCAAGAGTGGTAGTCTCACATTGGACGGTACGCTGGCGCTTCCTGCACGTAGCTCCGCACCGGCTCCCGTGGTTGTGATCGTCGTCGGTTCCGGACCGACCGATCGCAATGGCAACGGCCCGCTCGCGCAGACCAATTTGTATCGGCAATTGGCCTGGCAGCTGGCCGAACGCGGTATTGCCAGCTTCCGTTACGATAAGCGCGGGATTGGCCCAGCCGGCATGACCTACGATAGTGCGCAGATCGCGAAGTTGGTCCAGCAGCTCGTCATCGGCGACTTCGTCGACGACGTAGTAGAAGCAGTTCGTCTGGTCGATGCCGACGCGCGCTTCGGTAATCTGTTCCTGCTGGGTCACAGCGAAGGCGCACAACTCGTGTTGCAGGCGTCGAATCGTGGCGTGCCTGCCGCCGGCGTGATTATGGTAAGTGGTATGGGCCGTCCGTTACGCGCTGTACTGCACGACCAGTTCGCGCTGCAGTTTCCGGCTGCGGAGGTCATGCGCCTCGATTCTGCGTTCGTAAAGTATCTCGCCGGCGAAGATGTGACCGGGATACCGCCAGGGCCCGTGCAGGCGCTGTTCTTTCCTCTCCATCGCAATTTGGTGCGCAGCATGGCCGTGTATGACCCGGTCGCCGAGATCCGACGCGCGAACAAACCACTGTTGCTCGTGCACGGCGGCCTGGATGTCCAGACCACGGAGGCCGATGCCCAACCGCTGCGCGCCGCCAAGCCCACCGCGGCCGTGCTCGACATCCCCAACGCGAATCACGTATTCAAAGCTGTCCCATCGCTCGACCTGTCAGTGCAGCGTCCGACCTACATGAACGCCGCTCTGCCAATCGTACCGGAGCTGGCTGCCGGCATCGCTGACTGGATTCTGAAGCGATGAGTTTGAAGCGATGAGCGACGAGCGACGAGCGACGAGTAACTGCGTCTGCGGGCGCGCGCTCGTTAGACCGC
>JBBDWZ010000070.1:0-4786 GCA_040902615.1 Gemmatimonadota bacterium | reverse complement strand
CTGACGCAGTAAACTCGTCGCTCGTCGCTCGCCCCTCGTCGCTCTCAATGGAAATCCCGGGAATGTGCGATGATCTCTCTGGTCTGCAGTTCCCGGAAACGCCGTCCAATCACGTTGATGACCTGATCCTCCCGTTCCAGCCGCCCTTCAATCACCAGGAAGGTCGAGAACTTGATGGTTTCGCGATACTTATCGAAGAAGTTCTTGGACACGATGATGTTCAGGTAACCGAACTCGTCTTCGAGCAGCAGGAAGACCGTGCCCTTGGCGGTTTCCGGATGCTGCCGCGCTACTACCAGTCCCGCCACCACGATGCGATCGCCATCCACGTACGAATCTGCCATGTCCTTGCTCGATGCAACGCCCGCCGCATTCAGGCGATCGCGCAGGTACTGCATGGGATGCCCCTTCGTACTGATGCCGGTGGCGATGTAATCGAGAAACACCATCTCCTCATCGCTCAGCTCGCGCGGGTCGAACGGCAACCGTTGCGCGGGCGCGAGTGGCAGGAGATCGCCCGCGGCTCTTAGAGCTTCCCAAGCAGCTTTTCGGCGGCCAGGCTGAAAAGCTTCAAACGCACCCGCCCTTGCGATGTGCAACGCCTCCGCCCTGGTGAGTTTCGCGCGCCGCACAACGTCTTCAATGCTGGTGAACGGCGCGTCGCGCCGCGCGCTCTGTAGAGCCTCGCGAGTTTTTTCGCCCAGGCCTCTGATATGTCTCCAGCCGATTCTAAGCGCGACGTCCAGGCGCGGATCGCGGATCGCGGATCGCGGATTGAGGATCCAGGATCGGGGCACCGCCATCGGACCGCCTCCGCCATCGCACCCGCCAGCGCCAGCGCTTACCGCCATCGTATGCCTACCGCCCCCGCCCGTTGTTCCCGCGTCCGCGTCCCTGTCTCCCGCGATCCGCGATCCGCGATCCGCGCCTGTTTCCAGCGTACAATCCCATTGCCCGACCTTCATGCAGGGCGGCAGCACAATGACGTCATGCCGAACAGCATCGTGCACGAGCGTAGCCGGCGGATAAAAACCCATCGGCCATGCATTCAACATCCCAAGGAAAAACTCTGTCGGGTAATTGGCTTTCAGCCAGGCTGTTGCATACGCAATCAGTGCAAAGCTCCAGGCATGTGACTCCGGAAAACCGTAGTTGGCAAATGAGTGCAGGTCTTCGACCACCTGGTTGGCGACTGCTTCGTCCACGCCTCGCGCAATGCAGACGATGCGCAGCTTCTCGAGTGCGGCCTGCAGCTTGGCGATCTTGCGAAAATGCCCCATCGCGCGGCGCAGCTCATCGGCCTGCGCGGCACTGAACCCGCCCAGCGCCATCGCAATCGCCATGGCCTGCTCCTGGAAGATCGGCACGCCGTACGTGCGCCGTACGATCGGCTCGAGCGCGGGATGCGCGTACTGCACTTCCTGCCGACCGCGCCTTCTCTCCGTATACGGGTGCACGAACTTCGCCTGGATCGGGCCCGGCCGGATCAGCGCGACCTGCACCACGATGTCGTACAAACGATCCGGCTTGGTCTGCAGGATCGACTGGATCTGCGCGCGCGATTCGATCTGGAACGTGCCGACCGTATCGCCCTTCGCGATCATCTCGTAGGTCTTCTCATCGTCGACCGGCAGCGTGTACAGCTCCAGCTTCTCGCCCGTGCGCTGCTCGATCGCATCGAAAGCGAGGTGAATCGCAGAGAGCCCGCCGAGTCCGAGGAAATCGAACTTCGGCACACCCGCCGCATCCAGATCATCCTTGTCGAACTGGATGATGGTGCGGCCCATGGTCGTGTGTTCGATCGGCAGGTAGCTGCCGAGTGGCTCACACGAGAGGACAAACCCGCCCGGATGGGTCGAGCGCAAACGCGGCAGGTCATCCATCGCTTCGAGCGATGCCAGCAGTGCGCGCCCCTTCGCATCTTCGATGTTCAGCCCGACATCTTTCGCCAGCCCCTCGCGCAGCATCGCCGCACCGTCCGATGGCTCCGTGCGGCCCATGCGCTTCGAGCAGGCGAACGCGAGCTGCGCTTCGTAGCCCAGCGCCCGCATCATGTCCTGGGTTGCCGTCGGTGCGTGGTACAACTGAGTGACGCTGGTGATCGCCGCGTGCTGCCGGCTGTAATGGTCGTACATGTAGTCGAGCACTTCCTCGCGGCGATGCATCTCGAAGTCGACATCGATGTCGGGCGCCTCGGTCCGGCCGTCGGTACGCACTTCCGACAGGAATCGCTCGAAGAGCAAACCGTGACGCACCGGATCGACTGCGGTGATGCTCAGACAGTACGCGACCGCACTGTTGGCCGCACTGCCACGACCCTGACAGAGTATGCCGCGCTTCCTCGCGTAATCGATGGCATCGTGCATCACGAGAAAGAAACCGGAGAAGCCCAGCCGTGCGATGACACCCAGTTCGTGATCCAGCTGCGCGGTCTGCCGCTCATCCAGCTGTCCCCAGCGTGTGCGCGCGCCCGCGAACGCCAGCTCGCGCAAGTACGTGTCGTCGGTATAGCCCGCCGGATTCGGATAATGCGGCAGCGGCGGCCGCAGCCAGTGGAGATCGAAGTGAGCACAATCATCCGCGATCGCACACGAAGCCTCGAGTCCCGCTTCTCTGCCCTTCCACAGCGTCGCCATTTCCCCTGGCGATTTAAGGCGCCATTCGCCATTGGGCAGCAGCAGTCCCCACGATGCCGCCGTGTTCACGCACACATCCGCGCGATTCGCAGTCAGCAGGTCGTGCACCAATCGTCCCGCGCCATCCAGGTAGTACGGCTCGTTGGTCGCCACCCAGTTGATACGGCTCCTATCCGCGATCTCGATCAGCGCACTCGCGAGTGCAGCCTCACTGCCACCTGCGTGATGCAGTTGCACTTCGATCGCGAGACGCTCGCCGAACACCGCACGCCAACGCTCGAGCGCAAACACGGCTTCACTCGTGCGACCTGTCCTTATGTAGGTAGAAAGCTCCCCGCTGCTAGGACCGGTCAGGCAGTACAGACCCTGGCTGTGCGCGGCCAGGTCATTGAAAGTCAGTTGCGGGTAGCCACGCGGTGGAAGCTCCACGGCGTATCTGCGCTCGAGATTATGGCCGCGTTGTCGTGACAGCGGAGCGCTGCTGGTGGGAATGGGCGCGGATTGCGGATCGCGGATTGCGGATCGCGGATCGCGAGAAGGATCAAGGATCAAGGATCGAGGATCCTGGAAATGACCACTTGGGTCCCTGATCCCTGATCCATGATCCCTGATCCTTTCGTCCGCGATCCGCGATCCGCGATCCGCGCCTAAACGCCAGTCACCGATCTGCCCGACGCGGGAGGAACTCACCAGCGCCGAAAGATTCCGATAACCCACGGCATCGCGCGCCAACAGCACGGTAGGAAATCCATCGATCAACAGTTCGGCACCGACGATGGGTTTCACGCCGACCCGTTCGGCTTCGAGCGTAAAGCGGATGGAGCCGCCCAGGTCACTCGTGTCGGTCAAAGCGAGGGCGTGATAGCCGTATTCGGCGGCGCGGGCCGCCAGCCGTTCGGGGCTCACAGCGCCGGCCCCGAAGGAAAACGCGCTGTGCGCATGAAGCTCGGTGAACAAGACTGCGGGATGCTTTCGGTTAATGATGCAACAACTTGCTGGACCTCGATTTAGGCGCGATCAACCGAGGAGGACCTGGATACACCTTGGGCCCGTGAGTTACGAGCGGATCGGGATGGTATACCGAACAAAAGCCGAACACAAGGGCCTTGGGAAATGGTATGACCATTTGTTATACTGTTGGTATGAAAACAGCGATCTCAATACCCGACGATGTATTCGAGCAGGCGGATGAGCTGGCGAAGCAGCTTGGGTTCTCGCGGAGTCAGCTGTATGCGAATGCGGTTGCGGAGTACGTCGCGAAACATCGTATGCGCGATATCACGACGCGATTGAATGAAGTCTATGGGACCGAATCGGCAGCGCTGGATGCGACCACGCAGCGAGCGCAGCTGAACAGCGTGAAATCGTCAGAGTGGTAATTCGGCGCCGCGAGATCTGGTGGGCAGAACTGGAGCCACCGCACGGCTCGGAGCCCGGATTTCGCCGCCCGGTACTGGTCGTTCAGGCGGAGGCGTTCAACCGCAGTCGTCTGCGTACTGTACTCGTCGCCATCCTCACGTCGAATCTTCGACTGGCTGATGCACCTGGAAACGTGGTGGTATCGGCCATCGATTCCGGACTGCCGAAAGAGTCGGTGGTAAATGTGACCCAGCTGCTCACTCTGGATCGTGATTATCTGCGCGATCCGGTCGGCCGTCTTCCGGCAGCAGTCATGGCTCACGTCGATGCAGGACTGAAGCTCGTTCTCGATCTGGCCTGACGTCGCAGGCGCTGGCCGGCTACTCGGTTTCGCTACGCCGCAGTAGGCGGTCCGAACCAGGTGGTCAGCGCGTCGACGAGCCCCACCTGGGTTCGGTCTCCCACCCACGCCACATATCCGTCGGGCCGAATCAACACGGCGGTGGGAGCAGTGACCGCCCCGATCGCCGGAAGCTCCCACGCACCGTCGTACGTAGCGTCGATCAACTGAACGCGAACTGCCCATGGCGTGATGTAGAAGCCGCCGGGCTCACCGAGATTGAGCAGCGCGGGCCGGGCATCGTGCAGCAGCGTGAAGACCCGCAGCGGTCCGTCGGCGGTGACCAGGTCGAGATCGGGCATACGACGCCCGAGCAGCGGATGTCCCTCGCCGAGATCGTAATGGATGTCCAGACCGGACATCATCGCGCCGAATCGTTTACGCGGCTCGT
>JBBDWZ010000069.1:0-7008 GCA_040902615.1 Gemmatimonadota bacterium | reverse complement strand
AAACCTCGCGCCACCGCCTCCGTCCGTTCCCCGCCATCGACCCCGCCACCGCCCCCGCCCCCCAAAAGCGCCCACCGTCCTGCTGTATCCACCCCATACATACGAGCCTGTCCGCGCCGCGAATGTTTGGCCGGTGAGAGCAGTGCCCGCAGCCCACCAAAACTGTCCGCGGTGACCAGACCAGCACCCGCCAGCTCGGCGAGCGCGCGCTCGACCTGCGTGCGCAGCAGTCGTGATGCGGTAACCAGCTCGTGGAAAAACGATGCGCCACGCCGCTTCAATGCATCCAGCACATCGCGCGCGTACGATGATAGAACAGCGGGATCGTTCTCTTCCGCTGCGGACCACAATGCCGCGCGATCGCGCAGCATCAATGCGATCGGCGATCTGCGCAGCGGCACCTTGCCCGCGCCGTTCATCGGCGAGCGCCGGCCCCAGGTCACGCGACCACTCAGGCACAAGCCATCCAGATATTGCGGACTGTAATCGGCGCAGCGCGCGGGCAGCACATCCAGCTCCCAGGCCGCCGCAGGCACCTCGCAGCCATCCAGCTGTTCGATGACTGCAGCAACGCCTTCGGGACCGTTGACCTTTTGATCACTGGCGAGGTGCTGCCAATGCAACAGGAAGCGCATGAAGTCGGCAGCCGTAACTGGTTCTATCTCCGCTCGTAAACGGTTTAGTGTGTATCTATGGATCCGCGCGAGTAAACGCCGATCGCACCACTCGACAGGGTCACGGATCGCGGATCGCGGATCGCGGATCGCGGATCGCGGATCAGGGATCGCCAATCGCGAAGCAGGGATCGCGGATCGCGGATCGCGGATCGCGGTGAATTGGCCGCGCAGGATGCGGCCCTCACTTTCGAGGGCGAGCGTGCCACCTTCCATCAGTGTCGTATCAGAGAGCCCAAGATCACGCGACAACTTCGAGACCGTAACCGGTCCGAGCACTTCCATCCGTCCCCGCACCATCTCCCGCGCCGCATCCTCCGGCGTCCAACTCTGTTGCATGGAAATCGGCATGAGGGGCAACCGTTCCTGCGGCACCAGCGCATGGAATTCGTGGACCCGTTCGGTCGGAACCATAAACCGCGATCCATGATCCGTGATCCCTGATCCTCCCCGCGATCCGCGATCCGCGATCCGCGATCCCTGCAACCAGCATCCACGTCCAGACGCAACCAATGCATCGAACAAGGGAAACCAACCAGAATCAGCCACTTCGTTTTCACGGAAGAACCCGGCCAGCAGCAGCGCGTCGTGCAGCTCATCTGCCGTCGATGCCATTGGCCACGCCTCTTCCCGGACCCGATCGATTGCGGCCTGGTCCAGCGCACCGAGATCATCAGCGTTGCGCGTTTCGGTTGCGCGGCGGGTCTGAACTGCGCGTGTGCGCCGCTCCTCGAGTGGTGCATCGTCGAGGAAGGTATAGACCGCGGAATTCACGATCTCGTGACAAAACACGGACGGCTCGGGCGTATCGCGCGCGTCCAGCTTGATCTCACCTGCAACGATCTTCTTCAGGTAATGGATCAGGAGGGGCAGGTCCATTGCCTCTTCCAGGCAGTCGCGGATGCTCTGGTCGACCAGCGGATGGTCCGGCACCGAGCGCGCGCCTTCGATGTTCTCGAAGCATGCGGCCGCATCCGGGAACACAGCGGCAAGCAGGTCCTCGGCGTACATGCGCTGCACCTGTGCCGGAATACGCTGGCCGTTGCGATTGCGCGGTACGGCAAGTGAAAGCGTGCCGGTCCAGCGCCAGCGCGTCTCGAAGATCGGCGAGTCGAGCACCGCCTGGATCAGCGTCTCACGCACGGTGTTCGGATGCAGGTAGCGGAACACATCGATCAGCGGGAACGAATGTGACGGGCCGAGCGACAGCACGATACCTTCTTCGGTCGCGGCTGCCTGCAATTCGAAGTTGAAGCTCTGGCAGAATTTCTTGCGCAGCGCCAGTCCCCATGCCTTGTTGACCCGGCTGCCGAGCGGCGAGTGCACGATCAACTGCATGCCGCCCGCTTCATCGAAGAAGCGCTCGACCACGAGCTGATCGATGGTCGGCACCACACCCAGCGACCGTTTGCCCTCGCCCAGGTACAGCGCGATCTGCTCTGCCGCCGGGCGCGAAAGATCATACTCGCGCATCAGCCATTCGATCGCAGGCTCGAGCTCACCATCGCTTCGTGCGTTGTCGGGTCCTGGTAACAACGCATCAGCCCCCGCCTTCATGGTCGAGATCGCGGCACTGACTTCATCACTGCGTGCGGGCGCCTCACCCAGCCAGAACGGCATCGACGGCGGCTGGCCTTGTGCATCGGCCACCCGCACGACGCCCTGCCCGACTTTCAGAATGCGCCACGATGCGTTGCCGAGCTGGAAAACATCGCCAGCCATTGATTCGATGGCGAAATCCTCGTTCAACGTGCCGATGGTTATGCCATCCGGCTCCAGGATGACGCGATAGTCGAAGACTTCGGGAATCGCGCCGCCGGATTGCAGCGCCATGAGCCGCGAGCCCTTGCGCGCGCGCACCTTGTGATTGACCGCATCGTGATGCACGAGCGCAGCCCGTCGTCCGCGCCGCGTGGTATACCCGCGCGCCAGCATCTCGACGGTCTCATCGAACTCGGTACGCGTGAGGTTGCGATACGGGTATGCCCCCTTCATCATCGCGAACAGCGCGTCCTCATCCCATTCTTCCGCCGCCGATTCTGCGACGATCTGCTGCGCCAGTACATCGAGCGGCTTTTCCGGAATGATCACACGATCCAGCTCACCATCCTTGACCCCACGCACCATAGCAGTGCACTCGAGCAGGTCATCGCGAGTGAGCGGGAAGATCCTGCCTTTCGGCAAACCACCCACGGTGTGACCGGAACGACCCACGCGCTGCAGCAGCGTGGCGATGCGGTGCGGCGATGAGACCTGGCAGACCAGATCGACGTGCCCGATATCGATGCCCAGCTCCAGCGATGCCGTTGCAACCATCACGCGCAGTGTGCCATTGCGCAGCCGCTCTTCTGCATCCAGCCGGACTTCCTTGGCCAGACTGCCATGGTGCGCTGCGACCTGCTCGGCACCAAGGCGCTCGCTGAGATTGAACGCCATACGCTCGGCGAGTCGCCGCGTGTTCACGAAGATGAGCGTGGTGCGATGCGCTTCGATCAGCTGTACCAGCCGATTGTAAATCTCCTGCCACACCTCGCCCGCCATGACGGCTTCGAGTGGAGATCCCGGGATTTCAATGGCCAGATCGATCTGGCGTTTGTGGCCCCGATCTACCAGGATCGCGGATCGCGGATCGCGGATCGCGGACGTTGCGGACGCCGACACTCCTCGAGCCGTTCCACGATCCTCGAGCTTGGTTCCTTGATCCGTCGTTCCGCGATCCGCGATGCGCGATCCGCGATCCCCGCCTACCAGGAACTCCCCAACGGTTTCGATCGGCTTTTGCGTCGCGGACAATCCAATACGCTGGATAGGGCCAGTCGCTATATGACTCAGTCGTTCGAGCGAGAGAGCGAGGTGCGCACCGCGCCGCGATTCCAGCACCGCATGGATTTCATCGACGATGACGACGCGTGCGGTTCTGAGCATCTCGCGCGAGCGCTCGGCAGTCAGCAGCAGGTACAGCGACTCTGGGGTCGTGACCAGGATGTGTGGTGGCAACTTGAGCATAGCCGCGCGCGCGGACGCGGGCGTGTCACCGCTTCGGACTGCAGCTGTGATCTTTACCGGCGGATACCCCAGTTCTTCGGCGATCTGGCGGATCTCGCGACGCGGCTCGGCGAGGTTCTTGTGAATGTCGGCCGACAGTGCTTTCAGTGGCGATACATAGATGACGCGCACTTCATCCGGTAGGCCGCCTTTCTCCAATCCCTCGCGGAACAGCTGGTCGATCGAGGTCAGGAATGCAGCCAGGGTTTTGCCCGAGCCGGTGGGTGCTGCAATCAACGTGTGATTGCCGCGCCGGATCGCGCTCCAGCCTTCCAGCTGGGCATCCGTCGGTGGCAAAACGCGCGGCACCTCGTCGGTCTCGACGCGGAATCGCTGGTTCCACCATTGGCGGACTACGGGGTGAAAATCGGAAGGAATCATGCGGGCTGAATATACTCCGAAACGGGCGTTCCCGCTCCCCGCTTCCTATACTGGTTTGATGGATGCCCTTTTATTGCCCCATCCTGGACGCACCAATCGTCGAAGGACCCGGGAACCACGTCTGGACTCGAGAGGCCTCGTGATTCGTTTGCGGAGGGCCATGCTCCTGATGCTGGTCGTTACCGGATGCGGGCAGCGTGCAGCGCAGACCACAACGCCGACGCTTGCACCGGCCGACTCGACGTTCACTGCAGACGTTTCGCCGCGACTGGCGCGTTTCTCCTTCCCTCTGGCCGAGCACGACGAATGGTTCTGGTATCGCTCGACCACTGGAAGCGGCAGGGGGGAGTACTCGTGGACGGTTGAAATCGAGAATGCGGGGCAACGCTATTCGTTCGGCTTCCTGCTGTTCAAGTCCCCCAATGCGCGGCCTGCGCGCGGCAAGCTGACTTCGCTCTTGAGAGCCGGCCAACAAAGTGTGAGCATCGGCTCGGGTACCCAGTTCCGGCTTTCACACGAGTTGAACGTAAAGGTCACTGCGCAGGGGAACCGCCTGCACGTGGATATAACCGACTTGAAAACGCTGCAGGCACTGTTCTCAGGACGCCCCGAGTTTGGCGTGTTTACGGTTGTATTACCTGGCGAGAATACCCGGAAACGCGAAGTCGCCATTCGATATCAGCCCTAGTACGGGTTGAGCGCCAGGCACCCTTGTAAATGTTTGGTAAAGCCGTGTCGTCTCATGGTCGACACTTCAGCGGAGGGTTGGCTCATGCGCGCATTTGGCACTGCAGCGGTTGTTCTCACGGTGATCAGCGGACTTCCCGCGCAGACGCCTGGGATCGGCGATCCTCCTGGCCGGCTAGTCGACATCGGCGGGCGGAGCTTGCACATGCATTTGCATGGGCTCCGGTTCACCCACCGTGATACTCGAAGCCGGCGCATCATCGTTTGCGATCGATTGGACGCTCGTTCAGCAGAGCATCGCGCGCGCCAATCGCGTCTGCTCCTACGATCGCGCGGGTCACGGCTGGAGTGATCCTCCGGGACCCGTCAGTGATGTGACGCGCGATCTGCGCGCCCTGCTGACCACCGCGGGAGAGAAGCCGCCGTATGTACTCGTGGGTGCATCAATGGGCGGGCTTTATGTGCGATTGTATGCCGCGCAATACCCGAACGACGTTGCCGGCTTCGTGCTGGTCGATCCAGCCTCCGAGGAGCGGCTGTTCACGTACTACAACGGCGAGGCTGTGACGATCACGTCACTGACCGCGGAGCAATACCGTTCCGTTATTCAACCGGGAACCATAAGCGTGCCGCGTCGCTCGCCGCAGACCGGTGCGCCCTTCGATCGGTTACCGAAACCGCTGTACGACACACGCATCAAGCTGGATGAACGATTGATCGCATCCTATCCGTCCACGGTCACGTACGAGACCCGGATCGCCGCCGGCGAAACGGAACGCGCGCGACTGGCGCTGTTGAGAGATATGACCATGAAGAACGCGCAGCCGCTCGGTAACCGGCCTATCGTTGTGCTCACGCGCGGCGTCGACGCAGCCCAGGGCGTCCGCGATGTCCATGCCGCGCTGGCCCGGCTGTCATCCAGCTCACGGCATACAGTGGTCGCGAACGCCGGGCATGAGATCCACCTGTTCGAGCCCGCTGCCGTCATCCAGGCGATCGCGGACGTGATCGAGGCAATCCAAAGCAACAAACCACTTCCGCCGCGCTGACTAGGCCATAGCTGGATGTGACAATTTTGGATGTGAGTGCGGGAAGTGTGATCCTGGTATCGGTCATCGGATGAGCCGCTCATCGCCCGGACCGCGTGGGCGGCTTCGTCATCGCATCCAGCAAAGCCGATGGCTCCTCGAGCCATGGACGCAGCAGCCCGCACGTGCAGGTTTCGCACACGATGCCAGCCGATACGCCGAAACCGCCGCGTCTGCTCGAACAGGTCCGCCGCTCGTGCAGGTCGCGCCACTTCAGCCGCCGCACGCAGAACGCGTATGCGAGCTGGGTGCGCCGCTTCGTCAACTTCCACGACCGACGTCATCCCAGAGATCTCGGCACGAGTGCCATTGCCGATTTCCTCTCATACCTAGCCAACGATCGCAACGTGAGCTCATCGACCCAGAATCAGGCCGCCAGCGCGCTACTGTTTTTGTATCGCGAGGTACTTGGGTTGACCGTGGAGGTGCCGACCGATGTAATCCGCCCGCGCAAGCCCCGGCGATTACCGGTCGTGCTGAGTCGCGCGGAAGTCACCGCAGTGCTGCGGCACTTGCCCGACAACAAGCGACTCGTCGCGAGTCTCCTGTATGGATCCGGTTTACGTCTGTTGGAGGCGCTGCAGTTGCGCGTCAAGGACATTGCGATCGATCGCAACGAGATTATTGTGCGTGCCGGCAAAGGCGATCGCGATCGCGTGACCATGCTGCCCCGGATCGTGCGACCGGAGCTGATTCGGCAGATCGCCTTCGTGCGCAAGCAGCACGAGCGTGATTGCGCCCGCGGCAGTGGCTGGGTCGACCTGCCCACCGCGCTCGAGCGGAAGGCCCCGTCAGCAGCGCGAGACCTGGCCTGGCAGTATCTTTTCCCCGCGTCACGACAGTATCTCGATCGCACCAACGGCGAACAGCGACGCCACCACCTCCACGAAAGCGCCATGCAGCGCGCCGTCACCCAAGCGGTTCGCAACGCCGGCATCACCCAGCGCGCCAGCTGCCACACCTTTCGCCATTCCTTGCCACCCATCTCCTCGAGGACGGCTACGACATTCGTACCGTGCAGGAGCTGCTCGGCCACCGCAATGTGGCGACCACGATGATCTACACCCATGTCCTGAACCGGGGCGGCCGCGGTGTTACCAGCCCATTGGACCGTCTCTGAACACGCCCTGCAT
>JBBDWZ010000068.1:0-42965 GCA_040902615.1 Gemmatimonadota bacterium | reverse complement strand
CTGGAAGCCCGTAATCGTAATTCGTAACTCGTGGTCGTGCTCGTGCTCGTCCGTTAATTCGTTCGTTCGTTATAGAAACCGCTCCACCTGCAGGTTGTTCTGTCCCACCCAGCGGCCTTCCAGCCGGACTACGTCGCCGGAGCGGATACGGCTGTAGCGATCGCGTACGGCGGATGTCGCATTGTACGCCAGCGATACCACGACCGTTGTGCCGCCTGAACGCAATTCGAACGTACCACGATTGCGGTCGATCAGGCCGATCGTGCCTTCGAGCCGCTGCAGTCCGCTCGTGCCTGTGCTTGTGCCGGCGCGATCCTGGGCGCTCTGCGTGACTGTGATCTCATTGGTGTAAACCTGATTCGTGTTCACGGTCTGCACGGTCATGCTCACCAGATCGCCGCGCTCCAGAGACGTCACGTTGTACTGCTGGTTGTTGTAGACGACGCGCGTGTTGGCATCGTAGTTAACGTATCCAGTCTGGCCTTCGGCGGTACGGATCTGGATCTGCTGGTTACGCGTGTCGACCGCGAGAACCTCGCCGCTTACCTGGTTGTTCCCCTGCGGGGCGAGCACTGCGCCCAAAACATCATCCAGCTGCTGCGCCGCGCCGCACCCTGCCAGCGAGGCTGCCGCCATAAGTGTCAGAAGCCCTTTTGCCTTCATATCATCCTCCGAGGTTAAACCCGGTCATTACATTGCAAGGCCCGTGCGCGTGGCTGGGGTCAGCTTTGAAACCGTCAGGAGGCTGCTCTGGAAGTTCAGGTTTTCGGCACGAAGAAAAGCGCAGACACCAGAAAGGCGCTGCGTTTTTTCTCGGAGCGCCGCATCAAGACCCATTTCATGGATCTGGATGTGCGCGCGGCCTCCATAGGCGAACTGAAGCGGTTCGCCCAGAAATTCGGCGTGCAGGCCCTGGTCGATCGTGAGTCGAAGCGATTTGCCAGTCTCGGACTGGCCCACTCTCACCTGACCGATGAGCGTTGGCTGCAGAAGCTGGCCGATGAGCCGTTGCTCCTGAAACAGCCGCTCGTGCGGAACGGCAATCAGGTCACACTGGGTTTTGCGGAAGAAGTCTGGAAGCAGTGGCTGGCCAGCTGAATCAGCGACCAAGCAGTCGCAGCTGTACGACTTCGAGGAACGGGAGCCCGTCGGCATCGGTGTTGTAGAACACGGCTCGCCCGAGTGCATCGCTGGCAACGAATAGCGAATCGATGATGCGGCGCGCGACCACACGGGCGCTGACCGGATCGATCACCTCGATAACAGTTCGCGCCAGCTTTTCGTGTGCGACCTGATCCACCGACACTTCGACGCATCCGGTGGTACGTTCTGCAATGCGTCCTGGAAGGAGATGCCGGTCGGTTGATAGAGAAACACCCACAGCAATCCGGTCGAGTCCTGTTCGATATGAGCGAGTTGGGGCTCGGCGAACGGTGCGCTGTTTCTCGTGCCGGATTCCTGGGCAAACCATTTCGGCCGGCGCATCAATGCGCGTCCCGCAGTGCCGGCGGCGTCCCATTCGTAGAAATTGTACCTGCCAACTTCGGCTTCCCAGAACTTGTCGTTCGAAGTGCCAGACAGGCGCCGCCAGTAAAGAAGTTCGGATTTGTCCAGATCGGGATCGGCGCGGCCAAAGCCGAAGGTGTTGCTGATGGTCGCGATCGAACCCGAACCATCGAGCACCCCTGCGCATCGAGGACGAGCAATGGCTTGTTCCAGTAAAACACCCAAACCCGGCCCGAGCCATCCAGCAGCACCTTGCTGGGCGCGACGCTGGGCAGTGCCGACTCAATGCCACCTCCAATGCGGCTCGTCGCAACTGACCCGATCGAGCACGCTGCGCACGATACTTCATCGGGCACAGTGCCGAGGCCACCTGTGTTGGCAGGCGTCCCGGTATCTCTGCACGCGGCGCAGGCCATGAAGCCGATCGCAACCATTGTTCGGTATCGCATGAGCACTTTGAAGCGTTGTCTGACCAGCTGATCAGCGTCCAGCCAATCGTAGGGTCACAATCTCGAGGTACGGAATGCCATCCCGATCCACGTTGTAGAATACCGCACGACCATCAGCCAACACGGTCGAGAGTATGGACGGAACCGTTGTGCGGGTGATAACACGCGCTGTTTTTGGATCGATCACTTCGACTACAGTGCGAAGCAGTTTCTCCATAGGTATCTGGTCGGTTCGTCCTTCACGGGTCCTGGACGACCGCTTAGGCATTACTTCCGACAGCGTCACGCCCGTGGGCTGATTGAGGAAGACCCAGACCAATCCGTCAGCGTCCTGCTCGACGCGGTTCAGTCTAGGGTGCGCGACCGGAACCCCTGGACTAACCAGCTCCTCGGAGAACCACGCTGGGCGTCGTTGCAGCGAATCCAGCAGTACGGGAAACGTTCCGTCAACTCGCCAATAGTGGAGGTTGTAGCGCATGTGTTCCGCTTCCCACACTCGTCCATTTCGAACCGACGACAATGTCCGATGGAAACTTCTTGCCAAAGCGGGGCCAGTAAGGGTGGTTCGAATTCGGCCAAATGTGGCCAGCGTGCTGCTGGTTGGGCCTGAGAGATCAATCAGCTGAAGCGGCGGCTGTAGCGTTTGACGCGAGCCCGCGGGCTGTACCACGATCACCCGGTCAGGCCACCGGAGAATGCGAGGTTTTACCGGAAATCCGGACAGCGCGATGCTCCGTTTCGCTGTCAGATCGGAGGCGAATACGGAGATTCGGCGGTTCTCGGCATCGAAGATGGCTACGGAGTCAGCGGGAGTCAGAATCGCGTATTCGGCAAATCCCGTTTCGTTGGGACCGGCTCCGTGTGTGAACTCGCGAATGGGTTTGCCGGTGCGATCAAATACCATGGGCGTCGCATTCCAGGAGAACACCCAGTAGCGGCCCTGGCCGTCGGCGACAACATCGGCGGGCCCCTCACTAGGCAGCGGCGAATCGAGTCCGCCGATGCGTAGCACGGTGCGCGCTTCAATGGTGCAGCGCGGGCACGATACGGGATCGGGCACGATCCGCTGGGCGTTGGCCACAGGTGAAGCCAGGAATGCGATCGCAGCCCCGATCCATCCGGATTTCTTCCACATCTCGACCTCTGCATGGGCGGGCCGGTTTCAATACGGCGGTTGGAACCCTAAATTGGCTATTGAACCAACGCAACGATATATGTGAGGATGAGCAGTGGCCGGCCATAGTAAATGGAAACAGATCAAGCATAAGAAAGCCGTGACCGACAAGCGACGCGGGCAGCATTTCACGCGTCTTGGGCGGGAAATCACGGTAGCGGCGCGCGCGGGTGGTGGCGATCCGGCCTTCAATCCGCGTTTGCGGCTGGCAGTCGACACGGCCAAGGCTGCCAACATGCCAAACGACAACATCGATCGCGCCATCAAGAAGGGCACGGGCGAGCTCGAAGGGGTGGACTACCAGGAAATCGCTTACGAGGGGTACGGTCCGGCTGGAGTTGCGTTATACATCGAAGTCGTGACCGACAATGCCAACCGTACCGTGGCCGATCTGCGCCACGCATTGAGCCGCAATGCCGGTACGCTGGGCGCCAGCGGATCGGTGGCCTGGCAGTTCGAGCGCAAAGGCCAGATCTACATCGATGCCGCGGGCCACGACGAGGAGTCGACGCTGATGGCCGCACTCGAGGCCGGCGCCGACGATCTCGAGCGGGATGGCGATACCTACATCGTCTCGTCCAGTCCGACCTCGTTTCACGCGGTACAGGAAGCACTCAAGAAGCAGGGCATCAGATTCCGTGAAGCCGAGCTCGAGATGGTGCCGAAGACGACGATGCGCGTCGATGGCGCCGATGTGGCCAGGCTGCTCAAGCTGCTCGAAGCGATCGAAGAGCTGGATGACGTGCAGAAGGTGTACTCCAACCTCGACATCGATGAGGCTGCTTTGGCCGAGGCCGGCGCGTGATCGTATTGGGTGTCGATCCGGGCGCGGGTACGACCGGTTACGGCGTCGTCGTCCAGCAGGGCGGCGGCGCCATTTCGCTTCTGGAATGCGGGGTGATCCGCACCGACGCATCCGACCCGCTGTCCGATCGATTGAAAGCGATCTACCTCGGCATCTGTGAAGTCATCGCCCGGCACCAACCGGCTGCGGCGGCCGTGGAGGGTGTCTTCTATGCCCGCAATGTGCGCACTTCGATCATCCTCGGTCACGCGCGCGGCGCGATACTGCTGGCTGCAACCATGAGTAACGTCCCGGTGCACGAATACTCGCCAGCCGAAATCAAGAATGCGGTCGTAGGGCATGGCCGCGCCGGCAAGGAACAGGTGCAGTTCATGATCCAGCAGATGCTGCGGCTGAAGACGGTACCGCAGCCGGCGGACGCTGCGGACGGCATTGCGGTTGCGCTGTGCCATTGCAATGCCGCGCAGATCAATCGCCTGAAGGCTGCCGTATTCTCCTCAGCCCCGCGATGATCAGTCGCGTTCGCGGTGTCCTGGTTCGTCGCGATCTCGGCATCGTCGAGATCCAGACGCCCAGTGGCGTCACCTACGAAGTCGAGATTCCGCTGACCGTATACGAGCGGCTGCCGCGTGAAGGCGTTGAGATCGAGCTGCTCACCCACCAGGTCGTGCGCGAAGACTCGGTCACGCTGTTCGGTTTCCTGCACCCCACCGAGCGCGCGCTGTTTGGTCGGGTGCTCTCCGCATCGGGCGTTGGTCCACGCCTCGCCCTCAACATGCTGTCCACGCTCTCACCCTCGAAGCTGGTTGGCGCCATCACCAGCAAAGACATCGCGACGCTGCGTCAGATTCCAGGATTGGGCACCAAGAAAGCGGAGAAGCTGGTCGTCGAGCTCGCCGATCGCATGGACGATCTCGCGGTCGCGGCGGTTGGACCCAAACCGGAAGGTCGCACTGCGGAAGAAGCCGTCGCCGCGCTGGTTGCTCTCGGTTACACCGCCACCGAAGCCACCGCCGCCGTGCGGCAGGCCCTGGACGAGCACGGCAAACTGATCGGGATTGCGCTCATTAAAGCGGCCCTCGCGCAAGTACGAAGCGAATAGTCCACCACGGGGAAGTCTACAGCCGGAGGCTGAATTCTGGCGACGAGCGCTCCGCGGTCTCTGTGTTCTGTCGTGAGATCGCGTCTTACCAGAGGATTACCTGCTGCAGCCGGACGCTGTTTCGGGCGAGGTTCTGCATGAACCAGGTGGTGTAGATCCTGATGTGGCGGCCGTTTTCGTAGGACTCCACGAGGTAGACGTCGTACATCGGATAGGCTTCCAGCTCTTCCAATCCAAACGCACGGCGTTCATCGATGTAGACGATGGGCGCAATGATCTGTCCGCGATGTCGCAGACAGGTCCCGCGTCCGCTCGGGCACGGCACCATTGGTGTACGCCTGCGCACGAAATCGGCCGCGCTGACGTGGCTCGTGCCCACCAATTCCTTGCGTGAAAATGCCTGAGCGGAGACACCCACCGCACGGCGCCGCGTTTCCAGACGATCAACTTGAATGTCGAGCCCTTTGATCATGACCGGATCAGGTTCGAGCGGCATTATCAGAGGCTCATTGTCCGCGATTATCACTTCCCGCACCAGCGTTTTGTAACCGAGCTGAGTGATGACCACCTTGTGTTTTCCAAGGCGGACGTTGGCCAGCGCGAAACGGCCGGATTGATCGGTCAGCGTCTGACGCTGCAGAGCGGGGAACTCGACCAGCGCGTTTTCGATGGGATTGCCAGTGCTGAGATCCGTAACATGGCCACTAATGCTCACACCCTGACCGCCCGCCCGTTGCGCCTGAAGCGGTGCGACGACGGCCATCAAGCCGAGGATACTCAGAGCAATGCTGGTACGACTCATCGGAAATAGCGGGCGGAAATGAAGCGCGTTTCACCGGCGCGCACAGAAACTTCGCCTAACTCGATCCGGGCCGAAGTTGGGCCGGAAGGCACCCCAACTTCAAGGCGCATGTGTTGAACACCGGCGGGCAGCCGCAGTTTCACCAACCCCACCCCGCCGGGCAGCAGGGTCCAGGACCGCGTATCGGCCTGCTCCAGAACGGCGGTGCCCACATTGGCGATTGTGCCCAAAACCTTGCCCCAATCCTCATTCTTCTTGCCTACACTTTTCTCGGCTGACCTGGTCAGGGCCAGTTTGGCGGCGCCGCGGGCCACCGTGCGGGCCAGAATCTTCGCGCGTTGGCGCTCGAAATCGCCGACTACCGCATCGGAAACGCTCACAAACCAGGGAATTGCAACCACCGTACTGTCGCCGATCAGTACCCTGGCCGAGTGGGCAGGCCGCCGCACTGAGTGATACCCTGGCCAGGCCAGTCGCAGCAGGTAGAAGTCATCGTCGTCGTCCTTGCATTCCTTGCTCGATTTCGGTTCCGAAGTGGTATCCGCCGAGCTCTTGCTCTCCTGCGTGCAAGTCTGGCTCGTGCTGTTGTGCGGGCGGGTCGGCGCGGGCACATACCAGTGCTGCCGCGGCCGGCGTGGTCCCTCGGCGTACTCGCTGGCCGGACGCAGCGCATTGGCGAGCGCACGCGCAGCCACCGCGCCGGCGGCTTCCTCGCGGCGCTTTTCATCGTCGTCGCGAAGGCCATCCGCCTCGTAATCGGCCAGCACAATGGTGAGCGACTGCTCGACCTTGTGCGCGACGAAGCCTTCCTCGACCAATACCACGACATCACCGCTGTCCGCGCTGGCCGACCAGAGCAGCGTCGAATCGCCGAGCAATTCCTGTGCATTGCGATAGGCCACCGCGGCGTCGTTGGCATCGCCATTGGCTTCCAGAACACTGCCCGCGAAGAATCGCAGCATGCCGTGCAGCCGGCGCTCGGCGCCCTCCAGCTTACCTTCTGTGTTCTGCAATGCGAGGCTCAACCGTCGGGCTTCGACCGCGGCCTCGCCGACATTGTCGGTGCGCAGGTAACTCAGCGCGGCATAGTACGGAATCATGAGCCGCTCGGTGCGGCCGGGCTGCCAGGGCAGTGCGCGATCGTTCGAGAGCAATGCGGCGGCTTCTCGGGAAAGCCACAGCACATCCCGCTCGTCGATCAATTCACCGGCGCGATCCAGCAGCTTTGCACTGCTGTCGTACTGCATGGCGTGATAAGCGACCATGCCCTGGTAGAGCAGGCGCAGCAGCTCATCGCTGGGCAGCTTTGCCTTGCGATCGTCGAACCGGATGAGCGCGGAATCATTCTGGCCGGCCTCGAGCATTCGGCGCAGCGCAGCGTCGCCGCGGGGCAGGCCCGCCGGCGTCACGTCGTGGTTGCGAAACAGGAGACTGCAGCCACTGGTCAGCAGAAGAAAAGGGAGCAGGATGAAACGACGAAAGCGCGCACCGTTTCCGGCGCGCGCTTTCCACTGCCTCCAGCGGGTTCAGCGGCTCTGCTTTTCGAGAACAATGATACGTTCACGGGCGTGCGCAATTGCGTTCGCCAGATGTCCGTAGGCTTCACCAGTCGCCTTGATCTTCTCCAACTCGAGTTTGTGCAGGAACAGTTGATAGCGGATCTGCGCCTCGATCGGACGGAGCTGTTTGTCCAGTACCGTGGCAATGCGATACTCGATCTGCGGATCCCCCGCGCGTAATACCTGCGCGCGATCGTAACGGCTCAGCGCTTCGTTGAGCTCGCCGCGTGCGACCAGATCGTCGCCTTCACGCAGCAGCATCTCGGCCATGGCCGAGGCGCGGCCGGCCGTGGTCGCATCCGCGGCGGAATCGACCACGCGGACCCCCTGCGCTTCACGGTAGCTGAAGCTGGCCAGCCGTCCATCGCGGAACTGGAGCATGGCCAGCTCGGCCACGATGTCGCGCGGAGCCAGCGTACTGGCATTCGCGACCATCACGGTCGCGTTCGCGGCATCGCGCATCTGCCAGGCAGCCTCGGTCGTCCGGGTCGCCGCCATGACCTGCGCTTCGGTCATTCCAATGACCACTTCACCACGACCGATCGCCTCGCAGATGGGAGGTGCGCAACTCGCAAGAGCGCTCACCATGATGGAATCGCGCGCGGCGGTGAGCTGCGCCGCGCCGCGCGCCGTCTGTGCGCGCGCCGCATCGACTTCCGCGTCAGCGGGCTGGACTCGCTGTCCATTGGAGAGAATGGGGCGTTCATTGACCCGCTTTGGTGCACAGGCCGCCAAAGCCACCAGTCCCAGCATCAGTATTCGGTTGCTCATTTTCGATTGCTCCGTGGACGCGCTACCCAGAGGGAAGCCCTCTTTTCGCTCATGCGTACAGCCCTGAGGCGCGGATGTTCCAGAATTGTGCAATGATTAAGGTCGTAGAGCGGTGTAGAGCTTGCACTTGGGCGTTTTTGGGCGCATTCTTCTAGCAGTTGATGACACGCCCTCCCCCACGGCTGAACCCATAACGGGAAAAAGCATGGCACTCGAATCAACCAAGACACCGACTCGGCGTTTGCGTCTGTTCCTGCGTGATTTCCGTATGATCGAGGCAACGATTGCCGTCGCGGAAAACCAGGCATTGACCTCGTGGCTGGCCAACCGCAAGCACTACGTGAATCTGCGTGGCGCCAAGTGGGCCAGCACCGAGGACAACATCGAGCACGCCGTGCTCAAGGTTCAGCAGGTGCTCTGGGCCGCAGCCATGGATAACGACATCCCACTCACAACTGCGATGACGGCGGTGCAGCCGCGCACCGTCGAAGTGCAGCTTGAGGGTGGCCTGTTGCTGCGCGGCGGGCTGAATGTCGGCGCCGGCCAGCGGCTCAGCGACTACCTGGAATCGCATCAGCAGTTCATCCCCGTGCGCGGCGCCGTACTCCTGCGCAGCGGACGGCCGCCCAAAGAAGTGAACGTTACCCTGGGCGATGTCGTGCTGAACCAGGAAGCCGTGCAAGCAATGTGGGAGGTGGATGGGCAAGCCGGCGCACCCGAAGTAGCTGGCATAACCGAGGGAACGACCACTGCGGAATAACCATCTTGCATGGCGCATTGCCAGCTGCGGATATGAAAACGGCCAGGGGGATTACCTGGCCATTTTTTTTCGGGGCTTGCGGCTCACACCCCGGTGTTCTTCGTAATTCTTTACGGCCATGAGACATACGACAGAGAGCGCGTCTGCGCTAAGATCGAACGAAATGAAGATGGATGCCAACGGTTGTTGCGTTTTACATTCGTACGCGCGGCCTGTCGATCAGCTTTTTGATCTTGTGCTGCCCAGTCCAGACCTTCACGTTCGATTCGAGATCGACCAGGACGGCATCGACCTGGTAAAACACGATCTTTTCGCGCCCTTCCGAGTCTTCAATCGCCTGTAGCGTGCCCTGCAGCATGTATTTGGCACCTAGCTCCTGGGCCATCTTGGCTCGCGTGTCAGCGCTGGCGTTGACCTGCTGATCTTTGCGCTCGTCGCGCACGTCGGCGCGCTCCTGCTTGCTGGCAACGACCTTGACCGCGCCCGTGCTGATCAGCGCCCGCTCGAGATCGTTAACGAAGGTCGAGACCGGGATGTGCTCGAGGGTCTCATTCCGGAAATCGCCGACAATGACCACCGGGCTCTCGCCGCCGTGCGTCTCGGAATAGCGGCGCGCCCACTGAGCGTTCAGTGTTTCGGTAATGAGCTGATTGGCGACCAGCCGGGAATCGGTATCATTCCAGCGCCCCGACAGATCGGTCACGGAATTCGGGTCGATCCGTGTCACCTTCTTGGCGCACGCAACCGGCGCCAAAGCCAGCAAAAGCAAAGTGCCCGTACGGACTACCCGCTTCGTCACAAACGCACCAGCGCGCACAAACACCTCCCAAATTATTTGCAACGTTGAGTCTGGAGGGCTAGTACACAGAGGTCCTGGGGAAAGTTCTTGTTGCCATCATTAACAGATTTAAGGAACAGGATAAGGGCGAGGGAAGGTGAAGGGCTCGAGGGGAAGCGGAGGGAGTAGGTACGAACCGGGTTCTCCTACCTAGGCCTTAGTTCTAGACCTACACCTAGTCCTCCTTCTCCATCAGGAGGAAGGAGGAGAACTAGCATTAGAACTCAGGACTAGGACTAAGGGGCCATTGTCATTACCTCTCCCAGCCCTTCTCCTCGAAATCTTCCCGTTCCCTCGCCCTCATTCTCTTCCCTGGATCTGTTGATGCTTTCCGCTTTTTCACAAATGGGTAGATTGCCGCATCATGCGCGCAGAAATAACGACGCCCGAAGTCCTGCCGGAAGAAAGCGCAGTCGAACTATCATTGCGCCCGCAGCGGTTGGCCGAATTCATTGGCCAGTCCAGGGTCAAGGACAGTCTGCGCATTGCGGTTGATGCGGCATTGCAGCGTCGCGATGCGCTGGATCACACGCTGTTTCACGGACCGCCGGGATTGGGCAAGACCACACTCGCGGTTCTGCTAGCGCGCGAGATGGGTGTAAGCATTCGCACGACGTCGGGGCCGGTACTGGAGAAGCAGGGTGACCTGGTCGGCATTCTGACCAACCTGCGCGCGAACGACATTCTGTTCATCGACGAGATCCATCGGCTGCGTCCGATCATCGAGGAATTCCTGTATCCTGCGATGGAGGACTTCAAGGTCGACATTCGTCTCTCGGAAGGACCGAAGGCGCAGACCGTGACGCTGCCGATCGAGCCGTTCACACTGATTGGTGCGACAACCCGCTGGGGACAGTTGACACCACCAATGCGTGCCCGGTTTGGCATCGTTCAGCGCTTGAACTATTACAACACCGAAGATCTCCAGATCATCGTGGCCCGCAGCGCGGACATCATGAAGGTCGAGTGCGTGGTCGATGGTGCGTACGAGATCGCGCGGCGGGCACGGGGTACTCCGCGCGTAGCCAACCGCCTGCTCCGGCGCGTGCGCGATTACGCGCAGGTGCGCGCCGATGGCCGCATCACCAAGGACGTGGCCGACGAGGCACTTCGGATGCTGGATGTGGATGAGTACGGCCTGGATGAGATGGATGCGCGCGTGCTGAAAACATTGATCGAGCACTTCGAGGGCGGCCCGGTAGGACTGAACACCCTCGCAGTCGCGATCGGCGAGGATATCAGCACGCTGGAGGAAGTGTACGAGCCGTTCCTGATACAGAACGGCTTTCTGATGCGGTCACCGCGCGGGCGTATAGCCACCAACAAGGCGTTCAAGCGATTTGGCTACGCACTGCCGAGCTCGCGGCTGGACGGGCACGAACCGCAAGTTAATCTGTTCGAGGGCTGAGTGGAAATCGTCCGGTTGACCCGATCCGATTGTGCTTTGCTGGCCGCGCGTTACATCGAGCACGGCAACTCGCACAAGCGCATGACAGCCGCGCTGCGCGAGGCGGGCGCGGTTGCCGCCGCGGATCGGTTACACGGCTTGCGATCGCTGGAACATCGTTTCGATGTCGACCTGGGTTTGCTCTGCCAGTGGTACGAGCGGCGCGATGCCGATGCCACGCATCCGATCGAGCGCACGCTGATCACATATCTCACCCGTAGCCAAAACAACGGTGAAGCCGCCGAAGTCTGGATCCTGCTGGACCGCGTCCGCGAGTTGCGTGCGTTCCTCGAGGAAGGTCGTCTGGTCGGTGAGCCGGAGTCCTGACTCGCTCCCCACCTCCGCGTTCGACTACGAGCTGCCGTCCCGTCTGATCGCGCACCATCCGGTCGAGCCGCGCGACCAGAGTCGCCTCATGGTGTTGCGTCGCGATTCCGATTCCATCGAACACCGGCATTTTCACGACCTTGCGGAAATGATTCCGCCCGGCGATGCGCTGGTGTTGAACGAGACGCGAGTCTTGCCCGCGCGGCTGCTGGGTCGCCGATCGACCGGCGGTGAGGCGGAGGTACTCCTGCTCCAGCCCGTCGATGGACTTGGGTACGACGGCACCGACTGGAGTGCGCTGGTGCGTCCCGGTGTCAAGCTCAAACCCGGCCGCACAGTGAAGATCGCGCCTGAGCTCGAGGTCGAGATCCTCGATGTCCGTTCCGATGGCTCACGCACGGTGAGGCTGCATACGGAACTTCCGGTGTTGACTGCATTGAAGCAGTTCGGCCGCATGCCACTGCCGCCGTACATCGACCGGGCGGTCGAGCCCGCCGATGCCGACCGGTACCAAACCGTGTTCGCTCGTTCGGAGGGTTCCGTGGCGGCGCCGACTGCCGGCCTGCATTTCACCGACGCGCTGCTGCGGCAGATCGAAGCCGCGGGCGTTACGCTCATCCGTATCGTGCTGCACGTCGGCGCCGGTACGTTCCGGCCAGTCGAAGCCGAGGATCCTTCGGAGCACGTAATGCACAGCGAGGCATACGACGTTTCCGAGGATGCTGCCGGCCAGCTGAATCGCGTTCGCGGCGCGGGCGGCAAAATCTGGGCGGTCGGTACCACGGTGGCCCGGACCCTCGAAACCATCTGCGACCAGCGCGGAGCATTCAAAGCCGGTCGCGGCTGGACCGACATCTACATTCGGCCGGCCTATCACTTCCGCGGCGTCGACCACCTCATCACCAACTTCCACCTGCCCCGGTCGACTCTGTTGATGCTGGTTGCTGCCTTTGCTGGATACGATTCGGTCATGAAAGCGTATCGTACTGCGATCGATGATGAGTATCGGTTTTACTCGTATGGGGATGCGATGGTTGCTTTGTGAATCAGGCAGCTGAACGAATGAACGAATCAACGGACGCGAACGAGAACGACTACGACTACGACTACGACTACGATTACGGGGTAATTGCGTTGAGATCTTTGGCGTTGTGTAGATGCGGCTGTGTGGGTCAGGATGGTGAGCTCGATGACCACAACGCTTGGAGCCCGTAATCGTAGTCGTTGTCGTAGTCGTAGTCGTTCTCGTCCGTTTCATTCGTTAATTCGTAAATCCGTTCCAAGGACGCCATCTGTTCAGCTTCACGATAGAAGCAACCAACGGCCTCGCCCGGACCGGCACCTTGACGCTTCCACACGGAAGGGTCCGGACGCCCGCGTTCATGCCGGTCGGCACACAGGCGACGGTCAAGACCCTGACGCCGCATGAAGTCGCGGAGATCGGGGCCGATATCGTTCTCGCCAACACGTATCACTTGTATTTGCGGCCGGGGCACGATGTCATACGAGACCTGGGTGGACTCCACGAGTTCATGAAGTGGCCGGGTCCGATTCTCACGGACTCGGGCGGGTTCCAGGTGTTCAGCCTGGCGGCGATCAACCAGGTCCGTGATGATGGCGTGGTTTTCCAGAGCCATATCGATGGCAGCCGGCACCTGTTCACACCAGAGAGTGTGATGGAGGTGCAGCACGCCCTGGGCGCGGACATCATGATGGCCTTCGATGAGTGCCCGCCGGGGCAGGCTGCGCGGGAGGTGGCGGTCGAGGCGTACGAGCGTACGTTGCGCTGGCTGGAGCGTTGTCGGGATCGCTTCAACCAGCTCAAGGATGAGCCGGGACCGGTGCAGACGCTGTTCCCGATCGTACAGGGATCGACCTTTGCCGACCTTCGGCTCGAATCGGTCCGACGGTCGCTCGAGCTGGGCCCTTGGCAAGGTATTGCGATTGGCGGGCTTTCGGTGGGCGAGGCCAAACCCGTGATGTACGAGATGCTGGACATCATGGAGCCCGAGCTGCCGGCCGGCCTGCCGCGCTATCTGATGGGGGTGGGTTACCCGGATGACCTGCTGGAAGGGATCGCCCGTGGTATCGACATGTTCGACTGTGTGGCACCGACGCGGAACGGCCGCAATGGCGCGGCCTGGACGGTGGAGGACGGTCAGGTCAACATCCGGGCGGCTCGTTTCCGGCTGGACTCGCGGCCGCTGGATCCGACCTGTGACTGCTATACCTGTCGCACGTTTTCGCGCGCCTACCTGCGGCATCTGTACATTGCGGGCGAAGTGCTGGCGCTGCGGCTCTTGTCATTGCACAACCTGCGCTTCCTGGTGCGGCTGGTGGAAGGCGCGCGGGTCGCGATCGAAGCGGGGCGCTTCCAGGCGTTTCACACGGAATGGCAAGACCGGTTTCGCAAGAAGTCCGGCACAACCTGATACCGAGGAATGAATGCTGACCGTATTAGCGATTGCATTGCAGGCGCCGAATGCCCGCACGATTCTGCCCAACGTCCTCATGATCGCATCGTTCATTGCGATCTTTTATTTCCTGCTCATTCGGCCGCAGCGAAAAATGCAGCAGCAGCATCGTGACCTGATCTCGAACCTGAAGAAGGGTGACGAGATCATGACCGAAGGCGGCATCATCGGCCAGGTCGTTCACCTGTCGGAAGACCGGCTCACGGTCAAGACGGCGGAGAACACACGCATCGTAGTCTCGCGGCAGAAGATCGCGCGGGTGATGACGGCCGATTCGCCGGCAGGCGAGACCAAAGCATAGGTCAGCGCACGATGCCGAAATTGCAGGTCAGAATCCTGGGCGACCCGGTGTTGCGCCAGCGCGCGGATGAAGTCACCACGGTCACGCCGGCGCTCAAGAAACTGATCGCCGACATGTTCGAAACGATGTATGCGGAAGAAGGCGTCGGCCTGGCGGCACCACAGGTGGGTGTTGGCCAGCGCGTCATCGTCGTCGATCCACAGGAAGAAGAGTCCGAAGGCTTTGCCTTGATCAATCCGATCGTGATCGAAATCGGCAAGGACCGGGAACGCGGTGAGGAGGGTTGTCTCAGCATTCCCACGCTCAAGGATATAGTCGAGCGCGCCCACTCTGTCATCGTCGAGGGGCACGATCCGGAGGGGAATGCGCGGCGCATTGAAGCGGAAGGCCTGCTTGCCCGCATTCTGCAGCATGAAATCGATCACCTGGATGGCATTCTGTTCATCGACCGATTGAGTCCGCTCAAACGCAAGCTGCTGCTCGCAAAGTGGCAGAAGGTCAAGCCGGACGCGTGAGGATCCTGTTCTGGGGCACGTCTGACTTTGCGGTGCCCGGCTTGCGTGCGCTGATCGGTGAGGGCCACGAAGTCGTCGGCGTAGTGACCCAGCCCGACCGGCCGGCGGGACGTGGGCGTGCGCTTCGTTCATCGCCGGTCAAGGAGCTTGCACTCGAAGAGGCAATTCCGGTTTTTCAACCCGAGCGTGCGCGCGGCGCCGACGTGATGGCGCGCTTGCGTGAATTCAATCCCGAGATCTCGGTCGTCATCGCGTATGGTCAGATCCTGAAGCCTGACGTGCTGGATCTGCCCCCGCTCGGCTCCATCAATCTGCATGCTTCGCTGTTGCCCGAGCTGCGCGGTGCCGCTCCCATCAACTGGGCGATCATCCGCGGTCACGAGCAAACCGGCGTCAGTATCATTCGCATGAACGAACGGATGGATGCGGGCGCCATCATCCTGCAGATACACGAACCGATCCTCGAGGACGAACGCGCTTCGGACCTGTGGGCGCGGCTCAGCGAAATTGGAGCGGCCGCCCTGGTCGAGGCACTGGCGCTGATCGAAGCCGGTTTGCACGAGGAACGGCCGCAGGACGATGCCAAAGCGTCCCTCGCGCCGCGCATCGAACGGGAGGACGCGCGCATCGATTGGAAGAAGAGTGCGACCGAGCTGCATCGCTGGATCCGCGGAATGGATTCGGTGCCCGGTGCCTGGTCTCAGCTGAATGATCAGGAAGTCAAATTGTTCAGGCCGCGCATCACCGAGGACCACTCGCCCAAGTCAGAACCCGGCACCGTGGTCGAAGTGCACGAGCACGACGAATCGGATGGCTTTCTCGTGGCCTGCGGCGTGGGCGCGCTCTGGATTCGCGAAGTGACGCCACCGGGCAAACGTCGTATGACCGCCGGGGCCTGGGCGCGAGGCCGCGGCATCCAGGTCGGCGACCATTTTGTCTGATGCTGCCCCGGCTTCACATCGTAACCGATGATGAAATCCTGGGCACAACGGGTTTTGTTTTGCGAGCGTCAACCTTGGTGCGCGAGTTCGGCAGTCGGATCGCGATCCATTTGCGATCGCGCAGTGCAGGCGGCGGAAGGTTGTACGAGATCGCGGCAAACCTCGGGCAGCACGCCGATGCGTTTATTGTGATCAATGACCGGGTCGACGTAGCGCGCGTGGCGGGTGCACAGGCAGTGCAGCTTCCGGCGGCCTCGCTGCCGATCGAGATTGTGCGCGAACAATTGCCTGGCGTGTTGATTGGGAAGTCGGTGCACGCAGCGGGTGAGGGAATTCCCGCAGTGCAGGCGGGTGCGGACTTCCTGGTGGCGGGTAGTATCTACGCATCGGGCACTCACCCGGCCGCCACGCCACAGGGCAGCGCGCTGATTCATGCGCTGCGCGGTTGCGGCGCTCCGGTACTCGCGATTGGTGGCATCGATGCCTCACGGATCGTCGAGTGTATGAATGCGGGCGCATATGGCGTAGCCGTCATCCGCGCGGTCTGGCAGGCCCGGGATCCAGTGGTGGCGGCGGCAGAGCTGGTGGAGCGTATCGAACAGAGCAGGGTGAACCCATGAGCACGACCAGCGATAAGATTCGCATCATCATAAATGGCGATGAGCGTGACATAGACGCGGGCAAGACCGTGGCCGATCTGCTGACCGAATTGAACCTGAATCCGCGTTTGGTCGTAGTCGAGCACAATCGCGAGATCCTGGATCGGTCCAGCCTGGACGCAGCGCGGGTTGCCGCAGGCGACGTGTTCGAGGTCGTGCATTTTGTCGGTGGAGGGTGAGCGAAATGGCAACGACTATTTCACACGGGGGACACGGAGTACAACAAGCGCCGCGCGTGGAGGACGTGCCACTCGTTATTGCCGGGCGTACGTTGCGGTCGCGGCTGATCCTGGGAACCGGCAAATACAGTAGCAACGATGTGATGGTTCGCGCCTTCAAAGCCGCGGATGTCGAAGTGGTCACGGTTGCGGTCAGGCGAGTGAACCTGGATCGCACGCAGGAAGAAGGCATTCTCTACCACCTGGATCCCGAGCGCATTCTGCTGTTGCCGAATACCGCGGGCTGCTACACGGCGGACGAGGCGGTGCGGTTTGCGCGGCTGGGACGCGCGGCGTGCTCGAGTGACTGGGTCAAGCTCGAAGTGATTGGCGATCAGCGGACGCTGTTGCCGGATGTGGCCGGTACGCTGGAAGCGGCGAAGACGCTGGTTGCGGAGGGCTTCAAGGTGCTGGCGTACACGAATGATGACCTGATCACGGCGCTGCGCCTGGAGGACGCGGGTTGCGCGGCGGTGATGCCACTCGCATCGATGATCGGCAGCGGACTCGGCCTGGTGAATCCGTACACCATCCGCGAGATCAAACGCAGACTCACGGTGCCGGTGCTGGTGGACGCCGGAGTGGGTACGGCATCGGATGCCTGCATCACGATGGAGCAGGGGGTGGACGGTGTGCTCATGAACACGGCGGTGGCTGAAGCCGAAGATCCGGTGACCATGGCGCGCGCAATGAAACTGGCGATCGAAGCTGGCCGGCTCGCGTACCTGGCCGGCCGCATGCCCAGGCGGGAGGTTGCGGTGCCATCATCTCCAACCAGCGGCATGCCCTCCTGAACGAGACTCAGCGTTCGGGCGCGCGGGTTACGGCCAACCGTTGGGTCGCGCTGAACGTACTGCGAGCGCTGCGCGCGGGTGACCTGCTCGACGTCGCGTTTGCGCGCCTGGCACCGCAGGTGTCTGTGCGCGATCGCGCCTGGGTGCAGGAACTGGTGTACGGCACCGAACGGCTGCGTGGCCGCATCGATTTTCAGCTCGCTCGTTTTCTGAAATCCCCGATGGATGCGCTGGAGCCCGATGTGCTCGATATTCTGCGCCTGGGCGCATACCAGCTGCTCGAGATGAATGGAGTTCCGGCCTATGCGGCCGTTTCGCAATCGGTCGAGTTGACCAGGAATGTGAGTGGACGGGGGGCGACCGGTTTGGTGAATGGTGTGCTGCAATCGCTGCGGCGCTCGGACGCCGAGCTCACGCCGCCGGTCGGACGGGATGCCGTGCAGCACTTGTCGACCTGGGGCTCGCATCCGCGCTGGCTGGTCGAGCGCTGGCTGCACTACTTCGGCCGCGCGGAAACCGAACAGCTGACGAGCGCGAACAACCAGCGGCCGGAACTGTTCCTGAGACTCATCGGGATTGGGCGGGAAGAGGCCATCAGCCGGCTGCAGGAAGACGGGATGACGGTCGATGCGGTGGCCGCAGTGCCGGACGCGATCAGGGTGATCGAAGGGAGCGTCGTGCGCGCGCTCGAGCTCGTGCCATCGGTCGTGCAGGATCCGGCCGCGATGCTGGTCGTGCAATTCGCCGAGTTTTCGGCGGAGCCGCTGGCCGACTTGTGCGCCGCGCCCGGAGGCAAATCTCTGGCGGCTACGGTCAGCACGAAGCAGAAGGCGAGATTTGTGGTCGCAGCCGACGTTTCCTGGCCGCGATTACAGAGGGTCAGAGACAATGCCCATCGCATTGGCAGCACCGACATCGCGTTTGCGGTTGCGGATGCGCGCACACCTCCGCTGCGCGTGATCCCACAACTTCTGATCGATGCGCCGTGTACCGGCACCGGCACGCTGCGCCGTCATCCAGACGGCAAATGGCGGCTCAGGCAATCCGACCTTGCTGCGCTGGTCACACTTCAGCGGGAAATCCTCGACGGCGCTGCACCCTGCATCGCGCCGGGCGGCCTCCTGGTGTACGCGACCTGCTCGCTCGAGCCGGAAGAAAACGAGATGCAGGTCGAGCAGTTCCTGGATCAACATCGCGAATTCGCACTCGAGCCGCCTTCGAACGAACAGGCCGAATGGGCCCGTGACGGCGTGTTGCGGGTCTGGCCGCAGCGGCACGGCTTCGATGGCGCATTTGCCGCACGCCTGCGCAGGGCTGCATGATGACGTCGGGACCTGGCGTGCCTCCGAGCGGTCCAGCACCGGGCGCGGCGTCACCCGGCGCTTCGACAGCGAGCAGGAAGCGGCGCTCGCTGGTCCGCGGAAAGCTGGGTGCACTCGTTCTGGGCGTGCTCTGCCTGGCGTTGTTTTTCGGCGGCTATCTGATCGCGGTGTACTGGATGTTTCCAGCACCCGCGGCCCCCACGGACGGCGTGGTGGTGCCGGACCTGAGGGGCATGTCGCTCTCGATGGCGCGCGACCGGCTGGCGCCTCTTGGACTCGAGACCGGTGACACCGTCAGCATCCCGCACAATCAGACGCCGATGGGCCTGATCATCGCGCAAACGCCATTGCCCGGGCAGCAGGCACGTGCGGGTGGCAGTGTCAGTGTGGGCCTCAGCTCGGGGCAGCCATCGGTTACGATTCCGAATGTGGTTGGCTATGGCGCCCGGCGTGCACAAAACCTCCTGCAACGGCTCGGCTTCGAAGTCTCACAATCACTGGAGGAGTCGGAGCGTCCAAACGGCACTGTACTCCGCTCGCAGCCGGACGCCGGCAACAAGCTATCCCTGCCCGCGCGGGTCATGATCGTTGTCAGTGCCGGTCGGCCGGATTCTGTGGTGGTCGACACGCTGCGCCGCGATTCCATCACATCGCGTTCATTCCGTTGAACCACTCCAGTCGATCCGGTTAACTTAGCCGACATGTCTGCTCCCTCTCGCTGGGCGCTCTGGCGCATCATCACCATGGCCGCAGCGCTGGGTCTCGTTGTGATGCTCTGGCTGCAGCGTTCGCGTTTTGCGCCGCTCGAAGTGGGCATGAAAGTGCCGGCCTACTCGGCTACGGCACTTAACGGCGCGGAGGTCTCGCTGGAAAGCCTGCGCGGCAAGGTGGTCCTGCTCAACGTCTGGGCGACCTGGTGCCGGCCGTGTGTCACCGAGATGCCCGCGTTGGAGCGGTTGTACCGGCAGTTCCGTAACGACGGTCTCGAGGTCGTGGCCGTGAGCGTGGACGCCGGGGCTGGCATCATGGATGACCTGGGTCGCCCGGGTGGCGATGTCAACGCCTTCGTCAACGAGCGGAATCTCACGTTCACCGTATTGCTGGATCCTCGACGACGGGTCGAGCAGTTGTTTCAGCTGGTCGGTATCCCCACTACGATCGTGATCGGCCGCGACGGCCGCATCGCCCGAAAAGCGATTGGCATTGAAGTCTGGGACGACGCTGAGCATCAAGCCGAGATCCGCCATTTGCTGGCGCAGCCGAAATGAGCAACGATCGGCTGCTGCTGGCGGTTGAAACCTCCTGCGATGAGACATCGGCCGCAGTGCTGCGCGGAGAGCGCGAATTGCTCGGCCACGTGATCCTGTCGCAGGATGTGCACAAGGTGTACGGCGGCGTTGTGCCCGAGCTGGCATCGCGCGCGCATTTGCGCGTGATCGATGATGTGGTTGCGAGTGCGCTGGCCGACGCCGGCGTCACGCTGGCCGACATTGGCGCTTTTGGAGTGACCGTGGGCCCGGGCCTGATCGGTGCGCTGCTGGTGGGCGTGACCTGGGTGAAGGCGGCGGCGTTTGCGCGCGGCCGCGCGGTCGTGCCGGTGCATCACATGGAAGCCCATTTGTTCGCGACATCGCTCGAGCACGAGCAGGCGGAGCCACCGTTCGTGGCACTGTTGGTCTCCGGCGGCCATACCATGCTGATCTGGGCGTCGGAGTGGGGACGCTACGAGCTGCTGGGTGAGACCCGCGACGATGCCGCAGGCGAAGCCTTCGACAAGGTCGCCAAGATCCTGGGTCTCGGGTACCCGGGCGGTCCGGTCATCCAGCAGGTGGCCGCAGCGGGCGATGCAGAGGCGCACACATTTCCGCGTCCAATGCTCGCCGGTAAGCAGAGTCCTGGAGACGATGACTATTACGCCTTCTCATTCAGCGGATTGAAGACCTCTGTCCTGACGCGGGTGCGCCAGCTCGAGGCGGACGGCCGGCTGGCGAGCGAAGTGCCCAACCTTGCGGCTTCGTTTCAGGCGGCGGTCATTGACGTGTTGACCGGAAAGACCATGCGCGCGGTACATGAAAAGGAATGCAGCAGGGTGGTCATTGGCGGCGGTGTGGCGGCCAGCCGTGCCTTGCGCGAGAGTCTGGCCGACCGGCTCGGATCAACCGGCGAGCTGTATTATCCGAGTCCCCGGCTGGCCACCGACAACGCAGCGATGGTCGCGCGGACGGCCGCGTTCAGACTGCGCCGCGGTGAAGTAGCCGGACTGGATCTGACGGCGCGGGCCGACCTGCCGTTCCCCGGACTGGTTCGGGCCGACGCATGATCAACATCCTGCACATATCGGATCTGCATTTCGGACCGTTCTTCGTGCCGCACGTGGCCGAAGCGCTCCTCAAAAAGCTTTTCGAGCTGAAGGCCGACATCATCATCAACAGCGGCGATTACACGCAGCGCGCGCGCCGCGAGCAGTTCGAGGAGGCTCGCGCCTTCATTCAACGTTTGCCCACGCTGCCGCGCATCGACACGCCCGGCAACCACGACGTTCCGCTGTACCGCGTATTCGAGCGGCTCTTTTCGCCCTATCGCCTGTACAAGGAGTACATCTCCACCGAGTTGGACCAGGTGGTCCGGCACGACCGGGCGGTGATTGTTGCGCTCAATTCGACCCAGCCCTATCGCGCGATCGTCAACGGGCGGGTGCGTCAATCGCAGCTGGACCTGTGCGCGCAGGTGTTCAAGGAAGTGCCCGCCGACGTCCTGAAGATCGTGGTTGCCCATCACCACTTTGCGCCGGCGCCGGACTACGAAGGTGGACAGGTGATGCCCGAAGCGAAACGCGCGATCGATCGATTCAACAGCCTCAAGGTCGACCTGATTCTGGGTGGCCACATGCATCGCGCCTACATCGGCAATTCACTGGACGTGTACTCCAGCATCGATCGCGAGCACGGCATCATCATCGTGCAATCGGGGACCTCGACATCGCGCCGGGGACGTGCCCGCGAGCGTGAAAAGAACTCGTTCAACTATCTGCAAATCGAAGAAGACATCGTCCGGGTGACCCACTACATGCACTTCGAGGACGCGGGCGGGTTCGAGCCGGTCAGCCGTCACATTTTCCCGCGCGTCGGCCGGCACTACCTGGTGGACCGGCCGCCGGCGACGCTGCCCGAACCACGCGAGCAGCCGCGCGACCACGACCTGCGTCCGATCTCAGGGCGCTAGCCCAGTGCCTGCTGGCCGATCGCGCGCTGCAGCACGAATCACGATGGTCGCGATGGGCCTGTTGGCGCCCGCCTCGCTTTTGCCTGCTGTCGTAAGCGCGCAGGCCGAGCCCAGGCAGCTTCGCTCGGTCCGTTTCGAAGGCGCGACTGCATTCTCCGATGCCATCCTGCACGCGTCGATCGAAAGCGAGCCGGGGCGCTGCAGGAATATCCTGCTGGAAGCTGTGTGTTTCTTCGGCCTGGCACGGGAGCATCAGAACGCCAATCTGAACATCCTGCAAGGCGACGCGATCCGGCTGCAACTCCTCTACTACGAACACGGCTACCGAAGCGCGCGGGTCGTGCTCGACACCGTCTCCGAGCAGGGTCAATTGCATGCGATCTTCCGCATCACGGAAGGGCTGCCGGTGCAGGTTGGCAGCGTTGACATCGCCGGCATCGACCAGGTCGATAGCAGAAGCCGCGCGCGCCTCCTGGGCGCGGTGAGTACCTTGCCGCTGCAACCGGACCGGCCATTCAGCATGATCGCGTACGAGGCTGCACGGGACACGCTGATCAACCGCCTGCACAACCTCGGATATGCACACGCGGATGTGTTCGCCAATGCGCGTGTTCCACGCGATTCAGCACGAGTCGCGCACGTGACCTACGAGCTGGCACCAGCCGGTCGCGTGTATTTCGGGGAGCCGGAGGTGCAGGGCAATGAGCGGGTTTCTTCCCGCGTGATCCGCCGCATGCTTGCCTTCAAGGAAGGTGATGTCTACAGCCGCGACGCCGTCCTGCGCAGTCATCGCAGCCTGTACAGTCTCGAGATCTTCCGGAACATCGACATTCACACGGACCTGGATGCTGCCGGTGACACCATCACGCCGCTGGTGACCATCCAGGAAGGTGCGCTGAACCGGTTCCGCGCGGGCATGGGCCTGAACACTGCGGAGTTCTTTAACGCGGAAGGCCGCTGGACCGGTCGAAACTTCATGGGCGGAGCGCGCCGCATCGAAGTCCGTGCGCGGCTAGCCAATGTGCTGGCCGATCCGCTCGAGGTTCTGCCCGTCTTCGAGAACACCTCGGCGCCGTACGATGCGCTGAACGGATCGTTGAATCTCGACTTCACCCAGCCCTGGTTCTTCGATGCCGGCAACAATTTCAGTGCAGGTCTGTTTTTCGAGCGCCGCAGCATTCCAGGGGTGTTCGTGCGGACCGCGCGCGGTGGCTACCTCGCGGTATCACGCACGCTCGGGGCGGGGACATCGGCCGGCATTGGTTACCGACCCGAGCTGACCGAGCTGAACGCCGAAGACGAGATCTTCTGCATCAACTTCGTAGCCTGCGAGGAGAGTGAAATCCGGCTGCTCTCGGAGCCACACCGGTTGGCTCCGCTGGTGCTGAGCCTGGCCCGCGACCGGTCCAATGGCTTGTTCGCGCCGACTCGTGGTTACATCCTGCGCCTCGAAGCGGAGTATGCAGCCGCGGCCACCGGCTCCGAGTTCGCGTATGCCCGGCTGATCGGTGAGTGGACCTTGTATCGGGAGCCGGCGGCTGGTCTGGTCCTTGCCACACGCGTGCGGCCTGGATGGGCACGTTCCATCAACGAGCCAGGTGCCGGCCTCGGCCTCCATCTGCAGAAGCGTTTTTTTGCCGGCGGTGCCAACAGCGTAAGAGGCTTTGGCCAGTACCGGCTCGGACCCAAATTGCTGAAGATCGGCGCGGACACATTGCTCGTACCCGACCTGGAGAGCGGATTCGCCGGCTGCAGTGCACAGCAGATCAACGCGGGCACGTGTGATGTGTCGCTGCTGGCGGAGCATCGACGCGGCCTGTTCCACGAGCGTCCGGTTGGTGGTGCCGTCTCATTCGAGGCCAATGTCGAGGCGCGCTTTGCGCTGGTCGGCGAGAAGTTGCGCGGCGCCGCGTTCATCGATATCGGTCAGGTCTGGACCGCCGGCGCCAAAGTGCGGCCGACCGATCTGGTTCCGACGCCGGGACTGGGGTTGCGCTTCATGAGCGCAATCGGGCCGGTGCGCGTCGACCTGGGGTACAACACCGAAACCGGCGGCGAGCTTCAGGTTCTCACCACCAAGGTCTGCGTGCCCGAAGACGGACGCTGCACGGCGGATTCGATTCGCGATGATGTCGTCTACACCCCTGATCAATTGGGAAAAACGCGCGTGCTGGTCCCGCTGGGCAAGGTGCCCTGGGGTATGAACCGATCACCATGGGATCGCATTCAGTTGCACTTCTCCATCGGCCAGGCGTTCTAGCGTGACCCGCAAGCAACGCATCGCGATCTTCGGACTGGCGGGTCTGGCCACAGGCATCGTCCTCGCCCTAGTGGCGCTCTACGTGCTCACGCGCACGCCGTACGGCTTGGAAAAAGTGCGGCGTTACGCGGTAAAGTGGCTCGACGACCAGGTCATCGGCGGCAGCATCAGCATTGAAAAGATCACCGGTGCCGGTCTGCTCGGTGGTTTGACGCTGCACAAGTTCGCCATCATGCAGGAAGACTCGACGCCGTTCGTCGACGCCGACAGCATGGTCCTCGAGTACAACTGGCGGACCCTGCTGGGCGGCGAGATCAAGCTGGATGCAGTGAAGCTGTACCGGCCGCGTCTGCTCATGCAGCAGCTGCCGGGCGATACCGCGTGGAACTACGAATACATCTTCCGCGACACTACCCCGAGCACGGAAGGCACGCGCAAGCTCATCGAGTTCGAGAATGCCGAGGTCTTCGATGCCTTGGTCACGATCCGCAGGCCGCTCGACACGGACGAGCGCATCGAAGTCGAAGACACGGCGCGTCTACTGATCGAAACGCTCGACCAGGGCAAGGTCAAGGTCATGCGATTCGACAGCGTGTTCGCCGAGCTCGAGCGCGTTACCTGGGAATCGCCCATCGAAAAAGGACGGCTTTTCCATGTGAGGCGGGTGAGCGGGCTGGCCTATGTGTGGAAGGAGCCGGCACGCATTCGCCGGCTCGAGGGGCGGGTGACCACGCGCGACACGATCATCGCGTTCGATTTGCCCGCGGTAGAGTTTGGTGGCAGCAAAGCTGGCATCGTCGGGCGCGTCATCCAGGCAGAAGGACAGAACGTCTTCGACGTGCTCGTGGATGGGCAGACTCTGGTCTTCAACGATCTGCTCTGGTTGTATCCGAAGCTGCCTGCCGGCGGGCGTGCCAGCCTCCAGCTCCGGATTCAGACGCAGCCCAAGGGCATACTCTGGTATGCGAGCAATGCACGCATCAATGCACCGGGAACCGTGATGGCCGGACGGTTCGGCGTGGTCACGGGTGACACGATGTATTTCACGGACGTCGCCCTCACCGCATCACCGCTGAACCTGGAATTGCTCGAAGACATCCTGCCGGGCAAGCTGCCAGTGCAGGGACTCATGGTCGGAACCGTGGAAGTGAAGGGACCGATCTCGAGCCTGGACATGAAGGGCGACATCCAGCTCACGCAGCCGGGCGGCGGCAAGCCATCCGGCGTGCGCTGGCAAGGCTTGTTCGATACGCGCACACAGTGGGCTGCATCAAACTTCGAAGCCGATGTCCAGGATCTCGATCTGGCCGTGTTGAATGCGCTGCGGCCGGAACTGAAGCTGAAGGGCGTGGTCAATGGACGCGTGGCAGGCAGCGCCGTTTCTGGTGACCGGTACGATTTTGCAGCCGCATTACAGCACGAGCTGGCGGGTCTGTCATCCAGCTTCGAAGGCAAGGGAACCTATTCGGTAAAGTCGCGTCAGCTGGATCTGAAACTGGATGCATTGCCGCTGTCGCTGCCCGAGCTCGCGGCTGCGTATCCCGCGCTGAAACGGTTGCGCGGTGAGGCGCGCGGACCGATTAAACTGACCGGCCCAACCAACAACCTCGCGGTCGAAGCCAAACTGGCGACCGAAGGCGGTGAGCTGGATTTTCGCGGTACCTTGCAACTGCGGGAGGGCCGACGAAGATATGCAGGCGAAGGCCGATTATCGGCCTTTCAACTCGATCGCGTATTGTACGACCTGCCCAGCACCAATGTTACCGGAAAGCTTCAATTCGACCTGACCGGGACGTCAAGTGGCGATGCCACCGGGACCGCGCGGATAGAGCTCGGGGAAGCCAGGCTAGCCGGTGTGTTGCTGGCGGATGTCAAAGCGGATGCGCGTGTAGCGGGTGGTATGCTGAACGTCGACAGCTTGCGTGCGCGGACTTCGCTCGGGCAACTGACTGCGACAGGTGATTTCGGAATCACCGACCTGAGCACGGGACTCTTGCGATTTGCGGTCCGTAGTGACTCGATCATTCCACTGGGCGAAGCAAGAACAATCACTGGCGGCCAGCTCGAAGGATCGGGGACCGTGCAGGGCGGCATCAGCGGCTTCGATCTGAGCGCGGAGGCTATGGTGCTTCGCGCCTTGTATGCGCGCGCCAATGCGAAACGCGCGCGGGTTCAGATAGCCGGACAAAAACTGACCACGGACTCGGCTGCAATGCAGCTCACGGTGATCGCGGACTCGGCCAACCTGTATGGTGCAGTGCTCGACAGCGTGCGCGCGGAACTGGTGCACGCACGCAGCGGCGGCACGATCCTGTTCAACGGCGTGGGCACCGAACGCTCTTACTTCACGCGCGGCGATTTTCGCACCGACTCGGCCGGCGCGGCCATCGATGTGCGCGAGCTGAACGGTGGCACCAACCCACAACCCTGGGCACTGGCGCGCCCATTCTCATTGAAGCTGAGCCGGCTTGGCTTGCAGGCCGACAGCTTTGCGCTGCGTCAGACCGCCGGCACCGGTATCGCCAGTGGTTTCGGCCGCCTCGCCTGGACCCGCTCGCGCGCTGATTCGGTCGCCGCCGCGCGCCAACCACTGGATTTTACGCTCGCTCTGCAGCGCGTACCGCTCGAGGATTATCTCCGCTTCGTGAAATCGAAGACGACGACCGGAACCGCCGATGGCAGTCTGCGCATCACCGGTACCGCGGGCGAACCGATCATTGATGCGACCGCCGATGTAACCAACCTGGCCTATGGCGATGCGCGGTTCGATCGGCTGAGCGGCAGCTTTGCCTATTCCGAACATCGGATAGCGGCGGCGCTCGAAGGCCACCAGCGCGGCCGGCAGGTGCTTTCCGGATCGGGCCAGATTCCACTCGATCTCGGGTTCGTTCCGCTGGATCGTCGGCGCCTGGATGAAGCGCTCGAGTTCACGGTGCGCACGGATAGTCTGCCGGTCGTGCTCCTGACCAGCTTGACGAATGGCTTTCGCAATGTAGCGGGCAACATCTCCGGGCATCTGGATTTTCGCGGGACGACCAGAGACCCCACCATGGCCGGCCTGCTGACCTTACGTGGTGGTGCCGCGACCTACGCTTCGACCGGTGTGCGGTATCGCGAAGCGCAGGGCAGCTTCCGCGTGTTGAATGACAGCCTGGTGGCGATCGATGCGAGTGCGCGCGCAGGCGAGGGCAATGCGACACTGCGCGGCCGGATGGTGTTTTCACCGCTCGGCAATCCACGCTTCGATTCGCTCACGATCGTGGCGACCAACTTCACCACTGCACGGCGTCGCGATGCCGAGCTGATTATGACCGGCAGGCTGTTCCTCGGCGGTCGATTCGACGCACCGGTGCTCAGCGGCGGCATTGCCGTCGATCGGGGCACGCTCTATCTCGATGAGCTGTACCGCCAGACCCAGATCGTCGAGCTGGATCCCAGCCGATCGCTTTTCTTCGATGTAGTCGATACCTCGCTGGTCGCGGTCAAACGTGTGCTGCCGGCCAGCACGAGTCCGTTCATCCGCAACCTGGTGGTGCAGGATCTCACCGTCGATGTAGCGCGTGAGTCGTGGCTGCGCAGCCGCAACCTGAACGTGGAAGTTTCAGGTCTCCTGCGAGTCAACCTGGAACCGGGCGATCCGAGTCGCGGACGTACTGCCGAGGACGTGCGTCTGATCGGCGAGCTGCGCGCGGTGCGTGGCACGTACCAGATGGAGTACCGGCTGTTCAAGCGGCGATTCGAGATCCGCGAAGGCACCATCGACTTTCCCGGCACACCGGGCGTCGATCCGAATCTCGAGATTACCGCGTTGTATCGCGCGCGTCCGCCCCAGGAAGAGCCGATCGACATCCTGGCTTTGGTGACGGGCACCCTGCGTACGCCACGAGTTGGACTGTCGAGCGATGCTAATCCGCCCAAGAGCGAGTCTGATCTGGCCAGCTATCTGTTTTTCGGCGTGCCAACCAGCGCACTCTCACTGGCGCAGTCGCGTACGCTCGATTCGTTCAGCGGCGGAGGCGGTACCGGCGGCGCCATGAAAGAGCTCGGGCTGAGCGTTGCCAAAAGCAGCACACTCGGGTATCTGGCCGGCGGTCTGGAGAGCATTGCCCAGAGTTATGATCTGCTCGATTACGTATCGTTGACCGCGTCGGAAGGCGGGACGGACACTCGTAACAGCGGACTGGTCTCCTTGTTTGCCAATACACAACTGGAACTGGGCCGCTATTGGGCACCCAATGTCTTCATGGTGTACTCGCGTCGCCTGGGCACCAGCGCGACTGGATTGGGCGGTGTGCGCATGGAATGGCGGTTCCATCCCACTTATACCATGGAAGCTTTTGCCGAAGACCGCTTTGCCCGCGGCACCTCCATCGGCATCGAAAACTCGGCCGCATTCCGCAAAGTCTACGGCTTCTTCCTCTTCAGAGAGTGGAGCTATTGACGCTGTACCGCGGGCATGCCCGCGGTACTGCGGGCACAGACCTGCGGTCTGAAAAACGGCCACGCTTCGCGGACCGAAGGCGGCGCTGACGCGCCGGAGACCGGCCCTCGGCCGGGATAACCGCTAAACACCGATAGGCGGCCTTCGCGCGAACACCGCGGAGCGTGCCCGCGCGAAGCGAGCCTCCGCCGCGCCGCAGGCCGCGGCCTGCCCGGCGTGCTGGAGCTGGCTGGACCTCGCCAGCACCTTTCTGGTATTCTTAGAAAGTATTCCTCAGAGGAGATAAGCCGAGATGGAGCGGACGAAGGTATTTCTGCTGATGGCTGGTATGACCGCCCTGCTGGTTGTGCTGGGCGGCGCCATTGGTGGCAACAGCGGCATGATGATCTTTTTTGTCCTGGCCGCGTTGATGAATTTCGGGATGTACTGGTTCAGCGATAAAGTCGTGCTGCGCAAGTACCGCGCGCAGATCATCGGGGTGGAGCAGGCCCCGGAACTCTACAACATGGTGGATCGTCTGCGGCAGAAGGCTGGATTGCCCATGCCGGTGGTTGCGATTGCGCCGTCGGAACAGCCGAACGCGTTTGCGACCGGTCGGAACGCCAAGAACGCAGTGGTCTGCTGCACGGCGGGCATCCTCAAGCTGGTCAGCAAGGAAGAGCTGGAGGGTGTGATGGCGCACGAGCTGGCGCACATCAAGCATCGGCACATGTTGGTGGGTACGATTGCAGCGACCATGGCCGGCGCGATTGCCATGGTCGGCAACATCGTGAAATGGGGTGCGATCTTCGGCGGCTTCGGCCGCAGCGATGATGGCGACAGCAATCCGCTGGCGCTGCTGGCGATGGCGATTGTCGCACCGATCGCGGCGATGATCATCCAGTTTGCGATCAGCCGGCAGAATGAGTTCCAGGCGGATGAGACCGCTGCGCGCCTGACCGGCCGTCCGCGTAATCTGGCGACTGCGCTGCAGCGTCTCGACGCCTACGCGCATAAAATCCCGATGCAGGTGAATCCGGCCGCCGCACAACTGGCAATCATAAACCCGCTATCCGCCCTGCGCGGGCCTGGTCTGATGAAGTGGTTCAGCACGCATCCACCGACCGAACAACGCGTCGCCCGGCTGCAGGCTCTCGAGGGTCAAGTCGGCACGCTCAGCGCGTGAACAAGGTTTCGGTTTCCACGACTCTGCAAGCGGCCGGCAATTTCGCCGGCCGTACTTGCATCATCGTCAATCCAAATGCAGGCATGGAAGAAACCGACCGCCTCCTGCGCAAGCTGGGGGGTGCCTTCGCGGCGCGCGGCGCCGCGTTCGACCTGATCACCACTGAGTACGCAGGGCACGCAACCGAAATCGCACGTGAGGCTGCGCAACTGGGCTATCGTGCGGTGTGCATCGTTGGCGGTGACGGCACCCTGGCCGAAGCCGCCACCGGAGTCGCCGGCACCACGGTGCCCATCGCGATCATCCCGCGCGGCACTGCCAACCAGGTCGCTCGCAATCTCAACATCCCGGTGGCGTTCGAGGCGGCGGTCGACGTCGCCGTTTTTGGCCGCGCTACGCCGATCGACATGGGCCGCATCAACGGGCGGTCTTTTGCGCTGGTGGCCGGTGCCGGTTTCGACGCCGCCATCATGGCGTCGGCGACCCGCGAATTGAAGGAACGCTGGGGCTTTGCCGCCTACATCTACGCGGCGGTGAAAGAGGCGCTGACCGTCGCGCCCGCGCGTTTTCACATCACCGCCGATGGCCGGGAGTTCGATGTCAGCGCCGTTACGGTCATGATCGCGAATGTCGGCGAGCTGTTCACGAGTTACCTGCCGCTGCGTTTCCCGCTCTCACCCAAGCCGCTGAGCTCCTGGAACGATGGCCTGTTCGACGTCGTGATCGTTGCACCAAAGAAACTGCCAGACTGGGCGTCCGTGCTCTGGAACGCGACAGCACACCGCTTCGGCGGCACGGATCAGCTGATTCATCTGCAGGCGCGCGAGGTCACGATCGCGGCAGACCCGCCGGTGCCGGTTCAGATCGACGGCGACCCGGCCGGCACGACACCCATCACTGCAGTCGCAGTCGAGAAGGCCGCGCGAATACTCTTGCCGAATGTATGAACAGATAACGTCCTTTAATCCGTTAATCCGGTGAAACCATCGCCTCTCCTCCGCACGAACGATGGCGTGTCGGTAGCCCTTCATCGTCTTGGCTCGCGGACCGCGATTCCGGTTCTGCTGGTTCCGGGCACTTTTTCCAATCACACCTTCTGGTTAGGAACACGCGGGATTGGCTTCGCTCGGGCGCTGGTCGAGGACGGCTTCGAGGCGTGTGCGCTCGACCCGCGCGGGCATGGCGAAAGCCAGAAACCGAAGGCAGGGGAGCGGTGGGACTTCGACCATTGGGCGCGGGAAGATGTACCCACCGCGCTTCGTACGATCATCGCAGAAGGCAGACGGCCGTTTGTTGTCGGGCATTCGGCGGGTGGCGCGGCTGCTTTGGCGGCACTCGCCGCCGAGCCGTCGCTTCGTGCACACGTGCGTGGCGTCGTGCTCGTCGCGACACCGGTACCTTGGTTGCAGCCGTGGCGCGGGGCAGGCGCGTGGCTGATTCGCGCCATATCACGCATCCTCGGGCGGTTCCCCGCACGCCGGCTACGGCTGGGACCGGAAGACGAGCTGGAGGGTGTGATGGCACAGTGGATGGACTGGCAGTTGACCGGGCACTGGCTGGGTGATGACGGTACCGACTACGGCGCAGCCCTCGGCTCGCTCGACCTGCCGCTCTTTGCGATTACCGGATCCGGCGATCGTTTTTTTGCTCCGCCCTACGCGTGTCGCGGCCTTTACGACCTGATCGGCTCGCCGGACAAGACCTTCCTGCAAGCCGGGCGGGGCTCGGGATTCGCCGAGAATTTCAACCATGTTTCAATCCTGGTTGGCCGTGCCGCCCGCACTGAAATCTGGCCAAAGATCGTCGCGTGGCTCCACGCGGTCAGTTGAGCCGCGGGAGGCGGACCACCACCCCATCCTCCCAATTTGTCCCAGCGAAACATTCCTCCTTCACGGCTGCCGCATAAGTCAGGAACCCAGCGGGTGAACCTCGATCCAAAGTTGCGTTAAGCCATGGCCCAATCGGCCAAATTGGGAGGATGGGGTGGTGGTCCGCCTCCCGCGGCTTGAATGAGCCGCGTTTTTCCACGATCTTGCAAGGCTTAGTTACCACATATTGACCAGGAGCACGCGCGTGGCCGTACCAGCGACTCAGGTCCGCAAGGGCAACGTCATCATATTCAACGGCGATCCGTGCAGGATCATCGAATTCGAGCATCGCACGCCGGGCAACCTGCGCGCGTTCATCCAGGCGAAGATGAAGAACCTGCGCAACGGTGCGACGCTCGAGCACCGCTTTCGCGCGGCCGACCAGGTTGAAAAAGCTGAGATGTCGACGCAGGAGCTGCAGTACATGTACAGCGATGGCACACACCATCACTTCATGAACGTGCAGAACTACGAGATGATCGAGCTTTCGGATGAAGCCATGGGTGACACCGCCCAGTGGCTCTCGCCGAACATGGTGATCATGGCGGAGATGTTTGAGGGCCGGCCGGTCGGCATCGATCTGCCGGCCGCGCTGGAGTTCGAGGTCGTGCAGACCGATGCATCCCTGGCGGGTGCAACCAAGACGGCAATGACCAAACCGGCCAAGCTGGACAACGGCGTGACCGTGCAGGTGCCGGCCTTCGTGAAGCAGGGCGATCGCATTCGGGTGGATCCACGCGATGGGAAGTACCTCGAACGAGCGAAGTAGGCGCGCGTTCGGTTTGCTCGTCCGAGCTCAATGACCTTATCGCAACTCATCAGCGTCGCGCGCCGTGAGTGGGTAGTCGTTTCGATCCTGGCGGTACTCACTGCGAGCGCGGTTGCGCTGATCGTGTTCTCACTGCGGCGGCCCGAGCCGCTGTCGTTCACACCGACAACGCGGGCCGTCCTGGATTCGACGACCGGGCTGAAACGGTTGACCGTGGATGCCACGCATGAGCAGGCCTGGCGATTCATTTCGTTACGGGCCGACAGCACGCTCAGTGCTCCGGGCCGCCTGGAATGGGACCTCGCAATTCGCCGGTTTCACATTGCAACCAACGGCGGACCGGGTTTTGTCGGGCAGGGTGCCGCGGGTGTCGACTCCATGATGGTCACTTCACGGGATACGACCCGCTCGGGCTTCGGCAAATGGTATGACTACGGCTTCAGCAGTCACCTGCTGACTCCCAAGCCGATCACCTATCGGGTGCGCGCCGCGGACGGAATGCTCTATTCCGTCCGCATCCTGAGTTACTATTGTCCGGGTGCGCAGCCAGGTTGTCTCACCCTCGAGTATCAGCCGGTAACGAGCGAATGATCGAGCCTCCTGTTCTGGTTCACCGCGCGCCGCCACTCGTTATACTCACGCTCAATCGTCCCGATCGTCTCAACGCCGTCAGTCTCGAGCTCTACGAGTCCCTGATCGCGGCGCTCAAGCCGGTCGCCAGCGATCCGGACATCAAGGCGATCGTGCTGAACGGGAACGGACGCGCATTCAGTGCCGGTGCCGATCTGAAAGCGCCGCGCACGTCAGACCTTCCTGTGGCCGAGCGCAGGCACTACGTACGTACGGCGCAGCGCGCAAACCTGACGCTCAGGCGCAGCAAGCCCGTAGTCGCCGCGGTGCACGGAGCTGCAGTGGGTGCCGGACTCGAGTTGGCGGTGTCCTGCGATTTCATCGTAGTCGAGGCCGAAGCGCGACTGCGTTTGCCCGAAGTGGCGCTCGGTACCTTCGTCGGCGGCGGCATCGTGAAAGAACTGCCACGACTGGTCGGCCTGATGCGCGCGCGCGAGCTGTTGCTGCTCGGCGATTTCTTCACGGGCGAACATGCCGTGAGCATCGGCCTGTGCCATCGCGCAGTCACAAAAGGCGAGGTGCAGCCGGCGGCTATTGCCCTGGCGGAGCGCCTGGCCGCGCAGGCGCCGATCGCGCTGGCGTTGATGCGCAAGCTGTTGCGGGCCGCGGATCGGTTGAGCCTCGAACGAGCGATGCTGGCCGAGGCCCGCGCACTCGAAGCCTGCATGGCCTCCGATGACTGGAAGGAAGGCGTGCGCGCATTCAATGAGAAGCGGCCGCCCACGTTCCGCGGCCAATGATACGACCTGCCGCGCTGAAGAAAGCCGCTTCGCCACTGGCTGCCATCCTGAATCCGCGCGCCGTGGCCATCATTGGTGCGTCGCGCGATGCAACCAAGCGCGGACATCAGATCGTGCGTGCCCTGATCGATTCGGGATACCGCGGCGCCATTCATCCGGTGCACCCGGCCGGCGGCGAGTTGCTCGGGCTTTCCGTAGCCATGAACGTGAGTGACCTGCAACCCGCGCCGGATCTGGCCGTGATCAGCACGCCGGCGCACACCGTGCCGCAGATCCTGCGTGAATGTGCAGCGGCGGGTGTGCAAGGCGCGGTGGCGCTGGCTGTCGGTTTTGGTGAATCAGGAGAATCAGGCGACGCGCTCGAACAGGAGCTGCAGGCCATCGTTCAGGAGACCGGCATCCGCCTGGTTGGCCCCAATACCTCCGGCCTGCTCAACACGACTGCTCGACTGAATCTCATCGGCATACGCAATGTACCGGCGGGACCGCTCGCATTGCTGGTGCAGTCCGGCAATTTGACGCTGCAATTGGTGACCGAAGCAGCGGCCCGCTCCGACACCGGCTTTCGCTACTGCATTGGCGTAGGCAATGAGACCGACCTGCAATTTCACGAATATCTGGCTCACCTCGGCGATGATGACTCGGTGGGCGCCATCCTGATGCACGCGGAGGGGTTCCGCTCGGGAACCGAACTGCTGCGGGTTGCGCCTGGAGTCAGCAGAACAAAGCCGATCGTGCTGCTCAAGGGCGCACGCAGCCACGCGGGCAGCCAGGTCGCGCGTTCGCACACGGGCGCAATCGCCGGCGATTACAAAGTGTTTCAGGCCGCCATGCGACAGGCCGGCATCATCGAGGTGACCCGCACGGATGAGCTGTTCCACGTCGGCCAGACGCTCGCATCACAGCCCGTCCTGCAATCGGGAAAGGCAGTGGCCATCCTGTCAGACGGTGGCGGGCATTCCGCACTTGCCGTCGATGCCATCGCGGGAAGGGCGCAACTGGCGCAGTTGAGTCCGGAAACCCGACAGCAGCTACGCGAGCTGCTGGGTGACGCCGCTGCCGTCGAAAATCCGGTAGACCTCGCTGGTGCGGCCGATGCCGATCCGCGCGGGTTTGCGCGTGCGCACGAATTGCTTGCGCTCGACCCGGCAGTCGGTGCCGTACTCGTGGTCGGGCTGTTCGGCGGCTATGCAATCCGCTTTTCGGAGTCTTTGCGGTCAGCCGAAGAACAGGCGGCGAGCATGTTCGTCGCGAGTGCGAATCGAACTCGCACTGGGCTGGTGGTGCACTCGCTTTATGCCGCCAGTCGAAGTGCACCGTTGCGATCGCTCACGACGGCTGGTGTGCCGGTCGTGGAGTCACTCGAGGTGGCGTGCCGGTGTATGGTGGCGCTTGCTGAACGCAGCGCGCTGATGGAGTACCAGGTCCCGGACCGTGTGCGCGGAGTCAGTCACGCGCCCGCATCGGAGGCCTTGCTGGCGGCCGCCGTGGCCGACGGCAGAACGGTGTTGTTGGAACCCGAGGCGCGTGATTTGATCACCGCGTACGGCGTGTCACTGGTACCGGCGCGCTGGTGTCATTCTGCCGCTGAAACGGCCATAGCGGCGTCGGCGTTCAATACGCCGGTCGCGCTCAAGGCGGTGTCGGCCCATGCGGCGCACAAGACCGAAGCAGGCGGTGTCGTGTTGGACGTCAGCCCGGCTGATGCGGAAGCACAGTATGACAGCCTGGTCCGGGTGGTGGCTGACTACTGTCGTCGACAAGGCAAACCGGCTGACGTCAGAGGCGTAGTAGTGGCGCCGATGCAACCCAAGCCACTCGCCGAGCTGCTGGTCGGTGTGCGCCGGGATGAACAGTTCGGTCCGGTGCTGGTGGTCGCGGCAGGCGGTAGCGCGGTCGAAATACTCGACCAGGTCGCGTTACGAGTGCTTCCGCTCCGCGACGGTGAGATCCGCGAAATGCTGGCCGAGGTCCCGGTTTCCCGGATTCTGAGCGGACACCGCGGTGCCACCTCCGGACATCTGGCTGGCGTGGTACAGACCGCCATGGCCCTAGCTGATGCAATGCTCGCACATCCGGCATTGGAGTCCATCGAAGTCAATCCACTCTTTGTGTATGCGGAGCACGTGGTTGCCATTGATGCACGCGTCTATCTGCGAGGAGACTGGTCATGAAAGCGTCTCTCAGGCTGGTTTGGATCGGGTTGATTTCGGCAACCGCGGTCAGCGGACAGCAAACCGGCGATCTCGCCATCATCAATGGCCGCGTGATCGATCCGGCCAGCGGTACCGATCGCATGATGAATGTGCTGGTCCGCAGCGGCCGCATTGAGCGCGTGACGCAAGCCCCGCTTTCGGCTGTACGAGTAATCGACGCCAGCGCCTGGTGGTTGCACCCGGCTTCGCCGACATCGCGATCTTCGATCCCAACACGATCCGTGGCCGCGCCGCCTATCAGAACTTGGCGCAATATTCCGAAGGCGTGCGCTACGTGATCGTGAACGGTCAGGTCGTACTCGACGACGGGGAAGTTCACGAACGCCAGACCGGAGCGGCCCATACGACGCCCGGCATCACCTTCTGTGATCGGGGACACGTGATGATCATTCGTGCCCTGTCAGTCCGACTGGCAGCTCTGCTGCTCATCGCCGCGGCGCCAACCCAAGCCCAGGTTGCCAATGCGCGCGAGCTCACGGGCACGGCCCGCTCGCGCGACGGAATGGTTGTTACCGGGTCCGCATACGCATCCGAAGCCGCCGCGCGGGTGCTCGGAGCGGGCGGAAATGCGGTCGATGCCGCGGTCACTGCCGCATTCGTGCTCGGCGTCGTCGAGCCCAGCATGTCCGGCATTGGTGGACGCACGCAGATCCTGCTGCGTACCCGCACCGGCGAGTTCGTCGGTATCGATGGCACAACCCAGGTGCCGGCCAGTTACCCGGGTGGTGCGGGCAGTCGCGGGGAGAGCACGTACGGCTATGAATCGATTGCGATTCCGGGCACGGTCGCAGCGCTCGTGTCCGCTGCGCGTAGATATGGGTCCTGGCCCCTCGAGCGTGTCCTCGAGCCCGCGATTCAGCTTGCGGAAAACGGATTTGCGATTCCACCTCCGGAAGCCGATCGCATTGCCGGCATTGCTGCGCAACTGCGCGAGTTCGAGGGGACTCGCCATTACTTCCTGAAGCCGGACGGCTCACCCTTCCGTGCCGGTGAACCTTTCCGCCAACCGGACCTGGCGCGAACACTACGTCGCATTGCCGCACGAGGAGCCGCCGGATTCTACCTGGGTGAAACCGCGGAAGCCATCGCACGCGATCATAAGGCGCATGGCGGCTTCATCACTGCCGCAGACTTGCAGCGTTATGGGATTCAGGATGCACTGATCGTCCGGGGATCGTATCGCGATCACACATTGATCGGCACCTACTTGCCGGCGTCCGGCGCAACTACCATCGAAGCTATGCAGATCCTCCAGCACTTCGATGTGCCCGCGTTTGCCGGCAGCGCACGCTGGGCCTCGATCGTTGCGCAGTCGCTTCTGCTCAGCTTTGACGATCGCGACAGCACGATGGAGCCGGCCAGTCGCAAAGCGGCGTGGCTGACATCGAAGGAACTGGCCGCACTGCGCGCGCGTGCAATCGCAGATCGCGGAGCGCGGATCGGGGATCGCGGATTGCACAGCCCGGACGACGAGCCGGAGCATACAACGCACCTGTCAGTCGTCGATCGCAATGGCATGGTGGTAACCCTCACGCAATCGGTCGGGCCGCTCATGGGCTCACGCGTGGCCGCGCCCGGTCTGGGCTTCCTCTACGCCGCAACCATGGGCTATCTCGGTACGACTCGGCCTGGTGACCGGCCCTTCTCCTCGCAGTCACCGCTCATTGTAATGGAAGGCAATCAGCCGGTGTACGTGCTGGGCGCCGCCGGCGCGCGCCGTATTCTCTCCGCGATCGTACAGACCCTCAGCCGTGCCATCGACCAGAAACTGCCGCTCTACCAGGCGATGGCACTACCACGATTCCATCCGACCGCATCTCAAATCGAGATCGAGGTCCGCTCGGGAACCGCCTGGAGTACCAGCGCTCTCGATTCCATTCGACAAATGGGCTTCACGGTTCGGCCGCGGGATGATGCGCCATACTTCGCGCGGATCAATGGCATCGGGTATGACCTGCTGGCGGGGGAATGGATTGGGGTGGCGGACAGTCGCTGGCAGGGTGCGGCATCCGGGCCCATCCGTTAGCGCTGTTCAACGATCAGGTCCGGGCGGAAAGCGCTATCGACGTGCAGTCGATTGCACTGAGCAGTGAGGTGGATAGCGGAGGGGGCGGCGTTTGGGTGCATGCGATGGCACCTTCGTGTGCTTGAGGAAAAAAACAAATTCAAGTTCAATTTCAACTGATTTCAACTTCAAATTGGACGAAGTAACAGCCCATCCCGTTCGCGATGATTCGCGATGCTGAGGCGCGATCAGACTGGTTCAGACTGGTAACAAATTGAAATTGAAATTGAATTTGGTGTCCGGGCGAGCACGCGTTCGCAACGAATTGGGAGTCCAGGCGCAAGGCCGAAGGGATATACTGTTTTGGTTAGCCCGCCATAGACCTGCCAAAGGCTTGAGCGGCCCGCACTCTGACTTGACCTAAAGCCCTTTCCACCAGCATGTTGCTTGACTATGCAGGAAGAGAAACTGGTTGTCCGCGGTGCCCGTGAGCACAACCTCAAGAACATCGATGTAGAGATCCCGCGCGACCGGCTGGTCGTCATTACCGGGCTGTCCGGTTCCGGCAAATCGTCGCTTGCATTCGATACGATCTATGCTGAAGGCCAGCGCCGTTATGTCGAGTCGTTGTCGGCATACGCGCGGCAGTTCCTCGGCATCATGGAAAAGCCCGATGTCGACGTGATCGAAGGGCTCTCACCGGCGATTTCGATCGAGCAGAAGACCACGGGCAGAAACCCGCGCTCGACGGTGGGCACGGTTACCGAGATCTACGACTACCTGCGTTTGCTATGGGCGCGGGTAGGCATTCCGCACTGTCCATCCTGTGGCCGCCCGGTACGCCGGCAATCGGCCACCCAGATCGCCGAACAGATCCTGTCCTGGCCGTCGGGCACCAAGATCGAGGTGCTGGCGCCGCTGGTCCGCGGTCGCAAAGGCGAGTTTCGCGACCTGTTCGATGATGCGCGCAAGAAAGGCTTCGTGCGCGCGCGCGTCGATGATGAGCTGATCGATCTGGAGAAGCCGCCCAAGCTGAATCGCTACGAGAACCACACCATCTCGATCGTGGTCGATCGGCTGGTCGTGCGGGATGAGGATCGTTCACGGCTCACGGATTCACTCGAGACCGCGCTCAAGGCAGCCAACGGGATCACGGAAATCATCACGCACGGTGACGAGCTGAAGACGCACCTGTTCAGCGAGCGTTATGCCTGCGTGTACTGCAGTACCAGCATGGCCGAGCTCGAGCCACGCCAGTTCTCCTTCAATTCACCGTACGGCGCCTGCGAAGGCTGCGGCGGCCTGGGCACGCGCCGCGAGGTCAGTGAGGAACTGGTCATCGGCGATCCGATCATCTCCATCCTCGAAGGCGTGATCCTGCCCTGGGGCGAGCCGTCCGGGCATCTTCGGCGCTCGATCATTCCCGGCCTCGCGGAGCACTTCAAGTTCGACCCGAACACGCCCTGGGGTCAGCTCAAGGAAAACGCGAAGCACGGAATCCTGGATGGCACGGGCACCAGGAAAGTAAAGTTTCCGTACCGCGCGGGTGGAGCCAAGGGCAGTTACGACGAGCCATGGGAAGGAGTGCTGCTCAACGTGAAGCGCCGTTACGACGAAACATCGTCGGAGGGTGTGCGCGAGCAGCTCGAGCAGTACATGTCCACGTTGCCGTGCGCAGTCTGCAAGGGCACCCGTCTCAAGAAAGAAAGTCTAGCGGTTACCGTAGCCGGCAAGTCGATCGGTGAAGTGATCGACCTGAGTGTCAGCGATGCGCTCGGGTTCTTTACGGCGCTGCGCAGCTCGAATTCGCTGCCACCTGAAATCGCCGGACCAATCCTCAAGGAAGTCACCGAGCGATTGCAGTTCCTGTCCAATGTAGGTCTCGAATATCTCACGCTGGGCCGCAGCGCGGAGACGCTGTCCGGCGGAGAAGCGCAACGCATTCGCCTGGCGACCCAGATCGGGTCACGGCTGGTCGGTGTGCTGTACATCCTGGACGAGCCTTCGATCGGACTGCATCAGCGAGACAACGAGCGATTGCTCGGCACGCTGCGCCAGCTTCGCGACCTGGGCAATACGGTGCTGGTGGTCGAGCACGATCGCGAGACGATCCTCTCAGCCGACTACATCATTGACCTGGGCCCCGGAGCGGGCCGGCATGGTGGCGAGATCGTCGCGGTCGGTACCTTCGAGGACGTGCTCGCGAGCAAGACCTCGCTCACGGCTGCCTACCTGCGTGGCGATCGTGAGATTCCGATACCGAAGCAGCGCCGCGCCGTCGACCCCAAGCGCGCACTCACGGTGCGCGGCGCGCGCGAGCACAACCTGCAGCGCGTGGATGTACGATTCCCGCTGGCGACCTTCACGGCCGTGACCGGCGTCAGTGGCTCCGGAAAAAGCACGCTCGTCAACGATATCCTTTACCTCGCGCTGGCCCGTCATTTCTTCAGTGCCCGTGTGATCCCGGGCATGCACAGCGGCATTGACGGACTCGGGATGATCGATAAGGTGGTCGACATCGATCAGTCACCGATTGGCCGTACGCCTCGTTCCAACCCGGCCACCTATACCGGTCTGTTTACGCCCATTCGCACGCTCTTCGCCGAGCTGCCGGAGTCGAAGATCCGGGGCTACACGCCGGGTCGCTTTTCCTTCAACGTGAAGGGTGGCCGCTGCGAGGCTTGCCAGGGCGATGGCCTGGTCAAGATCGAGATGCACTTCCTGCCCGACGTCTATGTGCCCTGCGATGTCTGCCGGGGCCGCCGCTACAACCGCGAGACGCTCGAAGTCTTCTACAAGGGCAGGACCATCGCTGACGTGCTCGAGATGACAGTCGACGAGGCGCTCGAGTTCTTCGATGCCGTGCCCAATATCAAGCACAAGCTGCAGACGCTGTCGGACGTCGGGTTGGGTTATATCCACCTGGGCCAGTCGGCGACTACACTGTCCGGCGGCGAGGCCCAGCGGGTCAAGCTGGCGACCGAGCTTTCCAGGCGGGATACCGGCCAAACCTTCTACATCCTCGACGAGCCGACCACGGGGTTGCATTTTGAGGACGTGCGCCTGCTTCTCCACGTGTTGCACCGGCTGGTGGATCGCGGCAACACGGTCGTGGTCATCGAGCACAACCTGGAAGTGATCAAGACGGCCGACTGGATCATCGACCTCGGTCCGGAGGGCGGCAACGGCGGCGGCCGGATCGTCGCGGAAGGCACCCCCGAAGCGGTCGCGGCGAACCCGGTGTCGCATACCGGGCGGTTCCTGGCGGAGCTGTTGGGGCTGGCAGCAGTCGGGTAGAGCATGGTCGGGGGCGACACGCGCGAGATGGGCGTGGACGCGGGCGGGGGCGACGCGCGAGATGGGCGTGGACGCGGGCGTGGGCGACGCGCGAGATGGGCGTGGGCGACGCGCGGGATTGTAACCCGCAGTGAAACGCCTTCGCCGCGCGGATCCGTCGGCGATTCCGAGCAGTCACGCGGCCGGGAGCGTGAAGACGCGGGCCCACCGGGTCGCGTGTCGCCCACGCCCACGCCCGCGCCCGCGCCCGCGCCCGCGCCCGCGCCCGCGCCCGCGCCCGCGCCCCAGAAACGCCAGCAGCGAAACGTGCGTAAGGGCAGGACGTAACCAGCATCGGAGAACACATGACGAGCAGAGAAGATCTGGAGAGCTACCTCCTGCGTATGGGCGTGGAATACGAGGAAGTCGACGAGGCGATGTGGCGGCTCAAGCCGACCGGCAATGATATGACGGATGTGGTCATGAGTTATGCGCCGCCGGTCGTACTCCTGCGCCTGAAGGTGATGCAGCTCCCGCCTGAGGCCGACGACGTGCGGTTGTCACCGTTCTTCCGCCGCCTGCTGGAGCTGAATGCGACCGATGTCCTGCACGGCAGCTACGGCATCGAGGCCAATGATGTGGTATTGTCCGATGCACTGGAGCTCGAAGACCTGGATTTCTCCGAGCTGCAGAAGTCGTTCGAGAGCATGGTGTACTCCGCGAGCAGTCATACGCCCTTACTGAGCGAGCTCGTTCCCGTCGCCCAAGAAGGATAAAACCATGGGAATCTGGCAAAAGCTGTCTACTCTGATTCGCTCGAACATCAACGATGCGATTGCGAAGGCAGAGAATCCGGAAAAGATGCTGAACCAGATCCTGCTGGACATGCGCGATCAGCTCGCGCGTGCCAAGCAGGAGGTTGCAGTTGCGATTGCGGACGAGCGGAAGCTGAAGGCGCAGGTCGAAGAGGAGCAGAAGCTTTCGGCCGATTGGGAGCACCGCGCCATGCTGGCCATTCGTGAGGGTCGTGACGATCTGGCCAAGCAGGCGCTCATGCGGCAACAGGAGCACACCGAGCGCGCGATTACGTATGCCGAGACCTGGCAGAGGCAGGCGGGGGAAACCGAGCGCCTGAAAGAATCGCTGCGTCTGCTCAACGACAAGATCGAAGAAGCCAAGCGTAAGAAGAACCTGCTGGTTGCCAAGCAGAAGCGGGCGCAGGCGCAAGCGCGCATTCACGAGACCATGGCCGGCCTCAACGATCGCTCGGCCTTCGAGGTCTTCGACCGCATGGCCGCCAAGATCGAGGAAACCGAACGGGTCACCGCGGCCACCATCGAAGTACACGAGGCGCTCAACGCAGGGGATACGCTGGAGAAAGAGTTTCAGCAGCTCACGGCGGGTTCGGCCACTGAAACGGTCGAGTGGAAGCTGCTTCAGTTGAAGGAGAAGATGGGCATGACCCCCGCGTTGCCCGGCGCGATCCCGGAAAAGCCCAAATCACTCGGATCCGGCGCAGGGAGCGAGCCCGGCGTCGTCAAGGACGCCGAGATCGAGCACGAGTAGCACGAGTAGCGCCAAAGGCGCTACTCGAGTGACGAGCGAGGAG
>JBBDWZ010000067.1:0-7125 GCA_040902615.1 Gemmatimonadota bacterium | reverse complement strand
CTCCTCTCTCCTCGCTCCTCGCTCCTCGTTCGTCGCTCCTCGCTCGATCCGCTACTTTCCTCCGCAAAGAGGAGGCTATCATGCGCAAGGTTTCCGGATTCCTCGTCGTGCTAACGCTGTCAACCGGCGCGTGTTTCCTGCGATCCAGGGCCGACCCCGATGAATGGACGGCGGTTTTCCCGGTTGAAGACGCGGATTTCACTTCGACCGGTCGAAATCCCTATTTCATCCTCGAACCCGGCTACACGCTCGGGACGGACAACTCACCGAGGTTTCACGGAATTTCTTTGCGCTCAGCAAGCGTGACAATGGCGTCTACTACTTTGGTGAGACGGTCGATGTTTACGAGGGCGGCAGAATCGTCAAACATGAAGGTGAATGGCTGGCCGGCGAGAAGGGCGCAACCTTCGGACTCCTGATGCCCGGCGTACCGCTGATCGGCGGCCGGCATTATCAGGAGATCGCACCCGGCGCTGCCATGGACCGCGCCGAGATCATCAGCATGACGGATACATTGACGGTTCCGGCCGGCGCCATGCGTAAACTCCTGCGAGTGAGGGAGTCGTCACCGCTCGAGCCGGGCGTGAGTGAGTACAAGTTCTACGCGCCCGGGATTGGACTGTTGCAGGATGGCTCGATGAAGCTGGTGCGCTACGGGGTGCACTGAAGCGAGGAGCGACGAGCGATGAGTAACTGCTCAGCGGGCCCGTGCTGGGCAAGGCCACCGTTGCCTCGCACAGTATCGTGCGTATCTGGAGTGTTCTAACGAGCGCGGGCCCCGTTCAGTCTGTTGCTCGTCGCTCAATGCTCGTCGCTACTCACTCCGCAGGGCAACCATCGGATCGACGCTGACTGCGCGACGGGCGGGGATGATTGTGGCCAGCACGCCGGCGGTGGTCAGCAGCAGTGCAGCCGCCGCAAAGCTGGTGGCATCGGCAGGCTCGACGCCGAACAGCAGGGCGGAGAGCAGCCGTGCGGTGAGCAGTGCGGCTGGGACGCCGAGCAGAATTCCGAATCCAACCAGACGCAGCCCGCGGCCCATCACGTGGCGCAGAACGACGTACCGATGCGCGCCCAACGCCATGCGAACGCCGATTTCGCGCGTGCGCTGCGCCACGAAGAAGGCGAGGAGTCCGTACAAACCGAGGGCTGCCAGCAACAGCGCGAGGCCGGAGAATGCGGTGGCGAGTCGTGCCGCCATCCGTTCCTGTGATGTAGCCGCCGCGATGTGTTGCTCGAGCGTGCGCACTTCGAAGAGCGGTAATGCCGGATCGAGTGCGCGCAGCTCGCTGCGCAGGGTCTCGGCCAGTTGCAGCGGTTCACCGCGCGTGTGCACGATCAGGCTGAGGAACGGACGATACTGCTGGCTCACGGGACGCCAGACATTGGTTTCCCCGGTGGCGCGCAAGCCGCGGTACTTGCTGCCGCGGGCAACGCCGACGACTTGCCAGCGAACATTTTGCGCGCGATCGATGACGATGGTGCCGCCGATCGGGCTGCGACCCGGCCAGTACTTGCGTGCCATTTCTTCGTCGATCACCGCGACCGGCGTGCCGCCCGCGACGTCCCCTGCGTTGAACCCGCGACCCAGCACGATCGGGTGCTGCAGCGTCGAGAAGTATCGTGCATCGACCAGGTTCAGATCGAACTCGACGCTTTCATCGGCTCGCGCCGTGTAGCCTTCGACGCCGTCGACACCCCAGTTCGACCCGCCGGGTGCGGGGGTTATGGTGCCGGCTACGGTCGCGTCGATCACGCCCGGCATCTGCCGCACCCGTTGCATCAGCTGTTCGATCAACGCGCGGCCGTGCGTGGGATCGTACCCACCCGCGGACAGATCGAAGGATCCGAGCAGTGCGTTTCGAGTGGTGTACCCGAGGTTGACGCGGCCGAGCTGGCCGAGCGTACGCACCAGCAGGCTGGCGCCCATCACGAGGGAAAGCGACAGTGCAACCTGTCCCACGACCAGCGCACTGCGCGCACCCAGCCTGGTCGTGACGCGCGCAGATGCGTCCTTGAGCAGCGGCATCAGGTCGGCACGCGCGGCGTGTATGGCCGGACCCAATCCGAAGATGACACCGGTCAGCAGCGATACGCCCAGCGTGAATAACAAAACGTTGCGGTCAGGCCGGGTGTCCAGAATCAGCGAGATACCCGATGACGGGCGGTACGCGAGTAGCGCATCCGTCATCCAGGTGGCAATCAGCAAACCAGCTGCGCCGGCTAGCAGTGAAAGCGTGAGTGCTTCGGCCAACAATTGTGAGAGCAGTCGCGACCGGCTGGCGCCGATCGCAAGCCGGATCGCCAGGTCCTTGCGGCGAGTGGCCGCCCGCGCCAGCAGCAGATTGGCCACGTTGAAGCACGCGATCAGCAGTACGATCTCCACCGCGATCATGAGGTACCTGAGCGGTTGCCGCAGTTCACCGACCAGCCACTGGAATCCACGGCTGGCCGGCTCGACCAGGTTCTTGTGTGCACCACCCATGAATTGACCCTCGCGCATCACGGCGTCGAGCGCCGTCAGCCGCGCCTGCGTCGATGCTTCGGTCGTGCCCGGCTTGATCCGGCCGATCAGGTTGAGCCAGGTCGACCGCCTGGACAAATAGTCCTCGCCGGTTACCAGCGGATGGCTGGCCAGCGGAATCCAGAAATTTTCGCGTGTGCCGCGAGTCAACCCATAAAACTCTGAACCGATGAAGCCGATTACCGAGAACGCGTGCCCATTTACATGTACGATCTCGCCCAGCACGTCGGCCCGCCCGCCAAACAGCTTTTGCCGGAGTGCCTCGCTCAGCATGATGACCTGCGATGTGGCTCCAGGCTGATCGTTTTCTGTTGTGAAGCTGCGTCCCGCGCGCGGTTGGATGCCGAGCGTCGAGAAGTAATTCGCGCTTACGAATGAGCCTTCGATCTGCTCGGTCAGGTTACCAAACCGGATGGCCAGCGGCATGGTCGTGTGAGCGAAGAGACTCTGGAACACGCCCGCATCGCGCAGGGCGGTGTAGTGAGCGAACGAGAAGTTCTGGTTGGTGCCCTCTTCTCGCTCCGTCTTCAAGTGAACCAGCTGCTCGGGCTCAGGTACCGGCAAGGTCTCCAGCAGGGCGGCGTGGTATACCGTATAGATCGCCGTGTTGGCGCCAATCCCGAGACCCAGCGAGAGCACCGCTGCAATCGTGAAACCGGGCGCGCGCTGCAGTGCGCGGACCGCATGTCGCAGGTCCTGAAACAGGTGTTCCATATTCGGCCGCCGGTTCGATGGTTCGGGGAACGCGCACGATCGAACCAAGGACAGAACCGTGCCCGACCGCGCGTATCGGGCAACTGCTTGCTGTTGCGAGTGTTGGAGGAATCAGGCTGGATTTGGCCGGGATCCCGCAGCGTCCGCCTGCGGGACGCGGCGAACCAGAAGCGGACTCTAACAGCGCAGAATCGTTGCGCGGGCGCGTTTCGACTTCAGATTTGCCCGAACCCTTGCACGGAGAACGAGTGGCCACGCTGCGTCGCGAGATCGGACTGCTGGACGCTACCATGATCGTGGTGTCCGGCGTCATTGGTGGCGGAATCTTTTTCACGCCCTCCACTGTTGCGGGCTACCTGCCGCAAGCGGGTTGGATCATCGCGGTGTGGGTGGCCGGCGCTTTCATCGCCTTTGCCGGTGCACTCACCTTTGCCGAGCTGGCCTCGCGTTATCCGGAGGCCGGCGGCCATTACGTCTACATCCGGGAAGCGTTCGGCGGGCTCTGGGCGTTCCTGTACGGCTGGATGCTGCTGCTCATCATTGCGACCGGCGCCCTGGCCTCGCTTGCGCTCGCGTTTGCCGGTTACCTCTCCGCGTTCGTTCCGCTCTCGCCGGTTCAACAGAAGCTGGTGGCCGTCGCGATCATCGCCGGACTGTCTGCGCTCAATCTGTTCGGGGTCAAACCCGGCGCGAAAACCACCACCATTCTTACCGTGATCAAGGTCGGAGCCTTCGTATCGCTGATCGTGCTGGGTCTGGCATCGGCCAACACCGGAGTGCCCCAAGAGGTAGTACTGCGGGAGATTCCGACCGGATCCGCCGTCGCCATCGCGTTCGGCGCCGCTCTCGTGCCGGTGCTGTTCAGCTACGGCGGCTGGCAGCAGGTAAATTTCCTGGCGGGTGAGGTCAAATCAGCGGAGCGTCGACTGCCGATTGCACTGGCGCTGGGCGTGGCCGTGGTCGCGGTCGTGTATCTGGGCGCAAACTTCGTTTACCTGCGTGCGCTCGGTCCCTTCGGCATGGCGGACTCCAGCGCGCTGGCGAGTGATACGGCGCGCGCGCTGTACGGCCAGGCGGCTGCACGCGTAGTCACCGTCGTCATCGCCATCTCGATCCTCGCGTTCTCCAACGTCGTCGTGATGGCGACGCCGCGCGTGTTCTATGCACTCGCGCAGGATGGCGCGTTCCTGAAATCGCTGACCGAACTGCACCCGCGCTACCACACGCCCGCCAAAGCCATCCTGCTGCAAGGCGTCTGGACGATCGTATTGATCGTGATTGGTGAGATCGGGCTGTTGGTCAACGGAGTGGTCTTCGCAGACTGGATCTTCTTCGGCTTGGGTGCGGCCAGCATCTTCGCAATCAGGCGCCGTGCAGCGGGCCCCGCGCCGTACGAGGTGCCCGGCTATCCGATCGTGCCCGCGTTCTTTGTGCTGGCAGCGATTGCCGCGGTCGCCAGCGCGATCAGCCAGTACCCGAAGGAATCGCTGGTTGGCGTGGCGATGCTGGCAGGTGGCTCGGTGCTTTATTTCATGACTCGATCAGGGCGCGGCGAATAATTCGTTGCAACCTGGTTTCCGGTTCGACTACGCCGCGGCCAACCGGGGCACGGCCAGGATCTCCTGAAGGGCAGTAGCCAGGTCCTGGCGCGAAAACGGCTTCTCGATGACGCGGAATCCGGCGAACGGTGCAAACTCATCGATCGCATCCTGCGTGTAGCCGGACATCAGGAGAATTGGCAGGTCAGGCGTGTCAGCGTGAATGGCCGCGGCCAGCTCTGGACCGGTGGCGCCCGGCATCACGACATCCGATAGCACGATATCGATCTCGGACCCGCGCAGTCTCCAGATCTCGAGGGCAGTGGTGCCCGAAGCGGCTTCGATCACGTTGCAGCCATCGCGCTCGAGAAAAAGTCGGATCAGGTCGCGGACCGTGACCTCATCTTCGACCAACAACACGGTGCGTCCGCCGAGATCTGCCACCCCGGAAACCCGGGCCGGAATCTCCACCTCGGCCGCGACCGCAGGCAGGCGAATCTCTATGCGAGTGCCCATGCCAGGTGTGCTGCGCGCCTGAATCCTGCCGCCACTCTGTTGCACGAAACCGTACACACTCGGCAGCCCCAAACCAGTGCCTTTGCCGACCTCCTTGGTGGTGAAGAACGGCTCGAACGCATGATTCAGCGTGTCCTCGTCCATACCGCAACCATTGTCCTGAACCCAGATCAGAACGTCCCCGCGACCGGCCGCCCGCGCCGGCTCCTGCAGTGCGCCAACCGCAATGCGGCCACCGGTCGGCATCGCATCGCGCGCATTGATGACGAGATTGAGGATCGCCATTTCGAGCTGCGCCGGATCGACTCGCACGTGACTGACGGGTGCGTCACTTTCTGCGACCAGCTCGATATGCTCCCCGATCAGCCGTGACAGCATGGGCTGCATGCCCCGCACGATGTCATTCGGCTGAACCGTGCGAGGCTGCAGCACCTGCTGGCGGCTGAAGGCCAGCAGCTGGCGGGTCATCGCCGCGCCGCGATCCGCGCTTGCGTGGATCTGCCGCACCTGCTCACGCCATGCTCCCTGGCAGTCAGAGGACAATAACAGTTCTGCGTGGCCGCGCATGACCGTCAACAGGTTGTTGAAATCGTGCGCAATTCCGCCGGCCAGACGGCCCACCACTTCCAATCGTTGGGCCTGGCGCAAGCGTCCTTCACTGGCCGCCAACGCCAGCTCTGCCGCGCGTCGTTCGGTGACATCGCGCGCATTCAGCACAATGCCGTTTACGCTCGGTTCATTCATCAAATTGGTCAACCGAAGGTCGAGATGGCTCACGCCGCCGTTCAAGCGCACGCAGCTCAGCTCGAGCGAGGCGTTGGTTTCCGCCGAGAATATTACTCGGGTCAGCACCTGCTGCACCGCGGACTCCTCTTCGGTGCTGACCACGCGCCAGAGAGAAACGCCCACACCTTTGCCGGCCGGAGCACCGATCAGGCGATCAAACGCGGGGGTCGAGAAGATGATCGTGCCATCGCGTGCAATCACCGCGACGCCGTCTTCCGAGTTCTCGGTGAGCGAACGATAGCGGCGCTCACTGCGCCGATAGGCGTCCTCCGAGGCCTGCAGCTCGCAGGTCAAACCGCCCAGCTGGTGCGCGTGCTTTTCCGCCTGACGTTGACGCAGTCTCAAATGCACGATGGTCGCGCATAACCCCGCGACTACGAGACAGCCGGCGATCCATATGAACATCGAGCGGCTCAAGAGAACGATGTCGCCGGCTTCGCGCGGCTGCAGTATGAAGTCGCCGTCGAACGGCTGACGGCGGTCGCGCTGGCGGGCAATGCCCGTGATCTCGACATTGCGGGCCTTGGCCAGTCTTGTATGCAGGAGCGGCAGGCGCTGCAGGCTGCCGCGTACGCGAATCTCGACGGAGCCACTACCATCCTCCAGCATTATCGTGGGTTCGCCCGAGCGATTACTGAAGCGTATTCTCCCCTTTGCCCGAACCAGCTGTCCTTCGTGCGTCTCGCTGAGAAGATCCCGCGCGCTCACCAGTGGCGGCACCGGCGGCGCATCGCGCCTTTGCGTTTCGATTCGTTCAGCCTCGATTTGCGCCGTTGCCAGGTGGTGGCTGACCTTTCCAGTGACCCGCACGACATCGCCCGGGCGCAGTGGGTTCAAGAGAGCAAGCGGCCCGATCAGTCGCGCGCCGGTCGTAGCATCCTGCATGTAGGTTGAGGTCGTGCCGTTACTCGATTCCGACCGTTGTGTGATCACGGCCACTACGGTGACACGGGTCCCCAAGCCGTCCGGCAAATGGTCGCCGTTGCGATCTGCGATCGCAGTTAGCAACGGCACCTACCGCCGCCCCTGCGCGAGCAGCGCCAGGGC
>JBBDWZ010000066.1:0-7140 GCA_040902615.1 Gemmatimonadota bacterium | reverse complement strand
ATCGAGCATTGTGCGCGGCAATGGTTGGAGCCCGTAATCGTAATCGTGCTCGTGGTCGTGCTCGTGCTCGTCTGTTGTTGCCAACCTGCAGGTACTTGCCGTGCGCATGACTGACTGCCGATTTTGAAGCGTGAGATCACTTTGTTTTGCTGTGTTCGTGGCGGGGATAGCGGCTTCGGCGTATGCCCAGTCGCCGGATCCGTCACGCTCTTATCGCACGGTCGAGTCGCCGCACTTCCGGGTCACGTACACGCCCGAACTGGCTCATCTGGCCGGTCCGGCGGTAGCGCGCGCTGAGGAGGCGTATGAGCTGCTCTCCAGACAGCTGGCGCAGCCGCCCAAGGGCAGGATCGACCTCCTCCTGGTGGACGATTCCGACATCACCAACGGTAATGCCCGACCGTTTCCGTCCAATCGCATCGTCATCTGGGTCAAGCCGCCGGTCACGGAAGATGAGTTATCGCATTTCCGCGACTGGCTGGATCTGGTCATCACGCACGAGCTTGCGCATGTCTTTCATCTCGATCTGACCGGGCGTGTGGGCAAGGCGATCCGTGCGGTGTTCGGCCGCTTACCGCTGAGCTGGCCGGTGTTCCCCGCGATCGAATCGCCAGGCTGGGCGGTTGAGGGACTCGCGGTCGAATTCGAGTCGCGCGGTACGGGTTCGGCCCGGCAGCATGGTGCGTTTCACGAGATGGTCGTGCGCACTGCCGTGATCGAGGACCGCTTCGATCCGATCGATCGCGTGACTGGCAACACGCCGATCTGGCCCGGTGGTCAGCGCGATTACATCTACGGTTCGCTCTTCATGGATTACCTGGCGCGCAAGTACGGAATGCGCGCGCAGGCCGAGATCCTCAACCAGACCAAGGGCTCGATCCTGCCGCCCAGCTGGAACTTCAATCTGATTGGCAAACGCGCGCTCGGCCGGGCGTTCACCGATGAATACGAAGCCTGGCGCAACAGCCTGGTGGTGACCTACGCAGCCATGCGGGATTCACTGTGGCAATATGGACTGACGGAGAGCGAGCGCATTACAACCGCTGGCCGCTACGCACTCTACCCACGCCTGTCTCCGGATGGCAGGCAGCTCGCCTACGTGGAGGAGAACGGGAAGGACGCATCGCATACCGTCGTGCTCAATGTCGGGGACGGGTCGGTCGCCTGGCGCGAGCGGCGCAATGGACTGGCCCCCGTGGATTGGCTGCCGGATGGCTCGCTGATCACGGCGGAGTACGAGCTGCAGAATCGCTATTCACTGCGCAGCGATTTGTATCAGCAGCACGACGGTGGCCAGCGGCGGTTGACTCATGAGGCCCGGCTCGAGGAGCCGGATGCGAACCGGACAGGTACACGGGTCATCGCTGTCGAACTGGGCCAGGGCTCGAGCCGACTCGTGTTGCTGGATGCCGCGGGCAATATGATCCGGCCACTCAGTGCGCAGGCCTACGGCATTGGCTGGGCAGCGCCGCGCTGGAGTCCGGATGGTCATCGCATTGCCGTCTCACGCTGGCAGGAGGGTGGCGCCCACGACCTGGTCGTGATCGACACGACCGGTGCCGTTCTGCAGCAGGCCACGCGCGACGAGGCGGTGGACGGCTCACCGGCCTGGTCACCGGACGGCCGCTACGTGCTGTTCTGGTCCAATCGAACCGGTATCCCGAACCTGTTTGCGTTCGACACGCAGTCGGAGCGTGTGCTGCAGGTGACCAATGTGTTGACCGGCGCGTTTCATCCCGATGTCTCGCCCGATCGCCGCTTCATCTTCTTCTCGGCGTATCACGGCGACGGCTACCACATCGAGCGCATGCCCTACGAACCATCGACCTGGCGCGAGCCTTCCGCGTCACGTCCGACCGCGCAGTATCGCCCGCGTGCAACGCTGGATTCTGCCGCAGCACTGCACGTCACCACCACGCCCGGTGTGCCCGGGAAGTACAGTGCGCTGAAAACGCTGCGGCCCTATTTCTGGATTCCGTTTTTCATCGAGCCCGGGAATGCAGGATCCTTCATCGGTGCGCAGACCTTCGGCAATGACTTGCTGGAGCAACATTCATATAACGTCTACTATGCGCACAACTTCGATGACAACCGCAACGTCGGACTGCTGAGCTATACCTGGGCCGGGTTGGGCAACCCGCTTCTCGGTCTGACCCTGCAGCGCGATTGGGACGATCTCGGCCGCGGCCAGCTGCGCCGGATCCAGGGCACGGATACCACGTTCAGCCTGATCGAAGTCGTCGAGCGCGAAGACGTCGCACAGCTCACGGCCTCGTTCGCGCGGCCGCGCGTGCGCTCGTCGCTCTCTCTCACGCTCGGGCTGGAAGCGGTGAATCGCCGGCTGTTCGTCAACGACACGCCCAATGTGCGATTCCCGGATCCGACCGATCGGCTCTACGGCGCCATCGCCCGGCTGGGCTTTGCCAACTACCGTCGACCCGCGCTGGCGATCAGCCGCGAGGATGGTGTTTCGCTCTCGGTGAGCGGCCGCATTCGCATCGAGCCTGACACCGTGCTGATCGATCGTGGATACCGTGAGGTCACTACCTGGAACACGCTTTACAAATCAGTGCCCTTGCCAGGCTTTGCGCATCACGTGCTGGCTGCGCGTTTCAGCGGGTTGTTACGCGCTGGCTCTGGCGCGTCGCCGGCTTCCGTCGGAGGTGTCCCGGGCTCAGCGCTCGATCTCGGCCTCGACGCCGCCACGCTGGGGTCTGCTGGTGGCTTATTGCCCGTGCGCGGCTTCTCTTCCGAGGACCGCCGCGGCACCGAGGCGTGGACCGCCAGCGTGGAGTACCGCGTGCCGTTCCTGCTGGTGGGTCGCGGCTACAAGCTTTGGCCGGTGTTCTTTGACCGTTCATACCTGACCGCTTTTGCCGATGCCGGCAACGGCACCTGCAATGCCACAACAACCAGCCAGTTTTCATTCTGCGAGCGGCAGGGCACCGATCCATTGGTATCGATGGGCGGCGAGGTGGGCGCATCCGTAGCGCTGTTCGGGTTCTTTGCCACCGAGTTGCGCCTGGGTGTGGCCCAGCGGGTCAGTGGGCCGCGCAGCGGCTTGTACTCCTACGTCGCTTTCGGATCCGCCTTCTGATGCAGCCCTCGCCGGCACGCGAGACGGCCGGCAAATTCCCCACATGAGTTTTCTGCAGGAGTTGAAGCGCCGGAAGGTGGTGCGCGTTGCGATTGCCTACGCGTTCATTGCCTGGGCTGTCGTCCAGGTGGCCGCGACTGCATTCCCGCTGCTCAACATTCCCGAGCGATTCACTTCACTGGTACTCATCGTCGCACTGGCCGGTTTTCCGGTTGCGGTGATTCTCTCCTGGCAATTCGATCTCAGTCCCGAAGGCCTGCGGCGCACGCGCAGCGGCGAGGACGTGCCCACCAGGCCGTGGCCACTGGCGGTGCGCATCGCAGCCACCGTCATTGCGGTGTCACTGATCGCCGGTGGTGCCTGGGCCGCGTACCGGCGAGTGACTTCTACTGAGCCGAGCAGCATTCGCACCATCGCAGTGCTGCCATTCCGCACGGTTGGCGGCGACTCGACACAACAGTCGTTCAGCGATGGCATCTCCGAACAACTGCTCAACGAGCTTGCGCGGATCGATGGGCTGAACGTGATCGCTCGTACATCGTCGTTCGAGTTTCGGGGTGAGAACGTGGAAGCGGAAGCACAGCAGAGACTGCGCGCACAGGCGGTGCTGACCGGCAGCGTGCAGCGCGAGGGTGACAACGTCCGGATTCATGCCCGACTGGTGGATGCAACCACCGGTCATCGGATCTGGGCCGACCAATACGATCGGGTTGTATCGCGCGTGCTCGACCTCCAGGACGAAATCACTCGTGCGATCGTTGGTGCCCTGGATCTGCGACTGGCCAGCGCGCTTCACACCGGCGGTACCAGCAACGCGGCTGCATTGGAAGCGTACTTTACGGGCCTCACACTCTGGCACCGGCGTGGCGAGGCCGAGCTGAAGCAGGCGCTCGCACAATTCGAGGCCGCGACGAAATACGATCCGGGTTACGCGCAGGCATGGGCGGGTCAGGCACTGACCTGGGCCGTACTGCCGCTGTTTTCCGGCGACTGGAATTCGCAGGAATCCGTGGAGCGAGGCAAGGTAGCAGCACGCCGCGCGATCGAGATTGCACCTGACCTGCCTGAAGCACACGCAGCGCTCAGCCAGATCGCACTCAATTTCGACGTCGATCTGGCCACGGCTGAAACGGCAATTGTGCGCGCGATCGCGTTGCGGCCGAGCTATGCGACTGCACATCAGTGGTACGGCGAGGTGCTTCAAGCCAAACGGCGGATAGCGCAGGCGCGCACGGAACTCGAGCGTGCGCTGGTGCTCGATCCGGTTGCGCCCGCTGCACGCAACATCATGTCTTTTCAGCTGTCACTCGAGGGCAAGACCGATTCCGCGATCGCGTACACGAAAGAAACCATTCGCCTGCTGCCGCAATTCCAGACGGCGGGGATGATCCTCAACCTGTTCTATTTCGGCGCCGAGCGGTACGAGCAGGCCGACTCGATATTCGCCGGTCCCGGATCCGATGCCATGCGCACCATCATCAAGGGAGCGATTGCGCGCCGGGATGGTCACGCGGACTCGCCGGAATACAGCGCTGCGCTCGCGGCGCTGGATCAGATCGAGCAACTGTCAAAACTGCTCGCGGCCATGTTTGCCGCCGCACTCCACCAGGACGACCGCGCGATCCGCTTGCTGGCACAGGGCGTTGACCGGAAGGAGGTTTCGGCCGTTTACTTCGTGAACTGGACCGGCTTCGATCGGCTGCGCAGCCGTCCCGACTTCCAGGCCATCCTCCGAAAGATCGGAGCCGACAGTTGAGCCTGGAAGTAACACTTCCGGAAGCCAGAGCAGAGCGCGCCCCGCGGACCGCCCATCCAATGATGATTGCCGGAGCAGTCGCTCTCGCTCACGGCATGATCGATCTCTACATCTCGTTTCTGCACCCGCTGCTGCCGCGCATCATGAACAAGCTCGGCCTCAACATCGCGCTGGCCGCAACCCTCGCAATGACGCTTTCACTGGCGGCATCACTGGTGCAGCCGGTCATGGGTGCTCTGGCGGATCGCTTCGGCCGCCGGGTCTTCGTGGTGCTGGGTCCGCTGCTGACCGCCGTGTTCATGTCGATGATCGGACTGGCGCCCAACTTTGGCGTGCTCGTGCTGTTCCTCGCCTTCGGCGGATTGGGCAGCGCCGCGTTTCATCCGCCCGGTGCGTCCATGGCGGCGAGTGGCGGCGGCAAACGCATGGGCACGCGCTACTCCATGTTCTCGTTTGGCGGTGCGCTCGGCTACGCACTCGGACCGATTACTGCCGTGACGATTGTGAGCCGCGCCGGTCTCGATCGCCTGTGGCTGGCGATGCTGCCGATGCTGGTAATCATGCCCGTGCTGTTCTTTGTCTTCCCATCCGGAGAACACGAGCGCGCGACCCGGCACCAGCACGGACCACGTCCGCCGATCCTGCAGCTGCTCCGTGGACCGCTCGGCCTGGTGTTTGGTGTGAGCGCGGTCGGTGCGTTCATCCAGCGCGTGTTCCTGACCCTGCAACCCATCGTGGTCAATCGCGCAGGCGGCTCTGAAGCAACTGGCGCTGCCTTGCTCAGTCTCTATCTCGGTGCCCAGGCGATCGGCAGTTTCTTCGGCGGGTTCATGGCTGACCGGATGGATCGCAGAAAACTGCTGATCTACCTGAGTACACTTTCTCTTCCCGCCCACGCGATCGCGGTCTGGCTGCCGGCAACACATCCGGCAGGCCTGGTTGCAACCGCACTGGCCGGCTTCCTCAACATGGCGCTGTTGCCGCCCATCGTACTGATGGCGCAGGAGCTCGTGCCTGCTGGCCGTTCCCTCGGCGCCGGCATCGTCATGGGCCTCGCCTGGGCAGCCGGCTCAGTCGCAATGCTCGCCGTCGGTGTACTTGCCGATGGGATTGGACCGCAAGCAGCAGCATTATACGTAATGCCCACGTTGCTGATCGGAACCGTGTTCGCCTGGCGTCTCCCGCGTGCGAGCGAGGAGCGACGAGCGACGAGCGACGATTAACAGCGCTCGGTACGGAGGCTGCCAGGGTTGGGACGCTGTTTCCACCATGCATCTTCCAGCCTGGTCTCGAGCCGCAGGTCGTAGTCGGGCGGCAGTTCGACGCCGAGTGTTTCCGAGCGCGGGCCAATGCCTTTGGCGCGCACGGTCGCGGCTTCGGAGGAGAGCTGGTTGTGCAGCTTGATGGTCTGCAACAGGCGATCGAAATGGGTCGATCGTACCGCGCGCGCCGTGTTGAGCGTGACCCGCCATTTGTGTGAATCGACGCCGGCGTCGGCCAGTTCTTCGACCAGCCGCGCGAACGGGTCGTCGACCATGGCATCCAGCGCTTCCACGTATTCGGGATCGAGCACACCGCCGTACGTGCCGATGATCACGTCGAACGCCATTTGCGCGGAGCGCAGCCGTCGCGCGGCCCAGGCCATCCACAGTTCTGACGCATCGCCCGGCATGCGGGCACTCGTGTCCAGCCAGAGCAGCGCGTCCGACTGATCGGGTGAACAAAGCTGACGGACATCCTTGATGTCGACCGGCCGCTGCGGCAACGCGCCTTTGATCAGCGTCGCCCAGGTATCGGTCAGCTCGAACAGTGCACGACGAGCTTTGCGCAACGCGCCGATTGATGCGCGCAGCCGACGGGACCGTTCGTTCTGCTCGAGGAACCTGCGAACGAAAACTACGGTGAGCAGAATGCCAACCGCTTCGGTGGCCATGTTCGGTCCAAAACGGTCTACCTGCTCGACGTCCTTCCAGACGATCGATACCACAACTGCTGCGATCACGATCAGTATCAGCAGCCAGTACACCGGTGCCAGATGAACCGGGTCGCGTTCCTTCTCCGCCTGCGGCGCGTCCCGACCCATCTGGTCGAGCCAATTGCGCGGGCGAGGTTTTTTCTTTTGGTCCAATGGTTCTCAGCCGAGAGATCTGGGCGGTCACGTTAGCTGGGGCGGCTTGCGGGCGCGAGGTTATGGCAAGCGTTTGCGCCGGGGGCTCGCGGGCTTTTGTGATGAAAAGATGGAAACGAAGGGGGCTGGCGAGTGGGAACCCGGTGTCCCGCTCGCCAG
>JBBDWZ010000065.1:4638-7176 GCA_040902615.1 Gemmatimonadota bacterium | reverse complement strand
ATTCGTGCTGGCGGGCGCGGGTGCAGGACACTGGCTGGTTGAAACGTAACAGGCGAGTCGGGTCGGCCGACGCGCCCGACCCGAAAGCGTTATGGACAAAGACCGAATACTCCGCCCATTGCACGACTGCGCGCATGCGATTGAGCAGCTCGATGATTACGAGACGACCGAGCAGCTTTCGGATGCGATTCAGGCTACCGCGACAGCCGTGGAAAGAACGCTGCGCAACCTGTTGCGATTCGATCCACGGGTGCCCGATGAAGAGAGGCTGGTTGCCAGGTCACCCACTGAGCTGCCCCACGACCAGCTGATCCTCGCCCTTCGAAAGCGGGAGCTGATTTCGCTGCGTTTGGCGGGTCAGATCCATGAGCTCGAACAGGCCAGCCGGCGGGCGGGCAGCGGAGACGCGCGGCCGGCCGATGCGGACCAGGCGTACGACGTCGTGAAGCAGCTACGGTCGGAGATCGCCGCGCTGACCGACCTGCCAGTTCAGCCGGTGCCGGTCGCGGTAGATTCAACAGTCGCGGGCGCCGAGCCGGTGGGAGCGCCGGGCTTTGAGATACGGGAACGCAAGATTCCGGTCGCAGCGGTGGCCGGGCTGGTTTTCTTCGGGTTGCTGTCTCTGGTCGCGCTGACCATGCTGTTCGGCGATTCCGATTTGGAAAAAGGGATTGCGGCAGTGCAGGCCGAGCGTTGGGCGACGGCGGAAGAACATTTGGTGAAGGCTGCCAAAGACCCTGATGATGCAACGGCACAGCTTTATCTCGCTCGCGTGTATCGCCGGCAACAGGAATTTGACAAAGCGGCCGAGGTCCTGAAGATGGCAGCCACGCGTCATCCGGATGACGCCGATGTGTCACGCGAGCTTGGCAACCTGTTCCTGGACCTCGGGCAGCCTCAGCTGGCCGTGCAGCGCTTCCGGCGCGCGCAGGAGCTGAGTCCCGAGGACAAGCTGAATTGGATCGGGTTGATCCGCGCGTTGCGTGAGGCGCATGACCCGTCCGCGGAGCAGGTGTTACAGCAGGCACCGTCAGAGGTGCGGGCGGCACTGACTCGCACGAACTAGGTTCTGGCTATCACAAGGGAACTCATGGTTATGACCACCATTTCGACCGATGCTTTGCTGGGGCAACTGCACCGGGCCCTGGTCGATTCGCTGGTATTGAGCGATCGGCACAACCTGCATGACCCGGTGACGGTAGCAGAGATTTACACCGATTTGATTCCGTATCGTTCGGTGCGCACGCTCGGATTTGCCTTGAACGCCGATTACGAACACGCCTTGTTGCAGTTTCTGGCTGGCGAGGGCGGCTATGCGCTCATAGAGCCGGTCGAGGTTCGTGATCAATTGCGTAACGAGCTGAAATCGTCGAATCCAAACCTCGGTATCTATCGTCACTACGCTGCGTGTGATGTCTACGTTGCAGTGCCGGAAGAGTTGGATCTGATCGAAGAGCTGGCGACGAAGCGTGGTAAAACGGCACCGGTCGAACCGGCAGCACCTGCAGTTCGGCCCGTGTCGCGCGTCGAGACGGCTCAAATCGAGGCCGCAATGCATACACAGGGAGAGCTCGAGCCCATTGCGGCAATTCGGGAGTTTGCGGCGCGAGCCGCACAGGCCATGTCGAGTCCGCCCCCGGCATCCGTGATTGCGCCACCATTGCCGACCGTGGCCAAAACGGGCGCACCCCCGCAAGCATCGCGGCAAGATGCAGTCGGGGCGGGCTCAGCGAGCAAACCCGAAACGCGGTGCATGACATGCGATCATGCGTTGCCGTCGGGTCGAACGGCTCGTTTCTGTCCTTTTTGCGGGGTAGACCAGACCGTCCGAAAGTGCGTGAACTGTCAGGAAGAACTAGAAGATGGCTGGAAATTCTGCATCGCCTGCGGAGCAACAACCGAGTAAGCGAAACACCCATGCAACGGCTTGCACATTGCATGGCCCTCCGTCTAGCTTTGCGCGCGCTCGGCCCAGGGGGCCGAAACGCGATTGAAGGAATGGCGCGGGGGGGGCCCGCGGATAACTGAGCGAGGAGGAGCTGCACATGCGCGTGAGGGATTTGAGCGCAATTCTGGGGATGCTCGCGGTGGCCGGGCTGGCCGCGTGCGCGGGGGGGGACGACACCGCAGACAATACCGCAGGTGATTCTGCTGCAGTACCAGCACCAATGCCGCCCGCACCGGGCGGCGCAACAGCAGGCACACCGCCAGCGGGAGCCACGCCTGAAATGGTGGCCGCGGGCGGCCAGACTTTTTCCACCGTGTGCTCGGCCTGCCACGGCGCGGACGCCAAGGGCACGCCGCTCGCGCCCAATCTGACTGATGCCGAGTGGATCAACATCGACGGCACGTATCCGGCGATGGTCACTCTGGTGAAGACCGGCGTACCGACGCCCAAGGCGGCGCCTGCGCCAATGGCACCCATGGGTGGCGCAATGCTGACGGATGACCAGGTGAACGCCGTGGCGGCGTACGTCTGGTCGCTGGGCGGCGGCAAGTAACACTTGCGGCCGTACCGCGCGGGGGGGGGGGGGGGGG
>JBBDWZ010000065.1:1524-4628 GCA_040902615.1 Gemmatimonadota bacterium | reverse complement strand
TCCCTTTCGAGGATGCGCCGGCGCCTTCGTTTTGGTAATCCTGCCCGTTCTGGCAAGCTGCAAGGATTTTTCGCTGCGCCGAGAAGCGAAGCTGGACATCGGCGGTGATACGATTTCACTGCCCGCAGGCGTGAAGATTCACGACGTGCTCGTGCGCAGCGTTGCGGCTGGCGAGCTCGATCCCGCGGCAGTCCAGATCCGCAGCAATGATGTCGTTCGATTCAAAACCGGCGATTCCCGGACGCATATCCTGGAATTCGAAGAAGGCAGCCTGCCCGCGTCCGCTGGTCAGTTATTCCGCACGAAATCGCAGCTTCGCAGTCCGCCACTCCTGGTGGTTGGCGCTACCTGGATCGTGAGTTTCGAGGGCATGCCCGCAGGACGCTACACATTTCGGTGCATTTCTCACGGCGTATCTGGCAGCATCACGGTCAAATAGCCTTGGCCGACCATCCGCCCGCCAATAAGTTCCGCCCATGCACAGGATAGCCATCATTCCCGGTGATGGGATCGGGATCGAGGTAACGCGCGAGGCCACCAAAGTGCTCGGTTGTCTGGCCGAAAGAACCGATCTCGAACTCGACATCACGGAATTCGATTTCGGCGCAGAACGCTACCTCGCCACCGGCAGCGCGATCACGGAAGAAGAGTTCGAAGTGCTCTCGCATTTCGATGCGATCTTCCTCGGTGCAATGGGTGACCCGCGGGTGAAGGACAGCGCGCACGCTCGCGCCATTCTACTTGGCATGCGCTTCCGCTTCGATCTCTACGTCAACCTGCGACCGGTCAAGCTGCTGGATGCTCGCCTTTCGCCATTGAAGGATGTGAAGCCTGAGGATGTCGACCTGGTGATCTTCCGCGAGAACACCGAAGGGATTTATCTCGGACTGGGCGGCACCTTCAAGCAGGGAACGCCGGATGAAGTCGCCATCGAGGAGGACCTTAACACGCGCAAGGGCGTGGAACGCATCATTCGCGCTGCATTCGAGTACGCTCGACACGAGGGACGTCGCAAAGTCACACTCACGGACAAAGCCAACGCGATGCGGCACGCCGGCGGGCTCTGGCGACGCGTCTTCGCGGAAATCGGTTCGGACTACGGCAGCTTTCCGCGTGATGCCGTCTACATCGATGCGCTGGCTCTGGACCTGATCCGGCGCCCTGCGAATTATGACGTAATCGTCGCCCCCAATCTCTTCGGGGACATCCTGAGCGACCTGGCCGCCGCACTGGCGGGCGGACTTGGTGTTGCGCCATCCGCCAATCTGCATCCGGGTCGCCCCGGCCTGTTCGAGCCGGTCCACGGTTCCGCACCCGACCTGGTGGGCACCGGCAGAGCGAACCCGCTGGCGGCCATCATGACCGTCGGTTTGATGTTGCGGCAGTTGGACAAAACGGCTTTTGCCGACACCCTTGAAGGCTTAGTCGGAAAGGCCGTCGCAGACCATCGGACGACCCCGGATCTGGGCGGAAAACTGACGACCCAGGAAGTTGGCGACTGGATCTGTCAGCAGCTTTGAGTGGTCGGTGTATATAATGAAAAGGCTGAACCTCAGGATGTAAGGCGGAGAATCCCTTGAACATGAATCGCAATAACGATGTCGTTTTTCTGTCGGGTCGCCGCACCGCGATGGGTGCATTCGGCGGCTCGCTCCGAAATTTCACGGCCAACGAGCTGGGTGCATTCGCGGCCCGTGCCGCACTCGAGAGCGCAAAGGTGCAACCCGCAGACATAGACGAAGTGATCTTCGGCAACGCACTGCAAACATCCTCGGACGCGATCTACATGGCGCGGCACGTAGGTCTCAAGGCGGGTGTTCCCGTCGAGAAGCCGGCGCTGACGCTGAACCGTCTGTGCGGTTCCGGTTTCCAGGCGATCATCAGCGGGGCCGAACAGATCATGCTCGGTGAATCGAACGCGATCCTGTGCGGCGGCGCCGAGTCAATGAGCCAGGCACCGCACGTCGTGCGCGGCGCGCGTTTCGGCGATCTGAGGCTGGGGCCGCCGAATGAGAATTTCGAAGACCTTCTATGGGCCGCACTCACGGATACGCAGTGCAATCTCTCGATGGCGCAGACTGCGGAGAAGCTGGCCGAGCAATACGGAATTACGCGCGAACAATCCGACGAAGTCGCGTACAACTCGCAGCAGCGCGCCAAGGCCGCGTGGGATGCCGGGCGCTTCGACGCCGAGATCGTCGGTGTTTCGATCAAATCGCGCAAAGGCGAAACTGAGTTTAAGGCCGATGAACACATGCGTCCTGACACGACCCGCGCGGCCCTGGCGGGTTTGCGTCCGTATTTCAAGAAGGACGGCTTCGTCACAGCGGGCAACGCGAGTGGCATCGGCGATGGTGGGGCGGCTTTGGTGATTTCCAGCGCGTCCTGGGCCCAGGAGAAGGGGCTGAAACCACTCGGCCGTCTAGTTTCCTGGGGCGTTGCCGGTGTGGATCCCAGCATCATGGGCATAGGACCGGCGCCGGCCAGCCGGAAGGCACTCGAGCGCGCCGGTCTTACACTCGATCAGATGGATTTGGTTGAAGTCAACGAAGCCTTTGCACCGCAGTTTTGTGCGGTCGCAAAAGACCTCGGGCTCGATCTCGACCGGACGAACGTGGATGGCGGCGCGATCGCACTGACCCACCCGTTGGCCGCCTCGGGCGCGCGCATCACCGTGCACCTATTGCACGAGTTGAAGCGGCGCAAAGCGCGCTACGGCCTGGGCAGCGCCTGCATCGGCGGTGGTCAGGGCATCGCCGTCATCGTGGAGAGTCTCTGATGGAAGTGCTGTGGGCAATTCTCGGCGCAGCGGGTGTTATCGGCCTGAGCGGTTTTCGAGTGCTTCGTGAGTACGAGCGCGGCGTAGTCTTTCGGTGGGGCCGGCTGCAGACGCTGCGCGGCCCCGGTCTGCAGTGGTTGATTCCACTGGCCGTGGATCGCATGGTCAACGTACCGCTGCGAATCGTAACGCTCGACATTCCGCCGCAGGACGTGATCACCCGCGACAACGTGCCGGTGCGGGTCAACGGAGTCGTGTATTTTCGAGTGAAGGATCCAATCATAGCCACCGTGGTCGTACAGGATTACCTGTTTGCCTCAAGCCA
>JBBDWZ010000065.1:0-1514 GCA_040902615.1 Gemmatimonadota bacterium | reverse complement strand
CCACGCTGCGCAGCGTGGTCGGTCAGGCGGAAATGGACCAGCTGCTGGCCGAGCGCGACCATTTCAACCACGTGATTCAGAAGATCATCGATGAAGGCACGGATCCATGGGGTATCGACGTGACTGCGGTCGAAATCAAGGACATCGACCTGCCGCAGGAGATGCGGCGTGCGATGGCCAAGCAGGCCGAGGCTGAACGCGAGCGTCGCGCCAAGGTCATCAATGCCCAGGGTGAGTTACAGGCATCGGAAACGCTGTCCGAAGCTGCACGCATCATGTCGTTGAACCCGGCCTCCTTGCAGTTGCGTTTTCTCCAGACCGTGGTCGAGATCGCCGCGGAAAACAACTCGACGACGCTGTTCCCGTTGCCCATGGAGCTGTTCCGCCCGTTCATGGAAGGTGCCGCGCGCGTTGCATCGGCGGCGGCGCATCCTGACGCTCCGCTCATACTGCCCACCACGCCATCGGTCGACGCAGCGTTGCTGGCTGCGCCATCAGCCGAAATTCGCTCGCCGGCAGGCAAGCAGCCGGAACCAGATCCGTTGAAGGCGCCGCACCGCGGCTGATTGGAGTAGACGGTTGGCCGAAGAACCCACTTCGGAGAGTGAACGCTCGATTTCTCGCGCTGGTCTCGAGCTGGTCATTCGCCGTGCCATCGACATCTCTCTCTCCGAGCAGGACGCCAAGGATCAGCTGAGCGAAAGCGAACTGATCAAGATCGCCGAGGAGCTCGGTCTTTCTGAACGTCATGTCCGCCAGGCTCTCTACGAGCGCCCGCATGATGAGCCGGTACCCGATGCGTTTCTGGATCGCTACTTCGGTCCCGCCAGCGTCGTCGCGCTGCGCGCGGTTCCATGTGAGGTCGTTACCGCTCACGCCCGCCTCGAAGATTACCTGGTTACGCGGGAATACCTGCAGATCCGCCGCAGGCAGGGTCCAAATGCCTTCTTCGAGCCCGCCGACGATGCGTTCAGCAGCATCGCACGTGCATTCAGCCGCCCATCCGGCCGGTTCCACATCGCACGAGTTCAACGAGCGTATCTCACGGTGCGGCCGCTCGACTCGGGGTGGTGTCATGTCCGCCTGCAGATGAGTTATCCGGAGCAAAGAAAAGGTCAAGCGACGACGGCAATACTCGCCGGAAGCCTGTTCGGAGTGCTGACCGGAGGTCTGGTGGCGGGCGCGGTCGGCTCCGCGATTTCGACGGACGTACTTCAGATTGCGGCGGCGGCGGTCACTGGAGTGGTCAGCGGCGGCGGTGTTTTTGTCGGAGTCTGGGCGGCATTCCGCAAGGAATATCAGAAGTGGCTAGGTCGCAGCCGGGACGAAGCTGAAGCGGTACTGGATCGGCTCGAGCACGGCGATGATTTGCGGCCGCCGACATCGCCCTGGCTGAGGCGATTGCAGTCGAAGCTGCGGGGGTTGGGGTCGAACACGCGGCGGTAGCGGATCGCGGATTGCGGATTGCGGATTGCGGATCGCGGATCGCGGATCGCGGATCGCGGATCGCGGAT
>JBBDWZ010000064.1:0-7179 GCA_040902615.1 Gemmatimonadota bacterium | reverse complement strand
TCACCACACCCCACACTTCATCGCGTAGAGCCCAATTCCGAGCTGGCCGCAAAGCGTCGCGTTGCGGGGCGCTTACGCTGACGCGCCATGAGTTCCTCCCGCGATTGGACGCGGTTTTGATGCTGGTCTTACGTGCAATCGTCACGTCATTCCGTTCCCCGTCCTCGTTCGGTATGATCCCGCGCTCGTTCCTCGCGAAAGGACAACGTGCAGCAAAGCGGGCAGGGCGTGCGGCCCTTGACGGTGGCGATTGTTGGTGCGGTCGGCATCGTCATCGCGCATCTGCTCGATCCGTGGGTGTTCCGCCAGGTTCGCATCGAGAACATCTACTCGGAGGATTGGGGGCGGCTGCTGCGCGTGCTGGGGTACCTGCCGCTCTGGCTGGTCCTTGCGTTCGCGCTCTGGTTGCAGGAAGTGCCGCGCGGCTGGAGGCGACCGGCTGCTCTCGCGATGTCACCTGTGATCGCCGGCATCGCCGGCGAGCTGCTGAAGCTTTTGCTGCGACGGGAACGGCCAGGCGCACATGAAGGGCTCTACTATTTCCGCCCGTTCAGCGAGCGCACGTTCTCGACCAGCGGACTTGCGCTGCCGAGCAGCCATGCCGTCGTCGCGTTCGGCGCGGCTGCAATTCTCTCACGCCTGTTCCCGCGCGCGTGGATCATCTGGTGGGCCCTCGCCTGGGGCTGTGCGTTCACGCGTGTGGCGGCCGGCGCGCACTTCCTGAGCGATGTCATCGTCTCGGCTCTGGTCGGCTGGCTGGCTGGCTGGCTGACCTGGCGGATAGTGCTGGCAACACGTTTCACGCCGAGACGCAGACAAACTGAGAGACCGCGTGACACGGGCTTTCCGCGGTGACGGTTTCCTGCTGCCCTCGTTCATGCGCGCCTGAACGCGTACTTTCAGCCTGAACCGAATACGGGATGCCTACGATATGAAACGTTTCTGGTTTCTCACGGCGTTGGTTGCGGCCGCCTGCAGCGGGGGCGAGCCCGAGCCACCATCCTCAGCCGCGCTCGACTCGACCATGACGCCACTGGCAGAACGATACGTGAAACTCGTGCTTGCGGTCGGCGAGCACGATCCAAATTACGTCGATGCCTATTACGGTCCACAATCGTGGCGTGACGAAGTGAAATCCGCCAAGCCGCCACTCGATACGATCGCGGCGCGCGCGCGCCAGCTGATCGCGGAGCTGGAGCCGATCGATGTGGGTAGTGCGGACTCGCTGGTGCAGCTGCGCCAGGGCTACCTGCTGCGGCAGACCCAGTCCCTCGAGGCGTATGTGCGCATCATGAGCGGACAGCGCATGAAGTTCGACGAAGAATCGCAGGCGCTCTACGATGCGACCGCGCCGACCTACCCGGAATCGCATTTCCAGTCGATGCTGGACAGCCTGAACGCAGTGCTGCCGGGCACAGGCCCAGTGCCGCCGCGGCTGGCGCGCTACAAGCAGGGCTTCGTCATCCCCAAGGCGAAGCTCGACACCGTGTTCAAGGCGGCGATCGCGGAAGCGCGCAAACGTACCAGCGCGCAGGTACAAATGCCGGCGGAGGAATCGTTCACACTCGAATACGTGACCAACAAATCGTGGAGCGGCTACAACTGGTATCAAGGCAACATGAAGAGCCTGATCCAGATCAATACCGACCTGCCGATTTTCATTGATCGCGCGATCGACCTGGCCGCACACGAGGGTTACCCCGGCCATCATGTTTACAACGTGCTGCTGGAGAAGAACCTGGTGCGCGACCGCGGCTGGCCGGAGTACCAGGTCTATCCGCTGTTCAGTCCGCAGTCGCTGATTGCGGAAGGCAGCGCCAACTACGGGATTGACGTCGCGTTTCCCAATGCCGAGCGCGTTGCCTTCGAGCGCGATGTACTGTTTCCGCTGGCCGGTCTGGATGGCAGCAAGGCGGAGGAATACACGCGTATCCTGACCCTGGTCGGCAAGCTGAGCTATGCGGGCAACGAAGCAGCCCGCAAGTACCTGAACGGCGAGATCAATGCGGACAGCGCGGCGAAGTTCCTGACCGCGTATGCCTTGATGGAGCCGGAGCGGGCGCAGCAGCGCGTCAAGTTCATTGACACGTATCGCAGCTACGTGATCAACTACAACTACGGTCGTGACCTGATTGCAACTTACGTCGAGCAGGGCGGGGCATCGCCTGAGCAGCGCTGGCAGAAGTTCAAGGACCTGCTGTCATCGCCGCGGCTGCCGTCCGGCTTGAAATAGGCATTTTGAAGTGAGGCACAAACATGCCTGACATGCAAAACGCCCTGATCATTGGTTGCGTGCTGCTGGTCGCGTGTGGCAGTGATGCGCGTACTGCGGACGGTGTGGCCGGTGACAGTGTCGCCGTGCAGCCTACGCAGCACGCGGGAGCACCGGCGGTGCCCGGCCTGCCGAAGCTGCTGCCAGTCGATCAGGCGGATGCCAGCTTTGCCGCATTTCGGGCCGAGGTCCTCGCGGCGTTACAGCGCAAAGACACCAGCTACCTCTACGCGCTACTCGCGCCCGAGATCAAGATCGGCTTTGGCGGTGGTGACAGCATTGCCGGCTTCCGTCGGCTGTGGCAGCCGTCCGATCCGGAATCGCAGGTCTGGGATGCGCTGACGCGCGCGCTCTCGCTGGGCGGCAAGATGACGGACACGACCTTCAATTTCCCGTACGTCTTCGCTTTCTGGCCGGACAGCATCGACGCTTTCGAGCACGTGGCCATTACCGGTAGCAACGTCACCGTGCATGAGGATGCCGATGAACAGGCGCCCGTGATTGCAACCCTGAGTCACGACATTGTACCGGTAGAGAACTGGCAGAAGCTCGGTGAGCGCGGTGTCCCGACTCGAGACACCTGGGCGCAAATCAAGCTGCCCGGTGATCGTACGGCGTACGTGAATGGCTTGAACGCATACAGCCCGGTGAGCTGGCGCGGCTTCTTCACGAAGCGTGGTGGCCGCTGGCTGCTGGTCTTCTTCGTGGCCGGCGATTGAGCAGAAAAATTCTCACCCTCACAGTTCCGGGCGCGCGCTCGCTCCACCTGGCTGCTCAGGGATTGCTGCGTCCGCCCGCGCGCAAAGCCCGCAAGCCGGATGTCCTGGCACTGATCCGACGGATGGGCGCGCTGCAGATCGATACGATCAGTGTGGTTGCGCGCAGCCCGTACCTCGTCTTGTGGAGCCGCCTGGGCGATTACGATCCCGCCTGGCTCGAGCAGCTTCATGCCGAGGGCAAGCTGTTCGAGTACTGGTCCCACGAGGCGTGTTTCCTGCCGATCGAAGACTTCGCGCTCTATCGACGACGCATGCTCGATCCACACAGCATGGGCTGGAAGTACCGCGCCGCGGCAATGCAACCCGGCCTGGTGACGCGCGTCGTCGGTGCGATCCGCGAGCGCGGGCCGCTACGCTCCGCCGATTTCGAGCAGAAACGCGAGGCCGGCGGCTGGTGGCAGTGGAAGGGTGAAAAGCGGGTGCTCGAGAACCTGCTCACCGCCGGTGAGCTGATGATCGCGCGGCGACAGGGTTTCCAGCGCGTCTACGATCTGCGCGAGCGTGTGTTGCCCGGATGGAGTGATGCGCAACTGCCGGCGCAGGAAGAGACCGACCGCAGGCTGGTGCTGGAATCCGTGCGTGCCCTCGGGATCGCGCGCGTGAGCTGGGTGGCCGACTACTTCCGCATGAGCAAACGCGGTACACCCGCGATCGTACGTGAGCTGGCGGGTGCAGGTGCATTAGTGTCCGTGCGCGTGAACGGCTTCGCCGACGACTTGTATGTGCACCCCGACCACGCAGAGCTGGTCGAGCAGGCTGCCGCCGGAACGCTCAAGTCGACCGTAACCACACTGCTTTCTCCGTTTGATCCAGTCGTATGGGACCGCCAGCGTGCCGAACAGCTTTTCGACTTCGAGTATCGCATCGAGTGCTATACACCCGAACCCAAACGCAAATTCGGCTACTACGTGCTGCCGATCCTGCGCCGCGGTGCACTGGTCGGCCGCATCGATGCCAAGGCCCATCGACGGGACGGCCGGTTCGAAGTGAAGGCGGCGTATCTCGAGGCCGGCGTGAAACCGAGCAGTGCGCTGATCAGCGACATCGGCCGGGCGATCACTGCGTGTGCCGCCTGGCATCGCACGCCGGATGTGAGCATTGGCAAGGCCACGCCGGCTGAGTTCGGCAGGCTGCTGAAGAAGGCCATTGCGTGAGCACGCCCGAATACGTCTATCGCGATGCCCAGCCGCAGTGCTCGCATGAATATGTCACGCAACCCGTACTCAAGATGTGCCGGCAGATCCGTGCGCAGCGGGTCATCGACGTGGGCTGCGGCAACGGCGTGTTGTGCGGAGCGCTGGCCCAGGCGGGTATGGACGTGGTCGGTTGCGATGTGTCGCCGTCAGGCCTGGCGATTGCCCGCGTCAACTTTCCACAGGTCGAATTCGTACAGCACAGCGTCTACGATTCACCGGGCGCGCTGGCCGACCGCAAGTTCGATGCTGTGATCGCAACCGAAGTGATCGAGCACCTGTACGAGCCCGGCGCGCTGCTGCGCTTTGCAACCGCCGTACTGAAGCCGGCGGGTCACGTCATTCTGTCGACGCCATACCATGGCTATCTCAAGAACATCGCGATCGCCATGCTGGGCAAATGGGATCGGCATCACGCGCCCAACTGGGACGGCGGACACGTGAAGTTCTTTTCGAAAGCGACGCTGGATTCGCTTTTGGTGAGTCACGCGTTTAAGGCGCTGGAATGGCGAGGGGTGGGGAGAGGGCCGGGATTTTGGAAGAGTGTCATCGTATTGGCGCGGAAGACGTGAGGAAAAGGGTCGCGGATAGCGGTGGCGGTTAGCGGTGGCGTTGGCGGGTGCGTAGGCGTTGGCGGTCGGTGGCGGTGGGTAGTGGGTGCTGATGTCGCGCAGACATTTGCCGCGCGGTCATTGGCCATCGCGGGTTGAGCCGCCCCGCCACCGACCGCCACCGCCCCCGCACGCGCCAACGCCAGCGCTAACCGCCAACGGATCTCTAAATCCGCCGCAGTCTAACCATAGGAAACATCCCATGCAGGACCCAACTCTCATCAAAATCAGGGGCCGCGGCGCGGTCGAGAATCCGCCGAATCGTTTCGAACCGATCGAATACGTGCCGGACCTGGACGCATATGATCCGGACGAGCCGGCGCCGCCGACGCAGTTCTTTCGCGATGCGACCCGCAACATCCTGGCTCACAACAACAGCCCGGATGTCGGCTTCGATACGAGTATCAATCCGTACCGCGGCTGCGAGCACGGCTGTATCTACTGTTACGCGCGGCCGGGTCACGAATACTTCGGGCTATCGGCAGGGCTCGATTTCGAGACCAAAATCTTCGTGAAACTGGATGCGGCGAAGCTGCTGCGTGAAGAGTTCATGAAGAAGAGCTGGAAGCCGAAGACCATCGTGATCAGCGGCGTCACTGACTGTTACCAGCCGGCTGAGCGCAGATTCAGGATCACGCGCGGACTGCTCGAGGTGTTTGCCGAATTCAGAAATCCGGTCGGCATGATCACCAAGAACCATCTGATCACCCGCGATCTCGACATCCTGGCCGACCTCGCCAGCGACAACCTGGCCGGCATCAGCGTCTCGATCACATCGCTGCGCAATGAGATCCAGCGCGTGATGGAGCCGCGCACGTCAGTACCAGCCAAACGACTGGCTGCGGTGGAAGCTCTCAGGAAGGCGGGTGTGCCGGTGAACGTGATGATCGGGCCGGTGGTGCCGGGGCTGACCGATGAGGAATTGCCGGCGATCCTGAAAGCGGCCGCGGATGCGGGTGCGCGCAGCGCCGGTTACATCATGCTGCGGCTGCCGTATGCGGTGAAGGATTTGTTCGAGACCTGGCTGGCGCGCCACTTTCCCGAGCGGCAGGACAAGGTGCTGAATCGCATACGAAGTCTGCGCGGCGGCGAGTTGTACCACTCGAAGTTCGGGGAGCGAATGAGGGGAGAAGGAATCTTCGCGGATCAGATCGAAATGCTCTTCGATACTACCTGTCGCAAGCTGGGCTTGAACGAGGAGCGGGCAAAACTTTCGACCGCGCATTTCCGCCGGCCGGGCGAACAACTAAAGCTGCTCTGATTGTATCGGCAGCTGTAACAAATCTTTCCAGTGGATCGACTCGATCCAGTCTCCGCTCCAGGGCTGCAATCCTGCACAAGCCGGTGCGGTACATGGGGATAGGCCTGAAAAACGCGGGTTGGCCCAGTGGGTGCATTGAGAGGTCTCCAAAGAAGCCAACCTTCCCTCGAATTGCTGACGGTGGCAATGAGACCTCTCGTGCATGGCGGCTCGAGTGCCGCCCGGCTGCCCGGATCGCTCCGCGCAGCGTGTGCCCTGGCCAGGGAAACAATGGTGGTCATGGTGCGACCCAAGCGCTGCGCGAACAGCGATGCCAAAGAAGCCGAGCTGCGCGCGGCCAGCATCCCGTACATCGCATACAATCCGATCGATCATCTGAACGAGTCGGTGGAGGTCATGACCGGCCTGTTCGATCGTGGCGTGACCGCGGGACCGAATCCGGTGATGGTCGTGTACGGCGTGCCCCTGAGGACCAACCAGTTGAAGGAGCTGAAGTCGCTGCTGCGGTACCGGAACTAGGTCTTCGACGGCTTGTAGGTCATTACGGCAGGTTCACCGCAGAGGCGCGGAGTTCGCAGAGAGCGCAGGGAAGCTGGCCGGCGTGCACGAAACATCGTGGCGCGGCCGGCTTCTTTTTTTTCCATTTCCGATGAAAGACAGCGCTGCGTTGCGCGCGGCCTCGCCACGAACGCACAAACCTTGCGCCGGGCGAGGCTTCCGTCCAATTCAAGAAAATGCCGGCTGAGCGAGGAGTCCAGAGACAGCGCGTCGACTCAGTGCGATCTCTGCGAACTCTGCGCCTCCGCGGTGAACCGTTTCGGTTGCCGTCGTCAGACCCATGCGGGTTGAAACCTTGACGCAGCGGGCTGCGAGTAGTTGTTTCCGTCGCGGTGACACCCGCCACACTCGGTTCAACCACTTACAACTCGGGAACGCGCATGAAGCGTCTGTTCAAATGGCTCGGCATTATTATGGGCTCGATTGTTCTGCTCATCGTGATCGCGGTGGGCAGCGTGATGGCGATCAGCGTGCGCAAGATCGGGCGTGAATTCGACGTGACTCC
>JBBDWZ010000063.1:0-7204 GCA_040902615.1 Gemmatimonadota bacterium | reverse complement strand
AAAGCGTGAGCAGCCGGCGTCGCACCAAACACGAGCGCACAGGTCAGCGATACCAGGATGACACTCAGCAGTACCCGCCAGTCCAGCGCGAAATCGAACGCCTCGAAGACTGGAAACCGCCCAACCAGCCGGGTGGTGATCAGCGCGCCCGCGAGGCCGAGTGCGCCTCCCAGCGTGCCCAGCAGCACGGCCTCGGCCAGAAGCTGACGGACCAGGCGTGCGCGACTGGCGCCGAGCGTCAGCCGCACGGCGATCTCGTGCCTGCGCGATACGCCACGCGCTAGCAGTAGTCCGCCGACATTCGTGCAGGCGAGGATCAGGACGAGCACGACCATCGTGATCAGGAGCGCAAGCGACTTGTAGAAATCAGGATTGGGTCGTGTGACGCTCTCGCGCTGGCTCAACAATGTAAGGCGCAGCGTGCTGCCATGGTCGTCGCGCCAATACTGCGGATGCGTTTGCGCCAACGTGTGGGCCACGCGATTCAGGCTCGCCGTCGCGCTGGACGGCGTTACACCGGGGGCCAGCCGACCCAGCGTGCGGAAGTGGCGGGTGCTGCGGTCCAGTGGAAACCGGCCGCTGAACAGGTTGACGCTGTGCGCCGCCGGAATCCAGCCGATCTGTGGATTCTCGGGATCGATCGAACGGAACGACACGGGCGCGACCCCGATGATGGTGAACGGCACATCGTTCAAAAGAACGGGGCGGCCGATCACCGTTTCACCGGTCGAAAACGTTCGGCGCTTGAATCGTTCGGAGATGACGATTTCAGGCTGGGTGCCGTCGCTGGTAAAGGTCCTGCCCTCGGCCAGCTGGATTCGAAGCGTTTGAAAAAAATCCGGCGTCACGAGGCCGACGCGTCGGCGCTCCGGTGTGCCGTCGTTTGCGCGCACCTTGACGTTCGTGTGGTACCAGGCGGTGACGCCGCTGAACGCGCCGCTGTTTCGAATCGCGTCGAGATCGAGGTAGGGAATGCCGGCGTAAAGCGTCGCGCCGTCCCGCGTGCTGGCGTAGACGTGGACTACGCGGTCGGCGTCCGGCACGGGCAACGGCTTGAACAGAATCGCATTCAGCAGCGAGAACGCAGTCGTCGCGATCGTGATGCCAATCCCCAGCGAAATGACCGCAACCAACGTAAAGAATGGCGTGCGCGAGACTTGCCGCACGCCATAGCGCAGATCCAGGCGCAGGGAATCGAGCACACGCTTCATCGGCGGCTCGACAATCTAGAGTCGTCGAAACAGATCACTACACGCGATCTGAAGCGGTGCAATTCCGGCGTCCGGCTGCCAATGAACGATGTCCGTGGCCCGGTTCGGCTCGCGTTCGCCTGCTGCGAATCGCCAGACGAGTAGGGCTGCTTCGGTCGGATCGACCACCCAGTATTCCGGTACGCCGAAATCGCCATACCGGCGGGGCTTCCTTACTCGGTCGATCGAAGATGACGTCGGCGATTGAATCTCCACGATGAGTCCCGGCGCCCGCTCCATGCCGCGATCGGTCACGGCTTCCTTCGCCGATTTCGGCACGAAAAGCAAATCCGGCCGAACGAACTGGCCACTCACAAAAAGAAGATCCACGTCGAGGAGGATCTCGCCCAGGTCGTTGCGCTCGACATACTCCTGGAGCCGCCTTCCTAACGCGAAGAGTATCCGCTGGTGATGTGGCGAGGGTGCGGGGGTCACCAGCACTTCGCCATCGATGACCTCATAGCGATTGCCGTCATCCGGAAAGCGGGCATACTCGGAGTAGGTCCAGATGTAGGACGGGTTACTCATGGGATTGTCTCTCACGGTAGAAAAAACTGAATGACGGGTCCCAGCTTGCACATAGCTAAAATGGCCAGTCGCTGGTCTCAATGCGATGACGGTTACCGGCGGAGAGAATTACAGTCGCCAATTCCACAATCGTCCCCGTCCTCGAGTGCAATTGTGCAAGTGTCCGCGCCTGGCGCGGTCAACTGCACATCGGCGGCGATGCGCAGTCGACCATTGTGTAGTAAGCCGCGCTGGGCGCGGTCAATTGCACAAACGAAGCGCCCGGCTGCAGCGATTGCGCATTTGCCGCTACCGCCGGCCAGTGATGACGTCGCTGCCATCCGTCGTCACCTTAGGCGCGTCATCCTTCTGCCAGTAGAACGTGGCCTTGCGCTGGCGCGGGTAGATCTCGTCCAGCGTATTGCCATCGTAGAGCCGGCCGTTCTTCATGACGAAGCGGATCGTGTTGGTGTTGCGAATGTTCTGCAGCGGATCCGCGTCGAGGACCAGCAGGTCAGCCATCTTGCCGACTTCGATCGAGCCGACATCCTTGCCGCGGCCGATCGCTTCGGCGCCGCCGATCGTGGCCAGGCGTAGTGCATCGTGCGGCTTGAGTTTGTCCCAGGCCATCGACCAGAGCTCCCAGTGATAGCCCAGGCCCTGCAGCTGGCCATGACTGCCCACGCCGGCCTTGCCGCCCTCGGCTACCAGGTCGGCCACCTGCTCGCTGATGTATTTCATGATGTATTCGTCATCGTGGAACCAGCCGCCGGCCTGGCCACCATTCACTCTGCGCAATGCGCGATTGTCGATCTCGGCATGCGGCATGAAGCGGCGGATCTTGGCATCCTTGTGAATATCGTGATGCTGGTACCAGTAGTTCTCGCTCCATGGGCCGCCGTAGGCCACCAGAACCGTCGGCGTATACACGATGCCGCTCTGCGCAAAGAACTTGATCAGGTCGTTCTGGAACGGGAAGCTCGGCCATGAATGTTCGTGACCGGAATAACCGTCGATCGCTTCGGTGATGTTCATCTCCAGATCGAGCGAACCTTCCGTGGTCGGCATGAGCTTCTGCTCGCGCGCGGCCTGGATGATCCACTGCCGCTGCTCGCGATTGCCGGCCACGTACTGCTTGAACGTGCCGGTGTTGTAGTACTCGCTGTAGCGCTTGAGCACACTGCGCGCGTGATCCAGACTGCGGATGTTCTCACCGGCCATGACACCGGGCCCGGTCGACCACGCGCGTGGACCGAGGACGTCACCGGTCTCGATCATGTCTTCATAGGTGAAGTCATCGGTGGCGCCGGTTTGCGGGTCGCGAGCGGCGGTTACGCCATAGGCGAGGTTGGATGCAAACGACCAGTTCTCGCCGCGATGGATGCCGTCATTTACGCGCAGGTGTGCATGCGTGTCGACAAAGCCGGGCGTGATCACCTTGCCGGTCACATCGATGACGCGCGCATCGCTCGGCACCTGCACCTGGCCACGTGCGCCGATGGCGGCAATGCGATTGTTGCGGATCAACACGTCCGCATTCTCGATGACTTCATTGCCCTTCATCGTGATGACCTTGGCCCCACGCAGCACCGCAACGCTGCTGGGTATGTCACGCGTCGCAGAGATGTTCACGCGGAACTCGAGTGGCTTGAACTGCGGGGCCTGTGCGCCCCCGCCCCTGCCCCCGCGACCACCGCCGCCACCCGCCGCGGTGTCCGCCGGTTGCGGCTGGCCGCGCGCACGATTGGCCAGGCGCACGGAATCGTCGAACGCTTTTGCCGCATCGAGATCGTAGATCACGTGCGCGTTGCCGATCGAGTAGTGCACCTTCCTGGCATCCCAGCTCCAAGCCGGGAATGCGCCGCCGATGTCGGTCAGCTTGCGCGATGGGAAGTTGGAGTTCTCGCCAACCGTGACGTTCGGTGTGGCACCGCCGATGAGCGGTACGGTCGCGACGTAGATGTCGTTGCCAAGTTGGGCCAGGGCCTGATCGCCTTCGGGGGCCATGGTCGCGAAGCCGCCGCCCCGGCCACCACCGCCACCCCGGCCGCCGGCGGCACCACCCGCACTGATGCGCACGTGCTCCTGGATGTCGGTGCCATCCCAGCGCATGGATGCGATGCCACGGCCGCCCGACGTGTAGATGCGATCGTTGCCCTTCACGAAGTGCGGGTTCTGTTGTCCGCCGGACGGTGCGATCAATGTGACCGCGCCACCATTGCTGCTCACCCACACGAAGTCGCTTCCGCCTCGCGGATTCTCTTCGGCAAAGCCGGCCGCACTGCCGCGCATCGCAACTACGCGTTGTCCGTCCGTAGAAAACACCGGCTGCTGATACAGCGCCTGCGTATTGCTGAGCCGCGTAGGCCGTCCGCCGGTCGAGCGCACCTTCCAGATGTGTCCGGCATCGGCTTCGGTCCAGGTCGTGAACGCGACCCACTGTCCATCCGGTGACCAGGCCGGATGGAACTCCATGCCGGGTGCATCGGTCAGCCGCTTCGGTGCGCCATTGGGCAGATCCATCACGTACAGCTTGTCGAGCGCAGTGAAGGCCAGCCGCTTGCCGTCCGGCGATGGTACCGCATTCCGGATCTGGCGCACCGTGAAGGTTGGTGCATCACTGACCGGATACTCGAACTTCACTTCAGGTCCGAGATGCTGTTCGACATCGACGGTGAAGGGAATCGGGCGCGGATTTGCACCGTCGACCGGGACACTCCACAACTTGCCCTGGTAGGTGACGATCAGGTTCCTGGAATCGGGAGTGAAGGACATGCCCGGATAGACGTCACGAGATGCACGCGACTCCTGGTCGTCACGCTGGACTGGATAGAGCAGCCACCGTTCAGCATCCGTTTCGAGATCGCGGATGCGAAGACCGGTCTGCTGATCGTGCCGAGTGCCGTACACCAGCCACTTGCCGTCCGGCGAGAGCGTGGGCCGGAACGCGCCGCCCCAGCGCGTTGCCCGCTGCGAGAACTGGCCGGTCTTGTGATCGTAGACGAACAGGTCGTATGCGCCGTTGATCGGATCGTTGTAGACCCAGACACCTTCGCGGCGTGCGACCCACATGAAGCGCGGATCCTTGCCGTAGGCGACACCCATATAGCGCAGGTTGGCCGCACCGCCGCCCCGACCGCCGCCCGCATCGGCTGGTGGAGGCGTATTGAGCTGCACGCCGGCGCCGCCTTCGACGTGATACATCTGCAGGTTGTTGCCGCGCGATGCGACGACGTATTTGCCATCCGGCGTCCATTCCGGGGAATCGAAGGAAAGCGTGCGTTCACGCGTGAGCTGAATCGTGTCCTTCAGATCGAGCGAGAGCACCCACAGGTTTGGCGCGCCGCGACGGTCCGACGCGAACACGATGCGTTTGCCATCCGGGCTGAAGCGCGGCTGCGCGTCGACCGCCATGCCTTTGGTGATCGCCTTCGCTTTGCCGCCGGTAATCGGCACCGTGAAAATGTCGCCAAGGTGATCGAACACGATGGTCTGCCCATCCGGACTCACGTCCAGCGACATCCAGGTACCGACATCGGTCGTAAACCGAATGGTTCGTTCGGGGCGCAGCGGCAAGCCCTCCTGCAGCGGATTGGCCGGCTGGCCACCGCGGCCGGCACGTCCAGCCGGTTGATCCTGTGCGGCGAGGAAGACCGGCAGGGTCAGGAGGACGGCGCTCAATCGTAAAACGCGGATCGGTTGCATGGTCGATTCTCCCGGAAACGGTCGGAGCGGCGGGGCTATGCACAAGGTATGGACATCCGGTAGGACCGGCAAAAGCGCTGTGTGGTCCGGCAAGTATGCCGAGGGAAATGCCGTGCTGCGCTGACAACCTGACGCCAATCAGCCGGCTGACGCGACCAGTCTGCGTCCTTTCACGATACGCGGCCGATCGTCCCGGGTGAACGCGGGCACGCCACCGCGCCTGGCCCTGCACTCACCGCCCTGTGGGCGACCGGCCGCTGCTCCCGCATCATCGTCGGGGATTAACTCGCGCTTACCATGGCGACTTAAGCCGCGATTACACTGCGCCCGACGCGCTGGCCTTTCTCGGCGGATTTGCGCTGCACAGACCCCGCCGGGAATTGTTGGACTAGCCCTGCGCCGAGGGCCTCCGTTCTGTGCAAAGCCCGCCGGGGCAGTTTTTTACAATCCAAATGCGGGCCCTCAATGACCAGTTCGGGACTGGTTCCTCAGCACGCTCTCTGGAATTATCTTGCTGTGATCACCAACGAGCGCCTACTCTGACGTCTGGTTCTGGCAACTCAATCGCAATGTGATTTGAGTCGGAAAGAGAAGCACAGAGAGGCGTTATGACGCCTTGCGGTACCTCGATTACTGCACTTAAATCAGACGTGGTTCCACACTGGAGGTCTTATGTGCCGGATACTATGGCTGCTAGCTGTAGTTCTTCCTGGAGTCACGTTCGCGCAAACACCATCCGCGCGGCTCGTCGGCCGCGTTACGAGCGCGGATTCAAATCGGCCGCTTGTCGGGGTTACCGTTACGCTGAATGAACTTACTGTCACGTCCGATAATCGTGGGGCTTTTGCGATACCTCAACTTGCAGCCGGTCGGCACGTACTTCGCTTCGAGATGCTCGGCCATCAGCCCCGCGTCGATACGGTCACAGTAGTCGCAGGCGAAACGACGGATATTTTAGTTCAGATGGCTACGCGCCCTGTCGCCCTTCCTCCGATCGCAGTGTTAGTCCGGTCACGCTGGCTCGAGATGAATGGTTACTACGAGCGTCGTTTCCATAGCGGATTGTCGGGACATTATCTCGACCGGTCTGAAATCGAACGGCGGAACCCCACGTTCTTCACAGACCTCTTGCGTGACGCTAGCGGTGTCCGCGTCGAAACCGGTTTTAGCCGTCGAGTTATTCGGTTTAACCGCGAGGCGGCTGGTGGTCTCGAGCCGAAGCAGCCACCCGATGATCCTTTCGAACGATACCTCGTTCGGCTCCGTGGCTGTCAGCCGTCTTTGTTCATCGACGGACGGGCACATCATGATCGTATTATCAGCGGTTATGGCGCCTACGTCGACGATTTTAACGCATTAAGTCCGTCCGCTATCGATGCAATCGAGATTTACGTCGGCGCGAATACGCCAACGGAATTCCGCAACAACAACGGTTGCGGGGTAATTCTGATCTGGACGCGTCGTGCTTGACCGACAAGTAATTGTGTCGGTCAGTCGTAGTAAGGCGATCGACGAATCCCATACACGGCGTCATAACGATGAGTTGCAGCTGTCAGGCAGGTAGTTTCAGATGTAACAGTAGCTGGTGAGAACTCGTACCGTAATTACTTGCATGAAGGCGCTGGCTCGGCCTGCAGCTGAACTCAGACGCGTTCTATGAGAGCGATTGTCAAGGGTAATAGTTTTGCCCGCTGATTGCGCGGGTTTTTTGACCTTGGCAATCAGCCCCGATGTTTGATTGG
>JBBDWZ010000062.1:0-7321 GCA_040902615.1 Gemmatimonadota bacterium | reverse complement strand
GAGCCCGCGGTTTCCCCGCGGGCTCGTCGTTTTCCACGGTCTCGGGGGTGATTACGCTGTGAACGAGCTGCCGCACCCGCAGCCACCACTCGCGTTCGGATTCTTGAACGTGAATCCGGCACCCATCATGGTCGTGACGTAGTCGATTTCGACACCATCCAAATATTGCCCGCTGAACGGATCCACAAAAAGGCGAATCCCGTTCGACTCGATGATCTCGTCGTCTGACTGCGATTCATCTTCAATGTTCAAGCCGTACTGGAAACCCGAGCAGCCGCCAGGCAGCACCGCCACCCGCAACCCTGCGGCCTCCGGGCCCGCGCCCTGGTCTTCCATGAACTTGCGAACTTCTGCGACCGCCGTCGCCGTGACCGTTATGGTCATCGAATCCTCCAAAGGTTCAACTGGGCGTGCATGAAATACCCCACCCGGCCGTACAGTTTCCATGTGAACAATACCGGAACCACGAAGCCGGGTCAACTCGGAAAGAGCATTGGCGCTGAAGGGGTTAGCGTGGCCACATGCCGGTCGGTCCGCCTGGCTTCTCGGGAATCTTCTCCAGAATCAGTTTCGCCGCAGCGGCAATATCGTCGGCCACGTGTTGTCCGGGAGGCAGCCCGGCCTCTTCTTCCGCGCCGTAGCCGGTGCGCACCAGCACGCCGAAGCCCTCGAAGGTTACGGCCGGCTCGACATCCTTGACCCGGTCTCCCACGTAGGCGGACCGGCTCAGATCGATGCCGAGGTCACGTTGGGCCCTTCGGTACATACCTGGTCCCGGCTTTCGGCAATCACACGGACCGCTGAAGTCCGGGTGATGCGGGCAAAAATAGACCGCATCGATTTTCACACCGTCCAGCGCCAGCAACTCATCCAGTCGTTGCTGCACCGCCTGAAAGTCTTCTTCCTGATAGAGCCCGCGCGCTATGCCGGACTGATTGGTGACGATCACGAGCCTAAAGCCGTGAGCAGCGAGGTCTCGCAGCGCGGCGCTGGCACCGGGAACCAGCTCGACCTGCGCCGGATCCGCCAGGTAATTGCGCTCGGCGACGATCGTTCCATCCCGATCGACAAACACGGCGGGCCGCAGCGGCCTTACGACCTTATCCCGCACGAGTGGCAAGCAGCGCCCGCTCCAATTCAGCCTCCTCCGATTCGGCAACCGTCCTGAGGTCGAGAATCAGTTGTCCCTGTGCGATCCGTCCTACGATCGCCGGATCATGTGATCGCAGACGTGCATCCAGTGCATCGGCGTGTTCGCTCACGATCGCAATACCGTAACTCGGCAGACGCACATCCGGAAACGCGCCGCCCCCAACCAGTGCATCGGTATCCACTGCGCTGACCGCGAGCCCTGAACGGCGCAGCCGTTCCACAAGCGCGTGCGCGCGAGACTCGATTTCCTTTTGTGATGTCGTGAGCATCCGCAAAGCCGGAATGTGCAAGCGCGCGCGTTCCGGGTGCCGATACAGACGCAGTGTGGCTTCCAGCGCGGCCAGCGTGAGCTTGTCGACCCGCAGCGCCCGGCACAGCGGGTTCTTGCGCAGCGCGGAAATCAACGCCGTGTTCCCCAGTATGATGCCCGCCTGGGGTCCGCCCAGCAGCTTGTCTCCGCTCATTGTTACCAGATCGGCGCCCGCTTCGAGCGACGATCGGGGTCCGGGTTCCGGTGGAAACCCGAATGCAGCCAGATCGAACAACAGTCCGGAGCCCAGGTCGTGAATCAGCGGCATACCGCGTGTATACGCGAGCGCTGCCAGTTCGCCCAGCTCGACTTCCGATGTGAAGCCCGTAATCCGGAAGTTCGACGGATGCACTTTGAGCAACGCGGCCGTTTCGGTCGTGATGCCATTCGCATAATCGGCCAGGTGAACCCGATTGGTTGCGCCGACCTCGCGCATGCGCGCGTTGCTCCGCTCCATTATTTCCGGCACGCGGAATGACCCGCCAATCTCGACCAGCTCCCCGCGGCTCACCACCACCTCACGCTCTGCTGCGATCGTATTCAAAGCCAGAATCAATGCCGCCGCATTATTGTTGACGACCAGCGCATCCTCGGCACCGGTCAGTTCGCTCAGCAAGGTCCGGCAATGGTCGTAGCGTGAGCCGCGTGTGCCCGACTCCAGCGCATACTCGAGGTTGGAATAGCCACCGGCCACGTTGAGCATCGCCTCCAGTGCTTCGGGTGCGAGTGGTGCACGGCCAAGATTGGTATGCAGCACGACGCCGGACGCATTGATGACTCGGCGCAGCGATGACGAGTCGCGTTGGATGAGACGCGCCTGAAGCGCGCGCGCGTACCACTCCGCATCATATTCGGTCGGTGCCAGTCCGGCGCGCTGCTCTTCCTGAATCTGCCGCAGCAACGCAGTAACCTGGCCGCGCGCAAATGAACCGAGCAGCTCGGCGATCGGCTCGGCCGCAAGCAGTCGATCAATGCTGGGAATAGCGCGGCGCGGATCGCTCATGTCAGTGGCGCACGTGGAGCGTGTCGCGCTTCACGGTTGAAGTGTCACGTGCGGCGCGCGCCCGCGTGGTAAAATTGGCGGTACCGCCACCGTTCGGCACGTCGTTGAGGTTCGTGATGCCACTGACGGTAACGCGATAGCGAGTCGAGGGAGCGAGCGGCCGGTCGAGCAACAGCACGAGCTCCTGGGTTGGGCGACGAACCGTGTCCGCGGGCAGCCCCCCCGGCGCCGGTGGGGTTGGTCGCGCTGCTGCGCGGCCGGTGTCCGCAGCCGCCTGCGCAGCAACCAACACCTCGTAATCCCTGACGTGCATCAGCCGCCCACTGGAGATCGGTACGGTACTATCCGGCATTTGGAAGAGCGTTGCGCTGACCTGACCGAGTGGAACCGCTTGATCGATGTGATCGTCGAAATTCAGGCGAACCTCGACGGAGTCCCGCGCCTCTGCACGCGTCAGCCGCGCCGGCGTGCTGTCGCGCGGCAGCACTGCAAAGGTCACTACCTGCGTGTCGCGGGCACTCAGGGTGACCTGTTGCTGCGCCTGCTTTTCACGGTACTCGAGTTCGCCATTGCGATTCTGGTCTTCGTATGCAAATACCTGGTAATTACCCGATGGCAGGTAGCGCAGCCCAAAAAAACCCGCCGTATCGGTTACCGTGGAGTGAATTGTCGAATCGGTATCGAGAGCAACCACGCGTGCTTCAGCTAGCGGCCTTCCGGTGACTCGGTCAGTGACCAATCCGGCGATCGCAGTTGGCAACAACTCCGGTCCGGTCGAGAATACCAGCTCCGTGGGATCGCGCCTGGAATTGTTGAAGCGGTCCTGAATTCCAGGCGTAATGATGACCCTATACACGAGATTCGGTTTCCAGCCGCCCTGAATGCGCACCTTCAGCTCCGAGCCGTCTCGCTCGATTACGGGCCGGCCCGTCTCCGGCGATACCAGTACCGGATCACGAGGACCCTTCTCGCTCAACTTCTCATCGAAGCTGAAGACCACTGATCCTTCCAGTCCCGGCACGATCGCACCGTGCTCCGGCCGGGTCGAAACCAGGCGCGGCGCCTCGCGGTCCGGTGTTCCCCCCGGCGGCGGGGCTGGCTGCGCACACGACAACACCAGTCCGGCCATCAGGAAGAGCGCGGCTCCTCGCCCTGCGCGGCGATCGTCGATCATGCGTCCGTGCTCAATGCCTTCAGCTTTTCCTGGAGCCGCGTGTGCTGGTCACGCAGGCTATCGACCTTGGCCCGCTCATTCGCTACTACCTGCTCCGGTGCACGCGAGACAAACTGCTCGTTGGACAGCTTCGCCTCAGTGGAACGCAGCAGGGCCTCGATTCGTTCCAGCTCTGACTGCAAGCGTACACGCTCCTTGTCGACATCGATGAGGCCGGCCAGCGGAATGAACAAGTCCGTGCCGCCGCGCAGCACGACGTGCGCGCCCGCATTGGCCGGCGCATCGCCGCGTGTGCGCGTAAGCGCGCCTACGCGAGCCAGCCGCTTGACTGCACGCTCCTCGGATTCGAGCGCACGCACCAGCATGGCCGATGGATTGGTCAACACGACATCGATCTCTTTGACCGGCTGAACATTGTATTCCGAGCGGATACTACGGATCGCCATGATCAACTCGATCAAGGCTTCCATGCCGTGACCCTCGGCCAAAAATTCCCGATCCGCACGCGGCTCCGGCCACTTCGCCACGATCAGCGATGGTTCCTTCGCCACGCCGGCACGGTCGGGTAATCGGCGCCAGAGCGCTTCGCTGATGAACGGCATGAGTGGATGCATCAAACGAAACACGCCATCCAGCACTTCGACCAGCGTTGCCTGCGCGGCGGCGCGGCTCGGATGCATGCTCTCCAGCTGGAAGCGCGGCTTCACCAGCTCCAGGTACCAGTCCGCCAGCTCACTCCAGAAGAAGCGGTGCACGGTGCCCGCGGCTTCGTGGAATCGAAACGCTTCCAATGCGTCCGTCACCTCGCGCGTGGCCAGGTTGAGGCGCGAGAGAATCCAGCGATCGGCCAGCTCGGTCTCCACCTGGTCCAACGTCGGCACCGCATCATCCAGATTCATCAACGCAAAACGGCCCGCGTTCCAGATCTTGTTGGAGAAATTGCGGCCGGGCGCAAAAGTCTCGGGCAGATTCTCGTAGTCGAGCAGCACGTCGTTGCCGATACCCGCGCCGGCGATCACGGTGTAGCGCAGCGCATCGGCGCCAAACAGCTTCACGACTTCGAGCGGGTCGATGCCGTTGTTCAGTGACTTCGACATCTTCCGCCCTTTGTGGTCGCGCACGATGCCGTTGAGGTACACGTCCGCGAACGGGACTTCGCCTCTGAACTCCAGCCCGGCCATTACCATGCGCGCCACCCAGAAGAACAGAATATCGGCGGCGGTGACCAGCGTCTGGGTTGGATAGAACGCTTTGACATCCTCGGTTTCTTCGGGCCAGCCGAGGGTCGAGAATGGCCATAACCAGGACGAGAACCAGGTGTCCAGCACATCGGCATCCTGCACCAGCTCGCTGCCGCCGCATTGGCTGCAGCTGGTGGGATCATCGACTGCCACGATGACGTTTTTGCAGCTCGCGTTCTGACAGTACCAGACCGGGATCCGGTGACCCCACCACAGCTGCCGCGAGATGCACCAGTCTCGAATGTTCTCGAGCCAGTTCTCATAGACTTTGGTCCAGCGGTCGGGCGTGAAGCGCAGCCGGCCATCACGTGCGGCCGCGAGCGCGGGCTCAGCCAGCGGCTTCATGCGCACGAACCATTGGTCGGACAGGCGCGGCTCGACCACAGTGTCGCAACGATAACAATGCGGCACGGTCAGCCGGTGATCTTCGATCTTTTCGATCAGACCCTGTTCGGTCAATGCCGCAACCACGCGTTTACGCGCCTCGAATCGATCGAGCCCACGGAATGCGGGTGGCGCGTTGTCGTTGATGTGCGCATCCGGCGTCAGCACGTTCAGCGCCGGAATGGAATGGCGCTGCGCGACGTTGAAGTCGTTGGCATCGTGCGCGGGCGTGATCTTGACCGCGCCGCTCCCGAATTCAGGATCGGCATACTCGTCGGCAATGATCGGGATCTGCCGCGCGGTCAAGGGCAGCTCGATGAGAGCGCCGATCACGGAGTGGTAGCGCGGATCCCCGGGATGGACCGCAACCGCGGTATCGCCCAGCATGGTCTCCGGCCTGGTGGTCGCGACCACGATGAACGGCCGGCCATCCGGCAGATGCGGCAATCCCAGCGCCGAGCCGGTCAGCGGGTAGCGAACGTGGTAGAGTTTGCCGTTGGTTTCTTCACCTTCGGCCTCCTCATCGCTGAGCGCGGTCTGACAGCGCGGACACCAGTTGATGATGTAATTCCCGCGGTAGATCAGGTCCTTCTGATACAGACGTACAAAGACTTCGCGCACGGCGCGTGAGAGCGCGGGCTCGAGTGTGAAGCGCGTACGCGTCCAGTCGCAGGAGCAGCCGATGACGCGGAGCTGGCGCAGGATGGCTTCACCGGTCTCATCCACGAAGCTCCAGACCCGCTCGACGAACGCGTCCCGGCCGACTTCATCACGGGTTTTCCCTTCGGCTGCCAGCTGACGCTCGACCACGTTCTGCGTGGCGATGCCCGCATGGTCGGTACCCGGCAGGTAGAGCGCTCTGTAACCCTGCATCCGGCGCCAGCGCGTGAGCACGTCCTGCAATGTGTTGTTCAAACCGTGACCCATGTGCAGCACTGCGGTCACGTTGGGCGGAGGGATGACGATCGTGTAGGGTTTCGCGCCGTTCAGAACGTCGGCCGCGTCAGCGCGGAAGTAGCCGCGCTCCTCCCATTCCTGATAGAGCGCGCCTTCGATCGCACCGGGATCGTACTGTGGGGGCAGTGGTTCTTTCATCGGCAGTCGAACAGAAGTTTCGCCAGGGTATACGCAAAAAAACCGGGACGCACCGCGCGGCGCGCCCCGGGCGAAGATAACCTGTTATACCGATTTTCACGAAACTTCGTTCGTGCGCGCTTCGCGCTCCAGGCGTTCCTGTACTACATCGGCCATTGCTTCCTCAGCGTCCGGTTCCAGCGACTGGTCGAGCATGTCCGCGTGGTCATCGCGCTGTGTGGGATCCGTGGACTTGCCCTGTCGACGACGTCCCATGCCGACACTCATTCCGTACCAACGCGAGCCAACACCCGATTCTCCTGCCGCGACCGGTCGACGGCGTAACCGGTCATGGCTGGTCAGGTCGAGCCGGTTCAACACAGTCCGAACCCCATCGACACTCTGCACGATGGCCACGGCATGGTGCGCTTCCTCTTCGTTTTCGACCGTTCCGGTCAGCTCCATGATCCCCGGCGCGATCGCTGCGACGTCGACACCGCGCTCACGCAGCACATCGTCGGCCCGCAAGGCATCGAGGACCGCATCCTCCAGCTTCCGCAGCCCGGGCGGTATCTGTGCACGGTCCCGTACCGTTCGACGACGGAAGTAAATCGCTGCCGCGATGCCTGCGGCGACGCCGGCCACTACCAGCCAAAATGCCGGTCCGGTCTTGCTTTCCCCCTTACGTGCCATGCCCTTCCTCGATCCGCAACAAGGTGTACCGCAGTAGCTCCTGAATCAGCAAGTCGTAGACCAGCCTCGCTCACGGGCTGCTACGATTTGCGTCACCGGGCCAGTTAAGAATCGTAAACGCTTGCCTTATCATTGTGCCTCTTCCTAACTTCAACGCCCTGCTGAATTTGCGCTGATCGCGGCTCTCCCCCGTTGCGACCCGCGTCCCGCGTTGGCCCTTTGTGCCAATCGCGCGATGCATCGGTAGTTCAACCTCTGAATGGGTAACGAGCTGGAACATCTCGGTTTGG
>JBBDWZ010000061.1:0-7330 GCA_040902615.1 Gemmatimonadota bacterium | reverse complement strand
GTCTGGCTGGCGATTCTCGGGTTGCCCGTCGCGCTCGGCTTGTCCTGGGCATTCGAGCTCACACCAGAAGGTCTGCGCAAGACCGGCGACGTTGCACCGCCGCCGGCCGGCGGTGTCGCCTGGGTTTCCGCGCGCACGATCGTGGTGGCTGCGCTGGCACTGGTCGCAGCCGTGGCTGCCGGCTGGCTCGCGCGGGGTCCGCAGCCTGCCGCCCGAGGCGACCTCGATTCCATCGCAGTGCTGCCGTTCGACAACCTGAGCACTTCCCAGGACGACGATTACTTCAGCGATGGCCTGGCCGAAGAGCTGCTCAACCTTCTATCCCGCATTGACGGACTGAAGGTATCGGCGCGCACCTCCTCGTTTGCATTCAAGGGGAAGAACCTGGGTGTGCGCGCGATCGGCGATTCGCTGGACGTCAGCACGGTTCTGGAAGGAAGCGTACGTCGGGATGGACAGACAGTACGCGTCACCGCGACGCTGATCAGCGTGGCCGATGGCTATGAGTTGTGGTCGGACCATATCGACGCACGACCCGGCAACCTGCTGCAGTTGCAGGAACAGATCGCGCGCGCGATTGCGGATGCACTCGAGATCAAGCTGGGCCGCGCGGATGACCTGGTCGGCCGCGGAACCACCAGTCCAGAAGCACACGACAATTATCTGCTCGGCCTGAGCAAATTCAGCCAGCGCGGCGCAGCACCATTGAGAGAAGCGCTGCAGTACTTCGAGCGTGCAATTGCCGCCGATTCGAATTACGCTCAGGCCTGGGGCGGCATCGCGCTGGTGAATGCCGTGTTGCCTCCATACGAAGCGGTGGACCCGGCGATCGCGGGCCCGCGCACGCGACACGCCGCCGATCGGGCGATCGCGCTCGATTCCATGATTGCCGAGCCCTACGCCGCACTTTGCCAGTCGCTCACGCTGAACGAGTGGCGGTGGGGCGAGGCGGAACGCGCCTGTGATGCTGCAATCGCGCGGAATCCAAACTTCGCGGCCGCACATCAGTGGCGCGGCGAGCTGCTGCACGTTCTCGGGCGGTTCGAGGATAGCAAGGCAGCATTCGCTCTAGCGCTGGAGCGTGATCCCCGCTCTCTGATTGGCCAGGTCATTGCCGCTGTTGCGGGTTACGATCGCGGTGATACCGCGACTGTCAGAAACGGATTGGCCGCGGCCCGTGCACTCGACCCGACTCCATTGACCCGCTACCTGAGCGTGTCAACATTGCTTGCCATTGGTGATACGGCTGCAACTCGACTGGTGCTGGGAGAACTACGAGTGCCAGCCGAAACGATCGAGCTCCTCGTGAAGCGGCTCCGGCATCCAGACGCCCGCGACGCAGTGCTCAGGTACCTGGATCCGCCCGCCGGCCAGACCGGTGACATGACTCGCGCTACCAATCGCGCACTGGTCGGCGACCCGGTCGGGGCGATCCCGTACCTCGAAAAAGCATTCAGGAATCACGAGTACAATCTGCCGCTCGCGATGCGCTACGCCGATTTCGCACCAATCCGCAATGACCCGCGCTTCCGGCGCATCCTCAAAGACATGCGCCTCGAGCCCTACTTTCCGCCGCGTCGTTGAGGTTGCGATCGGATAGCGTTTTGGGCGTATGCGATGAGATTCCTTTGCTGCGTGGAGTGACGATTCGCTCACTCGATGTCAACGGCCAGCCGAGCGCCAACGGCAAGTTTGTCCTGATGTCGATGGGCATGAGCAACGCATCGCAGGAGTTCTGCGCTCGAGCCGGCACCGTTTGCGATGCCTGGACCTTCTCGGGCAAGGCCGCTGTCGATCCGGCCGTGAATCACACGACGCTGTACATTGCAAATGGCGCGGCGGGTGGTCAGACCGCGGATCTATGGGATGATCCCACCGACACGAACTACAATCGCGTGCGCGATCAAGTGCTGGCTCCGGCGGGACTGAGCGAAGCGCAAGTGCAGGTCATCGGGCTGCAGGTAGTCCGGCGCACACCAACGATCGGACTGCCCGATGCCAACGCCGATGCGTACGTGTTGCTCGGCTGGCTGGGCGGTGTCGTGCGCTCCGCGAAAACGGGAATAGCACGCCAAGCTGGCGTGAGACCGATACGGGTCGCATTTTCCGAGGGAAACTCCCCCCAGGCAGCGATTCACCCTTGATACGGTCCGAGCGATGACGCCAGTCGACCACGTGCGGGACCGGCCGCCGTTCCCTGACAGCGAATTCCTCCCATGACCGTGGTCCGACGGCTGATCGTCGAGGCACACCGCCGTTCGCTCTGGCAGGTGTTCACCGTGTATGCCGCGGTCTCGTGGGCAGCATACCAGGTTCTCGACGCGCTGCCCGGACTGATTGGCGTGCCCGCATCGCTGCTCGAAATGGCGGCGATCCAGGCGATTGCGCTGGACAGCGGCTTCGCCATGGCCTATCGCAAAAAGGGCGCGTATCTCTCGAACTCGTTCCGGCCGCAGAGCGAGGTCGTGGCGGCGTACAGTGCGGCGTATCGGTTGCGCGCGCAGTCCTACGAACGGGCCAACCAGCCGGATTCCGCGATCGCATATTACGAGAAGTACCTCGACGTTCCGCGCATCTACCGGCCAACCATGGACGCGACCGCATTGAGCCCGACGCTCCTGCGCCTGGGTGAGTTGTACGACACACGCGACAATGCCGAAAAAGCGAAACTGTACTACGCGCGCACGCTCGAGCCGTGGAAGGATGCCGACCCGCCGTTCCAGGCGCGGTTGGTTCTCGTGCGCGCGCGGCTCGCTGTTCTCACCCGCGAGCGCTGAGCCGCATGAGCTTCTGGTCCGAGCTGAAGCGCCGGCACGTCGTACGCGTCGCCCTCGTGTACCTCGCAGTCGTGTTCGCAGTGCTGCAGGCGGCCGACCTGCTGATCCCGGCGCTGCACCTGCCCGCCTGGCTGATGACCGCGATCGCCGTGGTTGCATTGCTTGGATTGCCCATCGCTCTTGTGCTGGCCTGGGCCTTCGAGATCACACCGGAAGGCGTGCAGCGCACCGAAGCGGTTCCGGCTTCCTCCGCGGTTCAGGCGGCGTCGCAGACGCGCTGGGTTTCCGGCCGCACCATCCTGGTAATCGGAGTCGCCCTCGCGATCACTGCGGCAACGTCGTGGTTTGCCGGGCGTATCAGTGCGGGCGGCACCGACGAACGCGGGACTTTGCGATCGGTTGCCGTGTTGCCGTTCACCAACCTGGGCGATGATGCGGCCAATCAGCACTTTTCGGATGGCCTGGCCGAAGAGCTGCTCAGCGTGCTGCAGCAAGTGGACGGGCTCAAGGTAGCAGCGCGCACGTCGTCCTTCCTGTTTCGCGACCAGAACGTGGATGTGCGTGAGGCTGCGGCAAAGCTCGGCGTCGAGAGCGTGGTCACCGGCAGCGTGCAGAAGCAGAACGATCGCGTGCGCGTGCGCGCGCAACTGGTGCAGGCCTCCGACGGCTTCCAGGTCTGGTCGGATTCATACGAGGGCGATCTGGCCGATGTCTTCGCATTGCAGGATCGCCTGGCCAACGCAATCGCCGGCGCGCTGCGCGTAAAGCTCGGACTCGAAGACCAAAGCCGGCAGCAGCGCGGACTCACCGAAGATCTCGAGGCGTACGATCTCTACCTGCTCGGCCGCCATCAATTCGCACAACGCACATTCGCATCGCTGGAGGCGGCGATTCGCCATTACAATGCGGCGATCGCCAAGGATTCGACGTTCGGGCTCGCCTACAGTGGCCTGGTCGATGTCTACCTGGTCCGGCCCTTCTACGATGTCGCGCACACGTTCCGCGAGGCTGCGGAGTTGTCGCGGCCGCTGGTGAAGCGGGCGCTGTCGCTGAGTCCGGACCGTGGTGAAGTGCAGGCGACGGCTGGCCTGCTGGCACTCTATGGCGATCGCGATTTTCAGCGGGCTCGACAGCACTTGAACCGCGCGGAAGAGCTCGCGCCCAGCTTTGCCTCGCTTTACCACTATCGGCGCCAGCTCTACAACACACTTTATCGTCACGACCTCGCGTTGCGCGATGCGTATCGGGCCGTCGAGCTGGATCCGCTGTCTCCGATCATGCTGGGCGGCAACCTGGCGATCGAATTGGCGTTCGCCGACAGCCTGGAGGCCGCAGCCCGGTACTACGCCAAAGCCGTGCAGAACTGGCGCGCGCCCACGCTGGTCTGGCGCGGTTATGCCGAACTGCTCAGCGAACTGGGCCGGGTGAAGGAGTCCGAGCCGATCTGGGTCAAATGGGCGGAATCGCTTGGGTATGCACATCCCGAGCGCGCCGTCGTGATGGCGCACGCGTTCGAAAGTGCCGAAGCGCGTGCGTTGCTCGACGACATCGTGGCGACTACGAAGGCGAAGCGGTCCAATCTGGTGTTCGAGTATTTCCGCGCGGATCGAGAGACCGCCATCCGCGTGGCCACCGAGGCCGTGGAAGACGGCAACATCTGGGCAATCTTCCTGAACATCCCATTAAAAAAACGCGAGTTCCGAGCGGTTCAATTGGATCCGCGTTACGTCGCGCTCATGAAGCGCGTGGGCCTGACCCTGCCGGATTACGTGAAGCCGTGAGCTTCCTCGACGAGCTGAAGCGCCGGCGCGTCGTGCGCGTTGCATTGATCTATAGCGCTGTCGCGTACGCAATCATCCAGGCCGCCGATGTGCTGGTGCCGGCGCTCCACCTGCCCGCTTCGATCATCTCGGTTATCGCAATGGTCGCGGTTGCCGGTTTTCCGATCGCGTTGATCATGGGCTGGGCGTACGACTTCACTCCCGACGGAATTCGCCGCGCGACCGACGTGACGGTGGAGCACACCCCGACGCCGTGGGTCTCGGCCCGCACGGTAGCGGCTGTCGTTGCGATGCTGGTACTGGCCGGTGGCTCCGGCTGGGCGGCCGGTCAGCTTTCCGCGCGTGAAGGCGCCAGTGCGCGCGAGAGCGACGGACGGGCATCCATCGCCGTTCTGCCGTTTGCCAACCTGAGCGGGCAGGTCGAGAACGAATACTTCAGCAACGGCCTGGCCGAGGAGCTGCTCAACCTGCTGGCGCGCGTCGATGGGCTGGATGTCGCTGCGCGCACCTCCGCGTTCTTGTTCAAGGATCGCAACATGGATGTCCGCACGATCGGTGACTCGCTCGGCGTCGCCACCGTGCTGGAGGGCAGTGTACGGCGCGACGGCGAGCGCGTACGCGTCACGGCGCAGCTGATCAAGGTGGCCAACGGCTATCACCTCTGGTCCGACCAGTACGATGCCGAGCTGAGCGATGTGTTCGCCGTGCAGGAGCGCATTGCACGTTCGATCGCAGATGCGCTGCAGGTCGAGCTGCGCGGCGGCGATGCACTGACGCAGCGCGCGGCGGCCAACGCCGAAGCGCACGATGCCTACCTGCGCGGTCTCGATGGCTTCCATCGCCGCGGGTCAGCGCGCTTGCGCGAGGCGATTGGTCACTTCGAACGCGCAATTGCCGCGGACTCGAATTACGCACAGGCCTGGGCCGGGCTGGCGCTGGTCTATTCGGTGCTGCCGGCCTACGACAGCTTCCCCGAACACGAGGCTGCAATCAGAACCCGCGCGGCCGCGCAGCGCGCCAGCGCTCTGGACGATCGGCTGGCCGAGCCTTACGCCGCGATCTGCCAGTCGGCCTCTCAGCTGGAATGGAAGTGGGAGGACGCCAGGCGCGCCTGCGATGCGGCGCTGGCGCGCAATCCGAGTTTCGCCACCGCGCACCAGTGGAAGGCCGAGCTGCTCTACGTATTGGGGGACCTGGCCGGCGCCGAGGCTTCGGCGCTCCGCGCTATCGAGCTGAATCCGCTGTCTGCCATTGTGTACATCGCGGCGGGCGTGATCAGCAGCATTAAACGCGACCCCGCACGCGCCGAACAGTATTACCGCGTGGGCGTCAGTATCGATTCAACCCTGCCCTACACAACGACAGGCTTGGTGCGTGCCCTGCTGGAACAACGCAAATACGACGAAGTAAAGCAGCGGCTGATCGCGCACGGTTATGACGCGGCAGCCATGGAGCGCTTTGTGGCGGCGTATACCGACCGTCGCGCATTGCCGGCGGCGCGTGCGGTGATCGAAGCGTGGCCGCAACAAGGCAATCTCTGGATGCAGGCATACTTCCTCGCCTCGCTCGGCGATACGCAGGGCGCCCTGCGCTATCTGGAACGCTCGGTCGAGCAGCACGAATTCAATGCGCCCAACCTGCTGCGCGCGCCCTATCTCTCTGATTTGCAGGATCATCCTCGCTACCGAGCTGTGCTGCGGAGGATGGGTCTCGAGCCGTATTTCCCTTCGGTGTCCCGATGAGTTTCTTCACTGAGCTGCAACGGCGACATGTCGTAAAGGTCGGGCTGGTCTACGCGGCCGTTGTGTTCGTCGTGATCCAGGCGGCGGATCTGCTGATCCCCGCATTGCATCTGCCCGAGTGGCTGATGACGGCCATCGTCGTGGTTGCTCTGCTGGGATTGCCAATTGCGTTGGTGCTGGCCTGGGCTTTCGAACTGACGCCGTCCGGCATTCAGCGTGACACTGCCCCAACCGAGCCCATGGTCGTCGTACCGGTGCCGAAGGTGAGCGCAGATCGCCGGACGATTGCCGCATTGCCCTTCGCCAACCTCAGCGATGAACGCGATAACGAGCACTTCTCCGATGGCATTACCGAGGAAATCCTCGCCCGTCTGGCCTGCATTGCCGACCTGCGCGTGATCTCGCGCACCTCGGTGATGCAGTACAAGAACACGACGGTATCGCTGAAGCGGGTCGCCGAAGAACTGGGTGTCGCCAACATCCTGGAGGGCAGCGTTCGCCGTGCGGGATCGCGCGTGCGCATCACGGCGCAGCTGATCGAAGCGGCGACCGACACGCATCTGTGGGCGGAGACCTACGAGCGTGAGCTGACCGACGTCTTTGCCGTGCAGAGCGACGTCGCGACCAACATTGCGAATGCACTGAAAGCGAAAATCTCCGGTGCCGAACAGCAGCGCCTGGCGATGGTGCCCACGACGGATACCCATGCCTACGACCTGTTCCTGCTTGGCAAACAGGCAGTGACGCGTAACGATCCCAAATCGCTCTTCATGGGGATCGACTTCTTTCGGCAGGCTATCGCGCAGGACCCGCGCTTCGCGCCCGCGCACGCGGCACTCGCACAAACGCTGATGATCACGCCCTACTGGGCGGGGGCGCGGCCAGCTGATCTGAGGCAGGAGACCCGCGACGCGATCGATCGTGCACTCGAGCTGGATCCCGGGTTGGCCGAAGCACACAATGCGGACTCGACCTGGCGCACGCACTACGAATTCGACTGGGTACGCGGCGAGGCGGCTTCCAGAAGGGC
>JBBDWZ010000060.1:0-7447 GCA_040902615.1 Gemmatimonadota bacterium | reverse complement strand
TCGAAACCCAACGATGGGTAGCACCCTTCCCACAACCGAACTTGCCTTTGGGCGGGGCAAGAGCTCGACTAATGCGGGGGAGCTGGCTGGGTTTCGCCCGGTTCGGGGTCTCGGCTTCTGGAGAGTCGGGAATGGGGAATAGGGAATGTGGAATAAGGAATACGGATCGGGGATCGGGGATCGGGGATCGGGGATCGCGGATCGGGATCGCGGATCGGGATCGCGGATCGGGGATCGCGGATCTGCATGCTGACCGCACCGAACACTCCGTATTCCGTATTCCGTATTCCGTATTCCCAATTCCCAACCGGCTCTGCAAATCCCGGTGTGAGCGGCTGTCGCCTCCCCGAACAAATCAGCCGCCCTCCCAATTCCAAACCACCCGGGCCAATCCGCGGTGAGCAGCCGTCACCTTTCCGAGGCATCAGGCCGTCACCCTAATTCCCAACCGGCCAGCCCCCATCCGCTGGCACCGGGCATCGCCCCCCAGAACGACTGATCAGCTCTCCCAATTCAGCCCTGCCAAGTCCGTGTGACCACCAGACCTGCCTCCCCATTGACCGCTTCGCCCGATCACCCCACCCTGACGGCCGCTGGTGCACCCTCAATTGAGGTCTTCATGAAGAAGTTGGTCCTCGGACTGCTCGCGCTCGGGCTGGCTGGCTGTGACATCCCGACCGAACCGCCGATTTTCGAGCCCAGGCTGGTATTCGACGCGGAAAGAACTACGCTGTCGGTGAGCCAGCTGCTGCCGACGAGCGTTTCGGTGCAGGGCAATTCGTTCCTGGTGAACCTGAGCGCGACCTCGGTCACCCGCACACTGGGCGAAATCTGTCCGCCGTGTGCGCCGTTCAACGGCATGACCGTGCCGAAGCCCGCCTTCACCGCGACGCTGCCCACGGCGACGTTTTCACTGCCGGCTGGAGTGCGCAGCGCGGTCTTGAGCAACAGCGTATTGAATGTGCAGTTCTTCAACGGCTTCAGCTTCGATCCGATCCGGCCAAGCGCGACTGCACGCGGCACGATTGCAGTCCGAATCACAGCGGGCGCAACCGTGATCGCGGACACGACGCTTTCCGGTACCAGCCTGGCGCTGCCACCGGGTCAGACCTCGACGGTTCCGATCGCACTCAGACCTGGCACGGTCACCAATGCGTCGAGCATCAATCTGGATGCTACGATCACGTCGCCGGCGGGCGATCCGACGGTCATCAATACCAGTGCGCAATTCCGGCTGACACCGCTCTCGGCGTTGGTGAGCTCCGCAATAGTCGACGTCCTCAACCGGAACGTGAGCGTCACCCAGGTTGCGCTCGACCTCGCCGATATCGATGCGGATGTCATCGATCACGTCAAATCGGGCGCGCTGGTCGTGCTCATGGACAATCCGTTCGGCGTGACCGGCACGCTGACGCTCAGATTCACGCCCGCGGTAGTCACGACCAAAGCAGTGCAGATCGCGCCGGGCTCGACCACACAGCGCGTGCAGTTCACGCAGGCCGAGCTCCGGCAATTGTTGGGGCGATCGGTAATCGTGAACATATCGGGGCCAGTCAATGCACCCGGTACAGGAGTGAACCTCTCGCCCGGACAGCTCGCCAACGTCACCCTGCGGCTCGACCTGGTCCTGACTTCTGCAGACACGAACTGAGGCTCGCACGATCATGACGACTCGATCCCCGATCGTAACACTCGTTCTGAGCCTGCTAATGACTGCCACGGCCGCGCACGCGCAGCTGCCCAGTGCCAGCTCGAACGCGCTGGGCATGGCCGAGAACTTCACGGCGGCCGCCCGCGGCTATCATGCGATTGCCTGGAACCCCGCCCTGCTCGGATTGCCCGGCGGCCCCGGCACCTCGCTGGCGGTCGCACCACTGCGCCTGGTGACCGGACTCGATCCGGTTACGCTGTCCGATCTCAAGGAATATGAGGGGATCGTGGTGCCGCTGACCGTGCGCGATCGGTGGCTGGCTGCCGTGCGCAACGAGGGCGCTGAAGCAGGTACGGGCGGCGCGGATGTCACCTATATCGCCGCGCAAATCGGATCGGTCGGCATTCAGGTATCATCGCGTCTGCGTGCGATTGCCGAGCTGAGCCCGGGTGCAGTGCAGCTGCTCCTCTTCGGCAATGCCGATGCCGGAGGCAATCCTCAGACGATCGATCTTTCGGGCGCTCAGCTCAATACCTTCGCGACCTCAACCGTGGCCGCGAGTTATGCCATTCCCTTGCGCAGCCAGACCGGCAGCATGGCGTTTGGCGCTACGCTGAAATACACGGTCGGACATCTGCTGGTGTTCGGGCGGGAGCAAAACAGCGAGATCTCGAGTGAACCGCTCACCTTTGCTCTCGAGTTCCCGCTCGTGGGTACGATCAACGAGGAGGGTACCAATCTCAACAACGGCACCGGCCTTGGCATCGATGTCGGCTTTGCCATGCAGCGCGAACGACTGACGCTATCGCTCACGGTGCAGAACGTGTTCAACTCGTTCAAATGGAACACCGACAATCTGGTCTTCCGGCCTGGCATTTTTCGCTTCGATGCGGACTCGGCCGCAACCAATCTGGAGGAGCAGGCCTTCACTGCTGCACCTCCATCGTTACGCGAATTGGTCGATGACATGAGGTACCGGCCAACCGTAGCTGCGGGCGGCGCGCTGCAGGTTTCCGACAAATTGATGGTGACCGCCGATGCTCGCTCACGCCTCGGCAGTGGTGGCATCGCCGAAAGCCTCGACGACGGCCCCGACTTTCAGGTCGGCGCTGGCGCGGAGTACCGCGTGTTGCCGTTTCTGCCGTTGCGCGCCGGCGCGGCCCTCATCAACGGTGGCTTCCAGCTCGGTGCCGGTGTCGGCATCGCCCTGGGGCCAATCAACCTGAGCGGCAGTGTGCTGCGCCGTAACGGTGAGTTGGGATCGGACATTGTGACCATGGTGACGCTGGTTTCGGCGGGGCGGTAAATGCCGCGGACCGCATTACCGTTATTGCGCTTTGCTGGTTTGTGCAGTGGCCAAGCCAAGCGAATTCGGTGTGGATGTGCCCGGCGTGTGGGATTAGTCCTGATAGCTGGAATGGCCAACACGGAATAACGGTAATGCTGTCCGCGTTACTGCAGCCTCCGCGACGGCCCCTGCCAGCCGCAGGACGGGCACCAGCGCCATTCCAGCCAGGGCGCCATCAGCTTGAGCCAGTGGTAGCGCACTCCCACGCTCTCCTGAAAGCAAGCCGGACACGCGCTCACGTGCTGGATGATGAGCGCCGCGCCAATAGCAATCAGCACCACGCGCAACAGCACGAGAGCAATGAAGACGTAAAGAACGATCACGTTATCGGAGACTCCGGCGCGCAGTGTTCATCGCAGTGTTCATCCAGCCCTACTCCGTGTCCTCCGTGTCCTCCGTGTGGTATAACTCTTTCATCACCGGCTGGTGAGTCGTTAGACCAACCCCGCCGTCTGCTCCGTGACCACCGACCCGTAGCGAGCCGCGATGTACTGATCGAGGATCCGCAGAAATTCGGGGACCAGCCCCTCGCCTTTCAAGGTTGTGAATAGCCTGCCATCGACGTACACCGGCGCTTTCGGCTCTTCGAACGTGCCCGGCAGCGAAATCCCGATGTTGGCGTGCTTGGATTCGCCAGGTCCGTTCACTACACAACCCATGACCGCGACTTTGAGTTCTTCCACGCCCGGATACTGGGTCCGCCAGGTCGGCATCTGCTCGGCGATGTAGGTCTGGATGTCTTCGGCCATGTGCTGGAAGAACGTACTGGTGGTGCGGCCGCAGCCAGGGCAGGATGTGACCTGCGGGTTGAAGCTGCGCAGCTCGAGCGATTGCAGAATCTGCTGCGCGACGCGCACTTCCTCGGAGCGGTCTCCACCCGGACGCGGCGTGAGTGACACCCGAATCGTATCGCCGATGCCGTCCTGCAGCAGCACGGCCAGACCGGCGGTGCTGGCCACCACGCCCTTGGCGCCCATGCCCGCTTCGGTGAGGCCCAGATGCAACGGGTATTCACATCGGCCGGCCAGCTTGCGATACACGGCGATCAGGTCCTGCACTCCGGAAACCTTGGCACTGAGAATGATGCGATCGTGTGCCAGACCGGTTTCCTCGGCCAGCACAGCCGAGCGCAACGCACTCTCGACCATCGCTTCCATCATCACGGACTTTGCATCGAGCGGATCACTGCGCGTTGCGTTGTCATCCATCATCTCGGTAAGCAATTGCTGATCGAGCGACCCCCAGTTCACACCAATGCGAACCGGTTTGCCGTACTCGACAGCCGCTTCCACGATCGTCCGAAAGTTTTCATCCCGCCGCTTCGCGCCGACGTTACCCGGATTGATGCGATACTTCGCCAGCGCACGTGCGCACTCCGGATGCCTGGTGAGGAGCAAATGCCCGTTGTAATGGAAATCCCCGATGATCGGGACCGGACAACCCGATCGCGCCAGTCGTTCCACGATCTCCGGAACCGCTGCCGCCGCCTCGTCCGTGTTGACTGTGATCCGGACCAGCTCGCTGCCCGCCAATGCCAGGTCCTCGGCCTGTTCCGCAGTGCCTGCCGGATCGGCCGTGTCCGTATTGGTCATCGATTGGACCACGATGGGATGGCGCCCGCCAATCGCGACTCCCCCCACGATGACTGTGGCCGTTCCCCTTCGCCGGTAACCGTTCACACTTCCGTTGTTGTTCAAGGTCCCCTGCAACCGATCTGAATTCATGCCCCCAAATCTACCCAAAACCAAGAGGGCTGAGCCATTCGGGGCCCCAAGACATGGCCCAGCCCGCGCGCCCCCTAGTAGTCCGTCTCACACATTTTGATACCATGCATAACCATGCATAGCTCACGCATGGCCTGGCAAACCTGTTTTGCATGGTATCGAAATCTGTGGGACAGTCCTCTAGTCCTAGTCCTTGGTCCTGGTCCTAGTCCTTTCGCCTACCTCCTCCTTCGCGGCCCAAAGGAGGAGGAAGGTGGAAGGACTAGGTGTAGGACTAGGAATAGGGCTCCATGCTTTTTTTGGCGGCAAACGGCTCATCTGTGCAACCTGGCGGGTTTGACCGCGTTCTCAAATGCATCGGCAGGACTTTTGAATGGGCGGTCGCCGGCACGGCTTTTTGGGTGTTAGACTTGTTGAACCTTTTTTGGGGACCGGACGGGCTCGCATGAACCGAAAAATCCTGAATGTCGGCTGGCTCTTCGGCCTGATCCTGGTACTCGACATCTTCACCAAGCAGTGGGCACTGGATGCGTTGGCTCACGAGTATTCCGCATCGTTCGGCTGGATTCCGCTGCATCTCACCTTCAATACCGGTGTCGCGTTCGGGCTCGGCGTGGGTGGCTTTCGCTGGATCATCGTAGCCGGCAGCATCCTGGTGATGGCCGCCCTCGCGGTATTGCTGCGACAGGCCGATCCCGCTGACCGACTGCGCATTGCCGCGATCGGATCCGTCATGGCGGGCGCTACCGGCAATCTGATCGATCGGCTGCGCTGGGACCGCGGCGTCGTCGACTTCATTGGCCCGTTCAATCTTTTCGGGCTGGGCAGCTTCCCAATCTTCAACGTCGCCGACATGGCCATCACTTGCGGCGCATTCGTGCTCGCCATCTCGCTCTGGCTCGAAGAGCGCGCCGTCGAGCGGAGCAAAGCCGCGGTAGAAACGTCCACCGATCTGGTATGAGCGATTACCCGAAGGAAGGTCAGGCCGCCCCCGACTTCGAGCTGCAGTCGGATCGGGGCTCGACCGTCAAGCTGAGTGATCTGCGCGGCAAGAAAGTCGTTCTGTACTTCTATCCCAAAGACAACACGCCGGGCTGCACGGCTCAGGCCTGTGATCTGCGCGATCGCATCCAGGAGTTCGATGCTCGCGGCGCGCTCGTGTTCGGGCTCAGCCCCGACGATGTAAAATCGCACGTGAAATTCCGCGACAAATACAGCCTGCCTTTCCCCCTGCTGGCTGATGTCGGTCACAAGGTCGCCGAGCAGTATGGCGTCTGGGTGCAGAAGAACATGCTCGGCAGGAAATACATGGGCGTCGAGCGCACATCGTTCATCATCGACGAGCAGGGCCGCATCGCAAAGGTGTTGCCCAAGGTCAAGTTCGCTGAACACGCTGAACAGGTGCTCGGACTGATTTAGGGATCAGGGATCATCGGATCGCGGATCGCGGATCGCGGATCGCGAAGCTCTTGAATTCGAAATTGAATTTGAATTATTCTGCGGCGGCGAGTTTTCATTTCTACTGAGCCGGATCCGCGATCCGCAATCCGCGATCCCTCTCACCAGCGCCAACTCATTACGATGCGCACCATCCAGCCAGCATGATCCGCATACGCGTCCCGTGCAGCACGTCCAACCTCGGCGCCGGCTTCGATTGCATCGGCCTCGCCTTTCAGCGTTTCCTCACGATCGAGTACACAGCGGAATCAGCAGGTCAAAGGGGCGGTGCCCCCGGCATGTGGCTGGTTGAGCCTCAGGGTACGGCAGTCGGCGTTGGCGTCGGGGATGACCTGATCACGCGCACGGTAGTCGCCGAGCTGCAGCGAATCGGAGTCGCGATCCCGCCCGGCAATGTGCGCGTCGACTCTGACATTCCACTCCGGCGCGGGCTGGGTTCATCGGCGGCCGCGACCGTAGGCGGGCTGCTGCTGGCACGAGCCATTACAGGTGACCCGGATCCGGACCGCGAGGAGCTGTTGCAACTGGCTGCTTCGAGTGAGGGCCATCCCGACAACGTCGCACCGGCGTTGCTGGGCGGACTGGTTGCGATCGCGCGGGATGTGCGGGATCGATTCTACGCGTTTCGTTTGCCACTGTCAGACCAGATCGGGTTTGCGTTTGCCGCGCCCGACGTCGAGGTATCGACGCCGGCGGCACGCCAGGCGCTGCCACAGCACATCGAGTTTGCCGCAGGTGTACGCACCGCCGGCCGTATGGCTGCACTGGTGCATGGCCTCGCGGGCGCCACTCCCAAACTGCTGCGCATTGGTTTCAGCGATGAGCTGCACGTGCCGTATCGCCTGTCATTGATTCCGCATGCCGCGGAAGCATTCGAAGCTGCGGTCTCGGCCGGTGCGTGGGCCGCTACCATTTCCGGCAGCGGCTCGGGGCTGATCGCCGTGTGCCCGCGAGGACGCGAGAGCGCGGTTGCAGCCGCAATGGCCGGGGCATTGCAGGTTGGCCAGGCGAGTGGTGAAGCTTGTAGCTTCGAGGCAGTGCCCGCTCTCACGGGCGCCACGATTCAGATCGAGGGGTGATGCTCACCAGCCAGACGCCGTCGATCGGCGTGATCGCGCGATATGCGGAGCTTCTGCCGCTCACGGCAGACACGCCGCGACTCACGCTGCACGAAGGCGCCACCCCGCTGATTCCCGCGCCACGCCTCGCCAAATGGATCGGCATCGAAGAGCTGTTCCTGAAGTTCGAGGGCCTGAATCCCACCGG
>JBBDWZ010000059.1:4535-7478 GCA_040902615.1 Gemmatimonadota bacterium | reverse complement strand
ACCAAGGATCGCGGAGGCAAGGAACGGATTGGCTCGAAGATCCAGATGAAATGAGGTTGGATCAGAATTCGGGATCAGGAATTTGCCTCAAACGATCCCTGATCCCTGATCCGCGATCCCTGATCCCTGATCCGCGATCCCTGATCCGCAATCCGCAATCCGCAATCCGCAATCCGCAATCCGCGCCTATCGTTCTGCGCGGTACCGATCCTCGTAGGTTTTCTTGACGCGAAGCAGGTCGGTCTTGGTGAAACCGCGAATCTCGTTGGTGACGCGTCCGCGCAGGCTGACAAAGCCGGCTGTGAGATTGTCGAAGCGGTAGCGCCGCAGGAACATCACGTAGCTGCCCGCCGTTGCCGGCTCGCGATCGACCAGCGCAAGTACATCGAGTGCGGCCTCGAAATAATGGTTCGCGTAAATGCCTTTGCTGCTCACCAGCGTCATGTTTGGCAGTGAAGGCGGCGAATAGACGGTCAGATGGGTGATGTTCAGGATGGGCCGGAGGCTGGGCAGTTCATCGCTGGACCAGTACACGACATCGGTCACGCCATCCAGTTTCGCACGCGGATAATCGTCCAGATACTGCTGAAACTCGGGTACGTACTGGTAGAGAAAGCGAGGTGTTGCGGCCAGCTCACCGAGAGCCTTGCTTGACGCGACCGTGCCGCGATCGTTGTACACCATCATGGCCGCGTCGCCGCGCGCCCGATAATCCTGGACGATCTCGATCATTCGCTGCTGCACATAGGCCGACACCGCGGCTGCTGCGGCCTGGTCATTACCCGAGCTCTTTTCACGCAGCTGCTTCATCTCCGCGGCCGGAAGCTTGAAGGTGCAGTCGCCCGGTTTGCACGAGCGGAGTTCTTTTACATCCGCCGCGGTTACCGATACCGCCTGCGTGTTGGCTAACGTTGCCGGCGAATCGAAGATGCCAAACCGCGATCGCGTCGGAACCCGCAGATATTGCGGGAAGTCCTTGATGCGTGCAGTCAGAAACGAGCGAGGTGCGTCGACGGCGATGATACCAAAAACGGCGATGTCGCGACCACCCGGCATGGTCACGACTTTGGTAACCGGCTGTGCACTCTGAAGCGCGGCCATTTCCGCCGCAGTAAGGCCGACATCCTTTTGCAGAAACTCGGGCAGCTTCGGGGCGGCCTGCTGTCCAGCCGCCGGGGCGGCCAGCAACAAAGCGCTCACGATGAGCGGTACCGGTGAGAAATCCCTTGCTATGGCTCTCATTGCGCGGGCATACGACACAAGTCACCTCGTGGTAGAGCAGGGTAGAGCGACGCGTTCCGGGGGAGTCGTAATGGTCGCAGGAAAACGCATCATTTGACTAGCCTGACGCGTCCGCTGCCCGAATGGTAATCTGATCGGTGGAGCAGGTAAAGCATCCTTCAACCGCCAGAGGGGGCAGCACGCAGCGGCATGATCGCGAGACCTTTGTCGGAAAAGCACATCTGCCCGTAGCCCCACCGAGATCCCGGTTCAGGTATGGCCTGGCCAGCCTGGTCGTGACGCTCGCAGGACTGGCCTCGAGGAGGTACGCCCCGAGACTTCCCGACTTTGTTGCGGCCTATGCCGGAGACACGCTCTGGGCGCTGCTCGTGTTTCTGCTCGCAGGGTTCGTGTGGACCTGGGCGCCGTCCCGCAGGCTGGCAGTTGGCGCAGCCGTATTTGCCCTCGGGATCGAGCTCAGTCAAATGAACCACTCGCCCTGGCTGGAACGCCTCCAGTCGAGCCGATTTGGCGCGCTCGTCCTCGGCGCGGACTTTTTCTGGATCGATCTCATCTGTTATGCCGTCGGCATCGTCGCCGGGTTGCTGCTGGACCGATGGCTTCGGCATCGGCCCGCTTCATTGCACTCGCGCTGACTGAACGCACGCGCCGCCGAATCGCCGAATGGCGATCGTCGCAATATTGATGTACTACCCGTGCCGGAAAGTCGCGCAATGGAAGAACACACGTAGTGAACGGTGGCCCCGGGTCTAGCCCAACGCCGCGCGTCCGTGCCCGCGAGCGGTGCAATCATGATTGCGGTCGTGGCACGCGTGTGGGCAACCGCGCTCGAAGTCGTGCCTGCCGTGCTCGTCCTCGCGATCGAGCGGCGGGGCAGCCGGATTCCGAAGGTCGATTCCGTCGGTGACGCGCCGGTGGCGCCGGGAGCTGGTTGAGTGAATTCGAAATTGAATTTGCTTTTTACCTCCCACAGGGCAATCCTGCTGAGTAGCTCTGATAACGGACGGAGGCCAGATTGCTCTCTGCACTCTCGCTGGCGCTGCGCAGTCTGCTCTGGACTCTGCTCCTGCCCGGTTTCTTCGCCGGTTACTTGCCCTGGCGATATTTTGGCGTCGGCGATGTAGGCCTCGATTGGCTCGACCCGATTCACATTACGGGGCTGGTCTTGTCGGCGACCGGTACGGTGCTGCTTCTGCTTTGCATCTGGGAGTTCGCGCGGAGTGGACGGGGCACTCTGGCGCCGGTCGATGCGCCCCGTACGCTGGTGGTACAGGGTCTATATCAGTACGTCCGCAACCCGATGTATCTCAGTGTGACCATGATCGTGCTGGGTGAGACGCTCCTCACACGGTCGCTCGCGCTGTTCTTCTACTGGGTGATCTGGTTCAGCGCCGCGAATCTGTTCGTCATCGGCTATGAAGAACCGACTCTGCGCGCGCGCTTCGGTTCATCGTATGACCGCTACTCGCGTGAGGTTCGGCGCTGGCTGCCGCGCACTTCGCCGTATCAAATCAAAGGTGCTTCACTTCCGTAACTCGACCACGGGCTCCGCCTTGTTCTGGCGGACGTTCCAGATCGTCTGCAAACGATTCAGGAAGGTGTTCGCCTGTTTCAGCGGCACGGTTGGTGGCGGCGCATTACATAGTGATACAGATCAAGGAAGAGGATGAGGGCGAGGGGAAGGGGAAGGACTCGAGGGGA
>JBBDWZ010000059.1:0-4525 GCA_040902615.1 Gemmatimonadota bacterium | reverse complement strand
GGGGGGGGGGGCGACAGGTGAATGTAATGGCGGCCCTCTAGTCCTGGCCCTAAGTCCCTGAGTCCTGGACCTAGTCCTGAGGCCTACCTCCTCCTGACGGCGAGGAGGAGGAAGGATGGTGGACTACTGTTTCGCTGTCACCTTCCCGAATCCCTCCCCATCCCCTCGAACCTTTCCCCTTCCCCTCGCCCGCAACCTCTTCCTTGATCCGCAACAGTCATTTGGTGAGGTTGCCCAGCGCCTTGGGCGCGAGTATACCTTCTGTTCAACCACCCACATGATGATTTGGAGAATCTATGCGACGCCGCATTACGCCATGGTCCATCCCAGTGCTGGTCACCGCTTTGTCGGGCTGCGCCGCCGATAGCCCGATCGTCGAAGTCAGGGGCGCCTGCAGTCCGGCCTACGGCGCGGACGTGTGCTCATGGGCCAAGGTGCAGGGTGAAAACGTGATCGAAGTCGGTGCTACCATACCGATCGCGAGCATCGAGGGCGCGCCGGCTGAGGTTCCCATGCAGATGCCGATGCCGCCGGCTGCAGCCGTTCACCTGCCGGAATCCGTTCAGGCGAAAACCGGTATGACCGAGTTCACTTTCTACTGGGAACCAGGCGGTCATCCGCCGCAGACCTTCATGACGCCGCACTTCGATTTCCACTTTTATCGCATTCCGACCGCAGAGCGCATGGCGATCGACTGCAAGGATGTATCGAAGCCGGCCGAGCTGGCAGCAGGCTACGTCCTGCCCGATGAGGCGCTCCCGCCCGACGTTGCGAAAATGTTCGGCGTCGACACGCTGATCGGCATTTGCGTCCCGGAGATGGGCATGCACTCCCTGGTGGCGACCGAGTTCGAGTCCAAGACTACGTTCCGCGGGACCATGGTAGTGGGTTACTACAAGACCAAGCCGATTTTCATCGAGCCAATGATCACGCGCGCGATGCTGCTCGAAAAGAAGTCGTTCGAGCTGCCGATTCCTGCGGTACCAGGACTGACTGGACCGCACCCGACAATGTTCCGCGCCGATTTCGATGAGCAGGCGCAGGCCTATCGCTTCACGTTCTCTGGATTTGCTGCGAACTGAGGGAACGAATTAATGGACGAGCTCGTGCTCGTCCGTTGATCCGCTCGTTGTTCACACCGCTGGGATATCGACGACCCGGCCGGTTTTTACCGCTTCATGCGCGGCGATGCCGATCAGCGTAGCCTGCAATCCGTGCGCGGCAGTCGCACCAGCCATCGTGCCACCGTCCAGGCTTCTCACGAACTCAGCCAGCGCGTAATACAGCGGAGGGTGCTGCAGTCCTGCACCTTCCTTCAACCTGCCTTGTTCGGCCAGCTTGGTTGCATCCGCGACGAGCACGATGCCCTCATCCTGATGAAACTGTTGTACGGTCGCGTAGACTTCCCAGCCCTGCGTTGCGGCATCGGCTTCCTTGAACATCCAGCCGTGCGTGCCGGCCAGGCGCAGCGCCGCATTCGTTCCGTGCACGACTTCGTAGGTGCCGCCGTAGGAGTTGGCCAGTGTCGCCTGGTAATGCAGTACCACGCCGTCATCCCAGTAGAGCTGCAGCGCAATCGTGTCGGGAATGGTTCTGCCATCATTGTGTAGACGGATGCTGCCGGTGCCTTGCACGCGCGCGGGTGGCTTGCTGCGCAGCCAGCTCATCACATCGAACTGGTGCGTACCCAGCTCACCAGCCAGACCTATCGACACAGGCGGATCCAGCCGCCAGTTGAACGCCTGAGTCAGCGCAGCATCCGGCGCTGGGAAACGCCACGACGTCTTCCGCTGGCTCTGCGCATAAAGCGAAACCACATCACGAACTGAGTCGGTGCCAACCAGCGAGCGCGCCCGCTGGTAGATCGGGTTGGTGCGCGCCAGCAACCCGCTTTGAAACATAGTGCTCGCGCGCGCGGCTGCCTCAGCGATCGCGCGCGCATCGGCCGACGTATGCGCGAGGGGAGCCTCACAGTAGACATGGCGGTTGGCTTGCAGGGCCGCGAGCGCAATGTCCTTGTGCAGATGTGTGGGTGTCGCGATGAAGACGGCTTCGATGTCCGTGCGGCGAGTGAGCAACTCGCGGTAGTCGGCGATGCCTTCCGCGCCCGGAGCGTTGTCCGTGCCAGCTCTGACCCGCGTCGGCACGACATCGCAGACCGCCGCGATCTCGACTGCGTCCAGCTTGCGCAGTTCGTCCAGGATTGCGCGTCCCTGCCGGCCGATGCCGATTACAGCCACTTTGCGCGCAGCACGTCCGCGGCTCGGCGGTCGGAACACGAAATCAGGCGATAGGGCAAAGCCGGCCAGAGCGCCCGCGGTCTGCGCAATGAAGCTGCGGCGGTCGGCGTCGGTCATGCCGTTGCCACTCTGATCACTACCACAACCAGGTCGTCCATTCACTGCCGAGTGCGGCCGGCCGTTCAGCCAATACCACGAGGGCCGTCGTCCAGGCATCAGCCAGTCGAGCGCTCGGGCCGGTTGCCGCGGCGTAGCACTCACGCTCGATGCATGTGAGCGTGCGTGGATCGACAATGTGACCGACATTGTGCGTGCGATCGCCCAGCGTGCAGGACACGGACAGTGCGGCATCGCACAGGTCCACGATCAGTCGGTATGGATGATGCGCCAGTGCCACCCGCCAGGCGGGTTCACCAGGAGCTGAGCCGATAGCCAGCACGCTGCTGGTGCCGCCGTGCAATAAAGCGCTGTTCACGCCGTGGTCCCGCAGAATCCGTCCGGCACAATCGAGCGCGTGGCCTTTGGCGATTGCGCCGAGGTCAAGGCACGGCATTCCGGATCGCGGATTGCGGATCGCGGATTGTGGATCGCGGATTGCGGGTGTGGGATCACGGATCGCGGATTGCGGATCGCGGATCGCGGATCGGGCATCACTGAAGCGAAGAGTGTGCATCTCGGCGTTGAGCACTATTTGCCGCATACCGGTTCCTAGCGTGACATCGAAGGCTCCGGCCGACTCGCGATACACCGCCTGCGCGTCCTGGAACAGCGCGAAGGTATCGGCATCCAACCTGACCGGCGCGTGTGCGGCAGTCCGATTGATATGAGAGAGCAGGCTGTCTCCCCTGAAGCGCGTGAGCAGCGAATGCAGCCGTTCGATCTCGGCTACTGCACTCTCGCCGGCTGCGCGCAGCGCAATGTCGTCATCGCCAGAAAGCACGAGCTCGAAGCGCGTGCCCATGGCTGCGGTCGCGAGGTTTAGCAGCGGAGCGGTGGCGATCGTCAAATCTTGAACGCCTTGTGCTTCTTCGGATCATACCCGAACGCTTTACCTTCCCAGATCGAACGTGTTGCCAGGTCGGCCACGATCATGACTTTGGTGCCGAGCTCGACATCACTCATCGGCTTCTGGTTGCCGCGGATGCACTCGATCCAGTTCAACCGCAGCAGATCCTGCACCTCGCCTAGATTCGGAGCATCGTAGGTCTTCTCCTGTACTTCTTCCGCATAGATGCGCTCGGGCCGCAGCGTCAGCTTGTTGCCTGCGACGTACAGGTTGGCCTTGTGCCCGCGGACCAGCGTTTCCAGGCCGACCTCATTGCAGGTGGATCCAGCCACGATCATGGTGTGGCCACCCTCGAACTCGATGTTGAGATTGACCTGGTCGTGGTTCTCCATTGCCTGGTCGACGTAGTGGCCGCCGGACGCAATCACGCGGGTTGGCCAGCCTGCATTCACGACCTGCATCATGGGCGCGAGCTGATGCACGAGCAGATCGCCGATGATGCCGGTGGAGTATTTGCGATAGCGCCGCCAGCGTGCATAGACCTCGGGATTCCAGTCGGCTTTGCCGAGCGGGCCACACCATTCACGCCAGTCGAGGTTGACGCCGGGCTGCCAGGCCGGATCGATCTTGTAGTAAAGCCACTCGCCATCCTTGGAGTTACGGCAGTAGCTGGTCTGACTGGAGGTCGCCTTGCCGATGGCGCCCGCCGCGATCCATTTCGCCGCTTCCTGATAGACACTGCTCATGACGCGTTGCGTGCCTACGATGACGAGCGCCGTCGGGTTGGATTCGACGAGCCTGCGGAGCCGGAGCGCATCGTTCAAGCGCAAGGTCATTGGCTTCTCGACGTAGACACCCTTACCGGCCGCGACCGCAGCTTCCACCATCTTCGCGTGCCAATGCTCGGGCGCTGCGATCAGCACGCCGTGAATCGCGGGGTCGTCCAGCAGCTCGCGATAATTCGTGTATTTCCTGATCGGCCAGGTCGCGCCGCCGGCAATGACCTTCTGCTCGGCTTCATTGAGCCGCGGCTGACAGACATCCGCGAGTGCGATCAGCTGCAAATCGGCTTTGCCGCCCTTCTGCAGTCGCATCAACGCGCTGCAGTGCTCGGTACCCATGCCGCCCGTACCGATCACACCGAGGCGCACCGGCTCGTTCGCACGCGGCAGCACGCGCTCGGGCACGAATGGCAGCGGCTGTTCCAACGCGTACGCTTCACTGGCCGCCAGCAAACTGCCCGCAGCCGCGAGCGCAGCACTGCGTACCAGGAAATCCC
>JBBDWZ010000058.1:0-7570 GCA_040902615.1 Gemmatimonadota bacterium | reverse complement strand
AAACCACGCCTGGTCCATACTGCGCGGGTTTGGTCATGCCACGCTCGACCTGGCCGCCGAATGCGATCGAGCCGTTCAGGTTGCCGAGCCAGACCCGGGGGCCGGCGTAGGTGGTGCTGGTCTGGAAGAGTGGCGTCACCGACGACTTGGTCTGGCTCGGTTGCGCGGACGCTGCACTCACGGCCAACGTCAGCAGGACGGTTACGGCGGCGGTCGTTCGCATGGAATGTCTCCTGTGTGGGGGGTCAAGGGGCCGGCGTCATCGTTGCCGGAGCCCTGCTCCGGGTTTACTCTGTCCTTCTCTCACTCTCCATTGCGCAGCCGCGCGAGAAAAACCGTCATGACCTTTTCCGGAACCCCGTCGCCGGGTGCTGACGCGTTGAATTCGGTCGTCCATGACCGCGGTTCTCTGGACGAGCTTTTCAGTGCCACCTATGAGGAGCTGCGCCGGCTGGCCGCGAGTGTGCGCGGCAGCGATGCGCGTGCGACCATCAATCCGACTGCACTGGTCAATGAAGCGTGGGTCAAGCTGGCGGGCTCGCCGCCGGTGGGATCCACATCGCATTTGCACTTCAAGCGCATTGCCGCGCGCGCAATGCGGCAGGTGCTGATCGAAGCCGCGCGCCGGCGCTCCGCGGACAAGCGCGGCGCGGATGCGGTCATGGTCACGTTCGATGATGCCGCTGAACAAATCACGACCGGCGCCGACCAATTGTTGGGACTCGATCACGCACTGCAGGATCTGGCGCGGCTGAGTCCGCGTCAGGCGGCGATCGTAGAAAGCCGATTCTTTGGCGGCCTGGACATATCCGAGACTGCCGAGCTGCTCGAGATTTCGGAAGCGACGGTCCTGCGAGACTGGCGGGCAGCCCGCGCCTGGTTAGCACACGAGCTGCGGCGTTGAGGCATACTGGTCGCATCTGGCTGCGCGCATTCGCGTGGGTGCTGGCTCGTGCTTCGACCGTTCAGGCGCATCGGACGCTGGCGGGTTGGGAATGGGGGAATTGGGAATATGGAATAGGGAATAAGGATTCGGGATTCGGGATTCGGGAAACGGAATGTGTGATCGACGCACGAGGCGCAGCGATCCGCGATCCCCGACCCTATTCCCTATTCCTTATTCCATATTCCCCATTCCCAACCCGTCAGCACCCGAGCGGTCAACGCTGCGGCAAACTCACCAGCACCCGAGCAACTGTCCCGAGCTTTAACAACGATGAGGTTGTCAATGGACCGTCTGGGGTGGGAACGCATTCAGGCGTTGTTTCACGCGGCAGCGGAGGTACCAGTTGAAGCGCAGCGTGCATTCCTGCACGAGCGTTGCGATGATGCGGCCCTGATCGATGAGGTCCTCGCGCTGCTGGCCGAAGACGCCGGACCGGCTACGCTGCTGGATCGTGGTGTAGCCGAGGCTGCGCATTCCGTGATCGGCGCGCCCGATCCCGCGGTCTTGAACCGAGAGTTTGGCGCATACCGCATCACCGAAGTGCTGGGTGAAGGCGGCATGGGTGTGGTCTACCTGGCCGAGCGCGCCGATCTGGGCAGTCGCGCTGCGATCAAGATTCTGCGCGACGCGTGGCTGTCACCCGCGCGGCGCGAGCGGTTCAGTGTCGAGCAGCGCACGCTGGCGCAGCTCAATCATCCTGCGATCGCGCGGCTGTACGACGCGGACACGCTGCCCGATGGCACGCCCTGGTTCGTCATGGAGCACGTCGAAGGCGTGCCCATCACCGAATTCTGCCGGCAGCGCGCTTCGACCATTCCGGAGCGGCTGCGCCGGTTCCGTGATGTTTGTGAAGCCGTGCAGCATGCGCACCTGCACCTGGTCATTCATCGCGATCTCAAGCCATCCAACGTATTGGTCCGCGCCGACGGCAGCGTCAAACTGCTCGACTTCGGCATTGCCAAGCAGCTCGACGACTTCGATTCGGCGGTCGACCAGACCCGCACCAGCCTGCGGCTCATGACGCCGGCTTACGCGGCACCGGAACAGGTACGCGGCGAGCGCGTCGGCGTGCACACCGATGTCTATTCGCTGGGTGTAATGCTGTACGAGCTATTGGTCGGCCGACTGCCTTTCGATCTGTCCGGCCGATCGCCGGCGGAAGCGGAAAGTATCATCCTGCAGCATGAGCCGGAGAAGCCGGGCGCGGCGGCTCGACGCATGGCGGCAACGTTCGGTGGTACGTCGCACATCCGTGCTACCAGCAATGCGCAGTGGGCGGACCTGGACGTATTGATCCTGACTGCCATGCAGAAGGACCCGCAGCGCCGGTATCGCACGGTCGACGCACTGATCCGCGACATCGATCGCTATCTCGGTGGCCAGCCGTTGGAAGCGCGGCCGGACAGCGCGCGCTATCGGATTGGCAAGTTTGTGCGTCGTAACTGGCGGCCGTTGTCCGCTACGGCAGTGCTGGTCACAATGATCGTCGGACTGGTCGCGTTCTACACGGTGCGGCTCTCGGCCGCGCGCAATACGGCCGTGGCCGAAGCCACGCGCGCCCAACGCATCCAGCGCTTCACCCTGAATCTGCTTTCGGGTGGCGATCCGGAATCCGGTCCGGCCGACAGTCTGCGAGTGGTCACGCTGGTCGATCGTGGCGTGCAGGAAGCACGTTCGCTCGACGCCGATCCCGTGGTCCAGACCGAATTGCTGCAGACGCTGGGCGGGATCTACCAGCAGCTCGGCAAGCTCGATCGCGCGGATTCCCTGTTGCAGGTCGCATTGGTGAGCCGCGTGGAACGGGTGGGCAACGATCATCCCGATGTCGCCGCCAACCTGGTTGCGCTCGGACTGTTGCGCTCCGATCAAGCGCGCTACCAGGAGGCCGAGCGAAGCATTCGCCAGGCGATGGGCATACAGCAACGTCACCTGCCACTCGATCACCCGGCGCACATCGTAGCGCTCGAAGCGCTCGGTCACGTGCTCGAGGAGCGCGGCGAGTATGCGCAGGCCATTGCCGTATTCGACAGTGCCGTGCACCTGCGCTCGCGCGCCGGTACCGAATCGCCGGAGTTTGCCGCCAGCCTGTACGAGCTCGCCAACGTGCAGTTCTATGCCGGCAATCTGGCTGCATCCGATTCGCTGAACCGACGCGTCCTCGCCATTCACCAGCGCAACTACGGCGAGCGGCACCCCGGCGTGGCCGATGTGCTGATCAATCTGGGTGCGATCCAGCACGAGCAGGGCAAATACGTCGAAGCCGAGAAGTACTATCGACGGGCCCTCGACATCACGCGCGCCTGGTACGGCGCCGACAGCCACGCGACGGCCGCCAATGTCACGATGCTGGCTCGTTCCCTGGTGTTCCAGAATCGGCTGGAAGAGTCGGAGGCGCTGTTGAAGGAAGCCCTCGCCATCCGCGAACGCGTCTACGGCCTCGTGCACCCACAAGTCGCCTCGACCGTGAATGAGCTGGGCTCGATCGCGTTGCGGCGCGAGAAGTATGCGGATGCCGAAGCGGCCTACCACCGCATGATCGATATTTACCAGAAGACATACGACGGCAAACACTATCTGATCGGCATCGCGGTTTCGAACCTGGCCAGCGTCTATATGGCGCGCCGGCAGTATGCGGAAGCCGAACCGCTGTTCCGCCGTGCGATCGACCTGTACATCGAGACCCAGTCAGCGGCTCACATCAATGTCGGCATCGCGCGCATCAAGCTGGGCCGCACACTGCTGCGTCAGAGCCGATTCGCCGCTGCGGAAAAAGAGACCCGCGCGGGCTACGAGATCGTGAGCCGACAAGCCGATGCCGGCGTCAGCTGGCTGAAGAGCGCCCGCGAGGATCTCATCATTGCGTACGACTCACTGGGGCGAAATCAGGATGCTCAGAAGTTTCGGACGGAGTTGGCTTCGTTGAAAGCGAGCAAGTAACGGATGAACGAATTAACGGACGAGAACGACTACGACCACGACTACGACTACGAATCACGGGCTCCAACCGGGCCGGGTCAACGACTTGTATTTCGTCAGGCCAAGTTGGTGGGAGCCCGTAAATCGTAGTCGTAGTCGTGGTCGTAGTCGTTCTCGTCAGTCAATTCGTTGATTGGTCAGTTCAGTTGCAAGCGTCCTCCTCACCAGCGCCATATACTCCTTCAAAATGAATGGCTTCAGCACTACGCGGTCGGGCCGCCGCTCGGCGAATTCGGCAATTTCACCATCGGTGATATCACCGGTCACGAACAGGAAACGGTCGCGCAGGTAGGGCTGCTCGGCTTCGATCCAGTAGTAGAAATCCACGCCGTTCTTGCCGCCGGGCATGCGCACGTCGGAGATGACCAGGTCCAGCCGGGTTTCCTGGACGATGCGTTTCGCTTCAGCCACGTCCGCGGCAAGAAGCACTTCGGCATTGAGGCGCGTGAGGAACCGCTTCTGCAGGGTTCGCAGCGGCTCCTCATCCTCTACGACCAGAATGCGCGGCCTGCGCTGCTCGTTGTGCGCGGCCTGCGCTCCCCCATTCACCGGGATTGAAACCGGCAGGTCCGGTTCGACTGCGGGCGGGGAGAAATCCGCGGGTGCACGCCGCAAACGAAGCAGAACGCGCGCACCGCCTTCCACCCGGTTCTCGGCCCGCACGCTGCCATCAAACTCTTCCATATACTGATGCACGATTGCCAGTCCAAGGCCGGTGCCGGCGCCGACTGCCTTGGTCGAGAAGAACGGCTCGAACACACGATCGATTTGCGCGAAGCCGGCGCCATCATCCTCGAAGGTCACCGTGATGAAATCGTCATCGCACCCGACCCGGATGCGCAGGCTGCCATGGCCACGAGCCTTCATGGCATCGAATGCATTGTTCGTGATGTTGAGGAAGATCTGCTCGAGGCGCTGCGGCTGTGCCAACACCATGTCCTGACCCGCACAGTCATCTTCGGTCACGATCGTGAGGCCGGTCTGCTCGAAAGAGTAGGCACGCAACCGGACCACCATGTAGAGGGCATCGCGCAAAGGGATGCCGGTCAAACCGACCGCGCCCTGGTGTGAGAACTGGAGGAAATCGCGGACCAGGCCCCGTGCTCGCAATGCTTCGGCCAGAACCGGCTGCAGGTAATCGCGGCGGATCTCATCGCGATCCAGCTGGCCGTGCTCGTCCATGTGACTGGACAGCAGCTCCATGTAACCGAGCACGCTCGCGAGCGGATTGTTCAGTTCGTGGGCGAGGCCCGCCATCATGCGTCCCATAGCACTGAGTTTTTCGGACTGGATGATTTCGGTCTGCATGGTGCGCAGCGTCTCGAGCGCCTCGCGTAGTTGCCAGTTGCGCTGCTCGAGGTCGACCTTGCCCTCGGCCAGTCGCGCGGCCATGCGATTGAAGCTGACCGCCACGGTCGCGAGCTCATCGTCCTGCCCAATCCCGACGCGCGCGTCGAGATCGCCCCGGCCGATGCGACCGGCGGCATCGACCAATTCGGCGAGCGGAGCGCCGACCCGGCGGTTGAAGAACCGGGTCACCAGGAACACGGCTCCCAGCAGCAGCACGGCGAATGCGGCGGCGGCGATGTAGAGATAGCGGAACACGTAGGCCTGGCGCTCCCTCAGGGAGATTACGTCCCGCTCGCGCAGGGCCAGGAACCCATCGAGCGCCTGCTGCAGCGTCATGCTGCGTTCTACCATGGCATCGGCCGCGTGACGCGCATCGTCCTCATGGCCGCGTGCGAACAGACCAAACGCCTCTTGTGCCGAGACCTCGAGATGCGCGTGCTGCTCCTTGACTGCTTCGAGCTGGAGGCGCTCTTCCGGCGTCAACTCGAGGAGCAGGTATTGGCGAATCTGCTGATAGGCCTCGTCTCCCGCACTGCGAAACTCCACAATCAGGGCTTCTCTGTGGGAACGGCCAAAGAAACTTGCGGCAATGAGCTGGCGGGTGACCGCCCGTTGCAGCCGGCCTGCGATCTGCTGTTCTTCGATATACTCGTTGGTGGCCGCGCCCACCTCGCCGCGCATGTCCGACGTCAACTCGATGAGAACGCCCAGCGACATGACCAGCAGCGCCGCAGTGATCAGTGCGCCTATCAGCACGCGCCGTCGCAATGAGCTGCGCCCGGGACGTACGGGTTCGATCATAACCTGGCCTTCGGCACGTAACGCAACACGTACGCACGATCGACATTACCCGCCTGGTCGAACATGACCGGACCGGCAATGCCCGGAAATACGGGCCGGCTGCGGCCGAACGAGTCGAAGTAGTCACGGATGTCGGCGCCCGTGCGCGCACCACCACGAATCGCTTCGAGCACTGCAGCCATGGCATCGTACGCCAGGACTTGCGGTCCGGTTGGTTCCACGCCGAACCGCGTCCGGTAGTGTTCTCGAAATTCACGGAGCTCGGGCACTTCGAGGTCGACCAGGTCCACGTACCGAACGCTGTCCCACATCGTTTCGGTCTCGACCGTGCGCGTCGCACTCGCCACGCCGTCGCCGGCGAGGATCGGTACATTGCCTACCGCTTTTCGGATGTCTGGTATGATCCGGGTGAGTTGAGCGCCGCGACCGATCCACACGATGATCTGCGGTTTCGACTCGGCCAGCACCGTGACCGTGCGGGCAATCGAAGCCGAATCAGTGTTCTCGGCGTGCGGCGCATCGATCACCCACTCGATCGCACCCGGCGTCAGCGCGCTCAATAGCTCGTGTCGCAGACTTCGGCCATAATCGTCATTCACGTAGAGCAAAGCAGCGCGGCGTCCGTGACCGGCCGCCGTCAGGTGCGTGGCCAGGAACTGCCCCTGCCGGTCATCCGGTGAGACCATCCGATAGCTGTATGGTCCCGCTTCCGAGTACAACACCGCAGTCGAGTGAGGCGCCAGCTGCACGATCTGGTGACGGTTATAGATGGGTGCGGCTGCCATGCTCGCCGCGCTGTTGCTGTGGCCAATTACGGCGACCATCTGCGGGATGGAAACCAGCTGCTCCGCCGCCTGGATTGCCGGGGCCGCACGATTGTCAGATGCCTGCAGGAAGATGGTGTCGATTTCGATCGGCAGCCCGTTTCGCATGGCATCTTCGTAGGCCAACCGTGCGCCGCGCGATTCGACGCCCAGCGCCACCCCCACCACGATCGGATCGGCATCCGAACAGGCTACTGGCGCAACGATCATCACGAACGCAGCCAGCCGCGCGAGAAGGCGAAATCGCGCGGCAAACAGACCATGTCGTACTGACCCGGTCGGAATCGCGGCACCACTGAAACCGGGCATCATTGCCTGCATGGATTGAGGGATCCTCACTCTCAGGGTGCAGGTGTCGTGCCCAGCCGTCCACCGCGCTGACTTTGCGATCCCGTACGGTTAGACAAACGCACAAGAGGCGGGCATTTTCGAGCTGTTGGCCCCTGCAGATCGACCGGGCCAGCGGAGAATCGGGTTTGGCGAGAGGATGAATCCGGTATGAGTGGTATACGGACGGAATTGGCTTCGTTGAAGGCGAGCAAATAACGGATGAACGAATCAACGGACGAGAACGACTACGACCACGACTACGACAACGATTACGGGCTCCAACCAGGCCGAGTCGACGGCCTGCATTTCGTCAGGCCCAAGCGGTGGGAGCCCGTGGATCGTA
>JBBDWZ010000057.1:4927-7637 GCA_040902615.1 Gemmatimonadota bacterium | reverse complement strand
GCAGCGACAGAGACAGAGACAGAGTCAGAAGCAGGTACAGTGACAGCGGGCCAGAGGCAGTGACAGAAATCAGGTTCAGAAAGGCGGTGTCAGGTTTTCTGTGTAAACGGCCTTTCCATTTCTGTTGTTGATCTTCAGACCAATTGCTCGGAGCCGAAGCGCCGAAGGCGCGCGGCGCACCTGCTGGAGGACTCGGCGTACGTGCGCTGGAGGACTCGGCGTACGTGCGGTTGATTCGCCGACCCTCTGTAATCGCTTAATGGCGACGTTGTTAGGATGTCGCCTGCCCCGGACCGGAAGAGAAGATACTGTCCAGCGGTAGTCGCCGGCCCGAGGGCGGTGCCAGCTAATCGCCCCGACCACCATAGTCGAAAATGACCACGCCCAAGTTCTGCAGACTGAACCTCACTGTAACTGCTTCTGCTTCCGTCTCCGTCTCTGCTTCTGACCCGCCGTCACTGTACCTGGCTTCTGTCTCTGTCTCTGAAGTCTGCTTCTGACCGGCCGCCACTGTACCTGCTTCTGTCTCTGTCTCTGAAGTCTGCTTCTGACCCGCCGTCACTGTACCTGCTTCTGTCTCTGTCTCTGTCTCTGCTTCTGACCCGCCGTCACTGTACCTGCCCCAGGGAAGCTCTGAACCAGCCAGCTGCAGTATGGTGGAGCAGGCGTAGCTGCGTGGTTCAGAGCTTCCCTCTAGTTCTGCGCCGATGACGTTCCCGGCAAGGCGCGCAGTAGGCGCGGCACGAACGTGAGCTCTTCATCGACGATCGCGGCCAGCTCCTCTTCTTCGCGCCAGCGCGCTTCCAGTTCGGCCGCTTCCAACTCCAGCAGTCTGCGCTCGGTTTCCTCGTTGATGGCAATCTCGAGGGCAAGCGCGTACGGCCGCGGCAGCTCGCCGAGATGAATGCGCTGGAGCGCGAGGCGTTGAGTGAGATCGCGAGCCGAGCCGATCTCTTCAATGACTGCCGTGGATGCTTTGACCTGGTTTTCGTTAGCGCCATCGTAATGGCGATAGGCAAGGATCCGGCGCAGCAGATGCTCGGCTGAAATACCCGACAGTCGATGGCCGGCGTTGAGCGTATCGATCTGGCAGCGATGACAGCGGTAGCGCAGCTCGAAGCCGTTCTCCTGCTGGGCCAACACCACGCGGTTTGTGTTCTGGAACTGGATCTCGCGCAGCACACTTCCGCAACTCGAGCAGGTCGCGGCTCCGCGCCAGGCGGTGGGGCCGAACTTCACTTCGCGAGCAATGGTCTGGAGCACGGGTCCCAGACCGAGCACGCCGAGTACGCCGATCCCGACGGTAAAACCACCGAGCGCAACCGCGCCGGTCAATGCACCCATCGTAATGGAAAGCCGTCGGAACTGGGCGCGACGGCCGGTCAGTTCACGGCCGTAACGCCACCACGCTTCCTCCGGCAGATTCGCTCTGCCAACGCGGACCAGATCGACTTCGCCCACTCGCAGCAAAGCGATGTTATCGGTTTGAAGCAGGAGCCGTGCTTCATCGCGCGCGATTTTTTCGAGGGCTTCCAGGTTTTCCCAACGCGCTTCGATGGGAATCAGGTTCCAGCGGCGGCAGGGCCCGCAGATCACCCAGAGCCGGCCGCGCTCGCTGTCGAAGGCGAAGCTCTTCCCGGTGTCCAGTCCCTCGAACGTGTCATTCGCGGGCAGTGAGGCGTGACAGAACAAGCATCGAGTGTACACCCGCTCACCCGGGCAGCTTGAGTCGGATGCGTTCGAGCAGAGGCAGCTCGGTCAGTTCCCCATCGACGATGGCGGCCAGCTGCTCTTCCTCGCGCCAGCGTGCTTCGAGCTCCGCCAGCTCGAGCTCGAGCAGCTCGCGCTCCGCTTCATCGTTCACCGCGATTTCGAGCGCCATCGAATACCAGTCCTTCGCACCGTGGCCGATGCGGTAGCCTTGCCTACCCAACTTGCGGATGAGCCAGTGTGATGACCCGGCGCTATCAATGATGGACACGGCTTCTTTTACTGCTTCTCCGTTCCACCCGTGTAATTGTGGAAAGCCAAAACTCGCCGGAGCATACGCTCTGCATGGACGCCTTCGAACGTGTAACCGCCTTCCGCCTTCCGAAAACCGCAGTCGCGGCAACGCTGCTCCAGCGTGCACGCCATGCGGTGCCTCCGAATTTGCGCCACCGGAGCAGAGCGTTGATCGGATCGTTGCCGAGAAACATCCAGACGAATCCTCCCGCCGACATTGCACCGATCATCGCAGCCCATTCCGCGGCGTGCACGACTCGATACCGGCTGCGGCGGCGGCGCAGCTCCTGGCCGTACCGCCACCACGCCTCCTCGACCAGCTTGGCCTTGCCCACGCGTATGACGTCGAGGTCTTCAGCCCGGAACAGCGCGATCGAGTCGGTCTGGGAAAGCAGACGGCCGCGATCGTGAGTCAGGCGCTCCAGCTCCTCCAGCGCTTCCCACCGCTCTTCGATCGGCGCGAGATTCCAGCGACGACAGCCGCTGCAGATCGCCCAGAGCCGGCCGCGCGCCGGGTCGAACGCGATCCGCCGACCCAGACGGAAGTGCTCCACCGTCTGGTTCTGCGGCAGCGGGACGTGGCAGTAGATGCCGTGTGAAAGCATTTACCAGACCTGTCCAGTCAGGGTCGCCGCGGGGGAAACCCGGCACTGCGGCACCCCGCGAATCGTGTGTCGGCCCAAAGCTTTTTGTCCTGTGCGGCTTG
>JBBDWZ010000057.1:0-4917 GCA_040902615.1 Gemmatimonadota bacterium | reverse complement strand
CGGCTTGAATCGCAAGGTTCTTGTGGTCTAACGTGGTGTACATTCCGGATCAACCTGTTGCCCGGCTCCAAGACTCGTGCTTCCCAAAATCGAGATTGAATTACCTGCCTGGGTCGACCCTGTGATCGACTTCACCCGCGTTTACCCGAGCGCGGAAGATCGCATGCGGCTCGCCATTCAGCTCTCCCGTGACAACATACTGCGTGAGACCGGCGGGCCCTTTGGCGCCGCCATCTTCGAGTCGGAATCGGGGCGCCTCGTGTCGGTCGGCGTCAATCTGGTAGTACCCCTGCGGAATTCCTCGCTCCACGGCGAGATGGTCGCGTTCATGATGGCACAGGCCCGGCTCGGCACATTCACGCTCAACGCCGATTGCCTGCCCGCGCACGAGCTCGTGACCTCGTGCGATCCCTGCGCGATGTGTCTGGGCGCGGCGCTCTGGGCCGGTGTGCGTAGAATCAGCTGCGGCGCCACCCGCGATGACGCCGGTGAGATCTTCTTCGACGAAGGCCCGGTCTTCCCCGAGTCTTATGCCTACCTCGAGTCCCGCGGCATCGAGATCGTACACGGTGTTTTGCGCGAGGATGCTCGCGAAGTCCTCGCGCTGTACGCGCGCAACAACGGCACGATCTACAATGGCTGAGGCCGTGGATCGGCCGTGGAACTAGGACCGAACGGCTGCATTGTCGTGGGTGCCGGACCGGCCGGACTCGCGACCGCTCAACAGCTGGGGGAACGCGGTATCCCTCACATCGTGTTGGAGCGCGGGGCTGACATCGCGCATTGCTGGCGCAATGCCTATGACAGTCTTCGGTTGCACACCGGCAAACACCTTTCGGCTCTGCCCGGCATGCGGTTCCCGGGCACAACACCGTTGTTCCCCTCACGCGACGATTTCGTCGACTATCTCATGCGTTATGCGCGGAGGTTCAATCTTTCGGTTCAGACCAACCGCAGGGTAAATCGCATCACACGTGACCAATCATGGATCGTTGAAACCGATCGAGGTGTGCTGCGGGCGCCCAACCTGGTGTGTGCAACCGGCATCATGAGTAATCCGATCGTACCGTATCTGACCGGCCGCGAATTGTTTCGCGGTCGCATCATCCATTCGGTCGAGTACCGGCGGCCGGACCCGTTTGAAGGCCAGCGCGTACTGGTCGTTGGTGTGGGCAATTCGGGCGGTGAGATTGCCAGCGAGCTGGCTGCGCATGGTGTGGACGTGAGTATCGCCGTTCGCTCGGGGGCCAATGTCGTGCCGCTCACGATCGCCGGCCTGCCCGTGCAGTATCTGTCCGCATTGGTGCGCAAACTTCCGCGCACCGCACAGGAGTGGGTCGTCGAACGAATTCGGCGCCGCAGTGATGCCAGGCGTCCACCGGTGTTGCCGCGGCCGGCGCACTCCCCGCTCGATTCGATTCCACTGATTGGCTTCAGCCTGGTCGATGCCATCGCTGCGGGAAGCGTGGTTGTCCGCTCGGGCCTGGCCGGTTTTACCGAGGAGGGTGTACGCTACACCGACCTCGGCAGAGAGCGCTTCGACGTCGTGATTCTGGCAACCGGCTTTCGGGCGGCACTTTCACCGCTGGGCTCCCTAGTTAGCACCGACGCGCGCGGATTTGCACTCCGCCGCGACCGCGTACGCAGCGCCCAGCATGATTCACTCTGGTTTGTCGGACACAACTACGACTCGACTGGAGGGCTGCGCAACATCAACACCGACTCGCGGTTGGTATCAAGGCAGATCGCTGCGTAACACGGTGGCCTCGATCACACCGAGCGGACCGCCTTCCGGCACCAGCAAGTCACCATCGTTCTGCATGCCCGATCGCGAAAGATCCGCGGCATGATGACGCGTGACGGTAAGAACGAAGCGCACCTCGGAGATCGCCGGAATCTGATCCAGCGCCGCCTGCGCCATGTCGTGCAGCAGCTGATGCAGTGAACCCGACGGGTGGTTCGCGAAGTTCTCGAGCACGACCTGACGCACCTGCGGCCAATGCAGGGCATAGGGCACGTCGGACCAGCCATAGCGCCAGCGCGCGGTCAGCGTGCCGCTGAAGACACCGCCCAGATTCTCGGCATCCCCGGGCATGATCCGCAGGATCGGCAGACCGGTGAAGCCGGATTCGATGATTGCGTTTTCCGCGGTGCGCACCACGCGCGCCAGACGCTGCTCCCCTGTGGCCGTAAATGCGCGGTCGTGTGGACGGCCGCTCACGCTCACGCGCGTCCACACACGCTCCGCGATTTCCACTTCAGCCTCGCTCACCCTCGGAAAAAAACGCAGAACGTGCTGTGACAGTACCAGCGCGAACGGCTCGATCTGGTCGCCGCAGTGGTCATGGGCAAGGGCGTACACGCGTTCGGCAATCGCCTGTTCACCCCCCAGCGGCAGCGCCTCGCCCTCCGTAAAACCGCGTGTAAAATCTCCCTTGAGCAGCAGCTGAACCGACAAATCCCGCAGCTCCTGGAGCGTGCCCTTCCGCAGCACGCGCACCAGCCGGATCGCCGATTCTCCGAATTTGCCGTGCGAAAGAACCAGACTCATGAACACTCCATTCGCCGACTGCAACGGCGTATATTGCCACCGCAAAACTCGTTAACCAACCGGACAAACACCATGCAAAACCAGCTGACTACCTTGCTTCTCCAGGACATCGCTCACGTGTTCACGCAGCAGCGCCGGCTCGCTGAAGGCGCCGCCCAGCAAGTGAACGACCAGCAGTTCTTTCAGGCCGATGGCAGCGAAACCAACAGCATCGCCGTGGTCATGAAGCACGTCGGTGGCAACCTCAGATCACGCTGGACCGACTTTCTTACTTCCGACGGCGAAAAGCCCGATCGTAATCGTGATGGTGAATTCCTCGCCGACGCCGAAACCCGCCAGACCATTACCCTGATCTGGAACCGCGGCTGGGAAAGCCTGGACGATACACTCGCTCAACTCCGTCCCGATCAGCTCGGACTCACGGTCACAATCCGCAATGAGCCGTGCACAGTTTCACAAGCGCTGATGCGCAGTCTGGCACATACCTCACATCACTGCGGTCAGATCGTTCACATCGCCAAGGCACTCGCTGGCAGCAACTGGAAAACGCTGAGCATTCCGCGCGGCGGCTCCGCAAACCTGCAAGGAAAATTCTGGACCGCGGAGCCGCGTTGAGGAAGCTCTACAAGTATTCTTGAGACACAAGCAGGACAACGATTCAGAGCTTCCCTACGGCGAACGCGACGGCGCGTACGCGACCGCCGTGAGTTCGACCAGGACGCCGTGAAGCCCCGCGCCAACCGTCGTGCGCGTGGGATACGGCGCTTCAAAACCGGCCTTGTACGCCTGATTGAACTCATCCCAATCGGCGATGTCTGATAGATGCGCCGCGATCGACACTACGTCTCGCAACGAAGAACCCGCGGCTTCCAGCGTCCGGCCCAGCTTTACGATGACGTAGCTGGTCTGTTCGGATACCGTGGCGCCTATCACTTTCCCGGTCGTCGCGTCGGTTGGTACCTGCCCCGACACAAACAGGAAGTCGCCTGCCCGCACGACTGGCGAATACGCTCCCGCTGGTGCCGTGACCGCGGCACCCAGTTCCACCGGCTTCCATTTCCGATCTGACACCCAGCCCCCTTCCGTGGTTGGTCGTGGTCCCGCCCGATTCCTGGACGCGCTAATCGTAATTGGGCTGGCCAGAGCTGAGGGGCTTGCGCGAGCGATCCCTTTGACGCTAGACTATACAGATATGAACGATAACGAAGTGCTTTGGTCCATTGTCCATGCGGGCAACCGTATCCAGGAGCGATTGGAAGATTCGCTCGAGGAGACCGGTCTGTCCCTGGCCAAGCTCAAGGCACTGAAGCATTTGGTCGAGGCCAGGGAGCCGATGGCTCTGGGTCAGCTGGCCGAGAAGATCGCGTGCGTGAAGTCGAACGTCACGCAATTGGTCGACCGGCTGGAGAACGACGGCCTGGTGCAGCGAGTGCCAGACCCGAGCGATCGTCGCAGCGTTTTGGCCGCGGTCACGGAAGAAGGTCGACGCCGGTACAAAGCTGGCTCTGCCGCCCTCGCAGAAGCCGAGCGGGAAATGCTGACAGCGATTCCGGACGGCGCGCGCGGCAGTGTCAACTCGGTGCTATCTGGTTTTAATAAGGTGTGAGCGTGTTTTTTTCGCAATACAGTTCAGCCATGTACCGTGCTGTCCTGTAAGGTCGGGAGCTGAAACGCTCCCTGAATTCATAGATCAGGATTTCCATAAACCGTGTCGCAGGAGGAAACGATGGAAGCCGTACAAGAACGCGGGCTCGCGAACTGGCAGGTTGATGCGGCGCACAGTGAAGTAGGGTTTGCCGTGCGTCATTTGATGGTCGCCAACGTGAAAGGTCGATTTCAGAATCTGACGGCTGATTTGCAGCTCGAAGAATCGGATCCGACACACTCGAGGATCAGGGTGGACATTGATGCTGCGAGCATCGACACGCGGTCCGAGCAGCGCGATCAGCATTTGCGATCGGCTGATTTCTTCGACGCGGAAAATCATCCGCGGATCAGCTTTCAGAGTGATCGGATCGAGCGCGTGTCAGACGATCGTTATCGTGTAACCGGTGATCTCACCATTCGCGGCGTAACGCGGCAAGTGTCGCTGGACACCGAAGTCAGCGGTCCGGAGAAGGATCCCTGGGGTGGCGAGCGCCTGGGCGTGAGCGCGACGACGAAGATCGATCGGCGTGATTTCGGTTTGACCTGGAATCAGGCGCTGGAGACGGGCGGACTCGCGGTGAGTCACGATGTAAAGATCAACATCGAGCTCGAGTTGATCCGCCAATAACGCTGGCGGACGGCCCGGCTGCTCCGGTGCTCGGGTGTTCGGTATTCGGGTGTTCGGGTGTTCGGTATTCGGGTGTCTGGGTGTTCGGGTG
>JBBDWZ010000056.1:0-45958 GCA_040902615.1 Gemmatimonadota bacterium | reverse complement strand
ATCCGCGATCCGCGATCCGCGATCCGCTATCCGCGATCCGCCTTGTTTCGTGTCAGGGTGGCTATTACGCTGTGCGCTTCAAACCTGCCGATACTGGAGTTCTCGTGACTGTAGCCACGCTCGATCCTGCCAGCCGGAGTGTGCCGTGGTACCGCACCATTACGCGCGATCAATGGCGGACGCTGCTGGCGGCCAAGCTCGGCTGGATGCTGGATGCGATGGACTTCCTGCTGTACGTAATGGCCATCGGACAACTGCAGCAGTACTTCGGATTCGACGCGGCGACGGCGGGGTTGCTGGGCACGATCACGCTATTGGTCTCCGCCGCGGGCGGTTTGCTGTTTGGGCTGGTGGCGGATCGGGTTGGGCGCACCCGCGCATTGATGGCCACCATTCTGATCTTCTCGTTTTGTTCACTCGGTGCGGCGACGTCGCAGAGCTTGTTTCAGCTGATGATTTGGCGAGCGCTGCTCGGGTTCGGCATGGGTGGCGAGTGGGCCTCGGGCGCGGTGCTGGTGAGTGAGACCTGGCCGCCTGAGCACCGCACGAAGGCGGTCAGCATCATGCAGTCCGGCTGGGCCCTTGGTTACATCCTCGCCGCGGTGTTCGCCGCGTTGATCCTGGATGTGATGAATCTCGGTCCGGAAGCGTGGCGCTGGTTGTTCGTGGTCGGTGTGCTGCCGGCCTTTTTTGCGCTCTGGGTTCGCGCCAAAGTGCCGGAGCCACAGGTCTGGCAAAAACGCAAAGCTGCGGGTGCTACCGTGGGCAATCCATTCAAGGTGCTGTTTGGACCGCAGCTCTGGGTGCGCACCACGCTCGCGATCATCCTGACCGCGTCGGTGCAGTTTGCGTATTGGGGGTTGTTCTTCTGGCTGCCCAGCTTCCTGGCTTCACCCATCGAGCGCGGCGGTGCGGGCATGACGCTGGTGCGCTCGATGTCGTGGATCATCCCGATGCAGATTGGCGCGTACTTCGGGTATCTCTCGTTCGGTTTTCTGGCGGATCGGTTTGGACGGCGCCGCACGTTCATGACATTCCTGGGCATCGCGGCGCTGCTGGTGCCGATCTACGGGCAGATGGCGCGCAGTCCGGCCGTACTGATGTTGCTCGGTCCAATCCTCGGTTTTGTCGGCCATGGCTATTTCAGCATGTTCGGCGCATTCCTGGCCGAGCTGTTCCCCACTGCCGTGCGCGCGACCGGACAAGGACTGACGTACAACGCCGGCCGAGGCCTGGGCGCGCTCGCACCGTACACGATCGGTGCACTGGCCACCATCCCGAACATCGGGATTGGCTCTGCGCTGGCGGTCACCTCAGCGTTCTTCTTGCTGGGTGCGGTGATGATTCTGACTCTGCCGGATACCAGCGGTCAGCCATTGCAAGAGTGAATCGCTGCTGTTATACGGCCCGTCCACTGGAGAGCCGAGGAGGACCCGCGACTGCTTCGCGAAGCGAACGGATCCGCGCGGCGTTGGACGTTCCGAAGCGACGAACGCTGCTCGCGTGTCGCCCACGCCCCCGCCCCCGCCCACTATTTGACGCCCTTGGGCTTGGGCTCGCCAGCGAATGGCCGTCGATCGCGATTCTCTTTTGCCGCTGCTGCCGCTTCGACAATGCGCTTCGCGCGCGTTTCGGGCCGTTTGGCTTCATTCACCCAGTAGAGCAGCATTTTTTTGCGGCTGGGACTAAACGCCTCGAAGTTCTTGAGCGCGGTCTTGTTCCTGGCCAGCGCTCTCGCCAGATCCGGCGGCACGTTGAGCGCTTCGACTGCATCCAGCATGGTCCAGGTACCATCCCGCTTGGCCGCTTCAATCTTCACCGCGCCCGCCGGCACCATCAGGCCTTGTTCAACCAGCTTCTCGATGCGCTGCTTGTTCAGCTTGGACCAGTTGCTTTTTGGTTTCCTGGGTGTGAAGAGCTGCATGAACGAGTCGTCGTCCAGCGGATTCATCACACTGTCGATCCAGCCAAAACAGAGCGCTTCTTCCACGGCATCCGCGTACGGTACACGCGGCTTGCCGCTTTTCTTCTTGTAATTGACTAGCCAGACGCCGGACGAGGTTTCGTGATTCTTCGTCAGCCAGCGCCGCCATTCCTTGCGCGTTTTCGGATAGTAGCGAGGGTATCGATCACGCAGCGGCGTTACCATGATCAGGCCTTACTCAAAAGTTCGAGAACGCCGGTGGACGATCGGACTTCGGGGTGCCCTTCCAATACACGCGTCAACATCCCGGTCACGTTGGCTACTGCGAAGCTGATGCCTTGCAGGTTGCGTTCGGACGGCACACCTGGAATCGGCCGCGGGAATCCGGACGCCTGAAATACCGGTGTGTCGTTGATAACGCCGAGGCGAATCCCGTGGCGCGGACAATCGCGGTCGAGCAGCACACCAGCCACGCCAGCCAGACTGCCGGGGAACCACCGCGTCCCATCCAACGCGTACGCTGAAACTACAATCGCGCGCTGATGCGCAGCATGCTGCACTGCGTTGCGCAACAGCTCCTCGCGTTCAGGGTTACGAGTACCAAGACTCAGGTTGATCAACCGGCAGCCTTCATCCGCGGCGCGCTCGATCGCGCGTGCCAGCATGGCCGAACTGGTGGCAAGAGTCCGATCGAACACGCGGATCGCATAGAGCTGGGCGTCAGGCGCCTTCTCGAGAATTGCGGCGCATACGGCCGTGCCGTGCCCCAGCCGATCCACAAAGTCATCGTCTTCGGTCTCACCGGTGAGATTGATGCCGGAGACCGGCGCGGTGATGTGCGGGTTGGCCGCGTGTACGCCGCTATCGATCACGGCCACGGTTACGCCCTGACCGGTTCGGTCTTTGAATAGAGGATGCTCGAAGGAGAATCCGGCAGCGCTCACTCGACCGGCTGCAGCGAGGCGAAGAGGCGTGAGAACGCGCCCGCGCGCGACAGCAGTGAGTCCGGCGGCCCTTCCTCGGTGATGCGGCCCTGCTCGAGCACGACCACACGATCCGCCAGGCGCACGAGCTCCAGCCGGTGCGTGATGATGACGGTGGTGCGGCCGCGCATGATGGCCTGGTAACCGGCGATCACCTGCGCTTCCGTGGCCGGATCGAGCGCACCGGTCGCTTCGTCCAGCACGAGCACTGCGGGGTCAGCCAGCAGCGCGCGTGCGACTGCGACGCGCTGGCGTTCACCAGCAGAAAGCGCACGCCCACGCTCGCCGACCGGCGATTCCAGCCGGGCCGGCATCCGATCCAGCAATTCCGACAGGCCGGCCGCACGGGCAACCGACAGGACTTCGGCATCGGTCGCGCCCGGCTTTGCGTAACGGATGTTCTCGGCGACGGATGCGTTCAGGATGAACGGATCCTGGTCGACCACGACTACCTGCCGTCTCAAATCACCGAGCCGCAGCGATTTCAGATCGATGCCATCGAGCCGTATCGCGCCAACATCGGGATCGAGCTGACGCACCAGCAAGTCGGCAATCGTGGATTTGCCACCCCCGCTCGCGCTCACCAGCGCAACTACTTCGCCCTCACGAATCTCGAGCTGCAGTCCGTCCAGGATCGGGGCACCGCGCCCGAACGTGAATGACACCGTCTCGAAGCGCAGTTGTCCACGCGCACTGGGCAGCGCGACCGCATCCTGGCGTTCGGTGATCTCGATCGGGGCGTCCAGGATCTGGTGCACACGGCGCAGCGAGACCCGAGCCGTCGCAATGCTGGCGTAGAGGTCCATGAGCGCCTGCACCGGCCCGAGCAACCGCATCTGGTACGCGGTGAACGCAACCATGGTCCCCATCGAGAGCGTGCCTTCAATGACGCGCAGCCCGCCATACAGAAAGACCGCGGAGCTACCGGCTGCGATGATCAGACCGGGCAGACCACCCGAGTAATAGGTCAGCCTGCGCATCGCCATGAGCGAATCGATGAAGCCGTCGTTCTTGCCGCGGAATCGCTCGACTTCACGCTGCTGCGCATTGGCACTGACGGCGAGTCGCATGCCCTGCAGCGTGTCGATCAGGAATGTGCCGATGTCGGCGCTGCGCTCGCGCAGCTCGGCGACCGAGGCCTCGAGCCGCCGGCGATAGAGGACCAGCGTCCAGAGCGCGGCCGGCAGCAGGATCAGGCTGACCAGGAACAGCTTACCATCGAGATAGATCAGCATGCCGACGGTGCCCGCCAGGAACAAAACATTGCTCACCGATGCCAGCGCCACCTCGGCAGCGACGCGCTGGATTTCTCCGATGTCGCTGTTGATGCGCGACACGATCTGGCCGAGCGGCATGTGCGCGTAAAAGCGCGGCGATAACTGCTGCAGGTGGCGATACAGATCCAGCCGCATGTCGAACAGGATTTCCGCGGAGACGCGGGTGTAGCGCAATCCGCTGACCACGTTCAGCGCAAAGCTCAGCAGTGTTATGAGCGCGAATGTGCCAATGATGCGATAGAGCGCGCCGGCATCGCGACCGAGCAGCGCCTTATCGACCAGGTCGCGCGAGAGATAGGGCGTGTAGAGCGTGAGTGCCGTGCCGGCCAGTGACAGCACCAGCACGAGCGAGAGACGACGCCAGTGAGGCTTTACATAGTCGAGCGCACGCCGCAGATCGCGGTCAAACAAAGCGACCTGCGGCCCAACTAACGACGTGCGCCCGCGGGCGCCGGCGGCGTTGCAGGCACAATCATGAAACGGGTCATGTCCGCGCCCAGGTCGACTGTGCGGAGCAAACGGAAGGTCTGCGAGTCATAGACGTCGATGGTCGGACCCGCCGTGTGAATGTACAGGTACCGGCCATTGGAGCTGGGTGTCAGACCCATGCGCGGCCGACCCGCGAACTGCGTGCGACCGGATACACGACGCGCTTCCAGATCGAAGGTCCAGAACTCGTAGAGCCCGATCTCCGAGCGGATGCCCCAGCCGCGCCTGCGGTCCGGCGACATCGCCAGACCGGTCGGACCGCTCGGACCCAGCGTGTAGAAGCTCTCCACCGTGCGCCGCTCGAGATTCACCCGCGCTACACCCATCAGTTGGCGATTCTGAACCGGATCCGTGATGCGGAATAATCCGGTATAGAAGCCAGGCTCCTCATATACATCCGCCGGGAATCCGAAGTTGAAACGACCCATGCCCTGCTCGATCGGCGAGGCATAGTCCCATTGATCCACCTGCTTCATGGTCCGCGCATCGTAGATCAGGATATCATCGTTGGTGAAGAAGTACAGGTTATCACCACTCGGCGAGAACAGGATGCGGGCATTGTCACGCTCCTGCCCCCGTGGCCAGGGAATCGTGTCTGTGACCTTGTGCGTCGCCAGATCGTATTTCACGAGCTTGGGTGCGCTGATCTCGAAGCGATCGATCTTCTTGGTAATGCTCTTGATCAGCAGCACCGCAAAGCGATGCTTCGGATCGATGTTGATACCGGAGATTCTGACCCGCTTGGTGCCTTCGGTGAGCGTGAAGCGGTCCACCGCTTTGCGCGTGCCGACATCGAAGATCTCGACCTTCTCCGCGTATGGGTCCAGCGTGTACAGCCGCGTGCGATCCATGGACAGCACCATCTGGTAGGGCGTGCCGATGCTGACTTTCATGGTATCGATGACCTTCATGTTCTTCTCGTCCAGCACCAGGATACCTTCGGTATAGGTGCCGACCAGGATCGTGGCGTTACCGCCTGACCCACCATTTTGAGCGGCCGTGAGTGCCGGCAACACCAGCAGTGTGACCAGCAGCACCGCGATCCGCGATCCGCGATCCCCGATCCGCTTTCTCATGGGAAAATCAGATCGATCTTGCGCCAGTCCTTCTGAGCGGCCGCACACTTGGCCGTCCAGTCGGGCGCGTGGTTGTACAAGTCGGGCACGTGCGCCGGCCAGAAGCAGGTGAGGTGACAATCGAACAGGTCGCGCTCGACCGGCTGGCACAGGCCGGCGGTGCCGCCACTGCTGTCGACTTCCCAACCCGGCGCAAACACGAATGAGCAGCCCAGCGGAATATGCGGACCCGGCGGTCTTGCACCCGGGGTTCCACCCTGCTGGAGCGCGACGACGTCCTGCTCTTCGTTCATCGCCTCGATGGTTTTGGCCTTCCGATTTACAGCGCCTATGTGTTTCATGGCATCTCACGAAATTGAAATTGAATTTTCCGTTCTCCGTTTGCCTGAGTCACCTACGCATCGAATCGGGCTAAATACTCGGGCTTCTTCTCCGCCAGCGTCCCATACACTCGCAAGCAGGTATCCGTCCAGCTCCGAATCCAGTCGCAGTAGTGCAGGTTCGGTCGCTCGGTCGAGCCGTAGCGGGTGTGCGCTTCGTGGTAGCAGCCGCCGGCACAGATCGGCCGCGCCCAGCACTTGCTGCAGTCGGTTTTGTTCTCGATGTGATGGCGGATCAGGAAGTCATCCTGCTTCTTATGACTCACGCCGTCGTAAACCGAGCCGATCTTGTGCTGATCGGAGCCGGCGAAACGATGGCAGAGCGCGACATCACCATCGGTTGCAACACCCATCAAGCCGAGACCCGCGCCACATGGATACGCCTTGTTCATGCCCTTGTGAATCTCCTCCAGCGTGTCCTTCACGTTGGAGAAGCCGTGGTGCCTGTTTTCCAAGGCGTGATGCAGGAAATCGGCGGCCAGGTGCTGGAACTGGCCGAGCATGCTGTTGAAGCCCTCGTCCCGGATCGCGTAGTCACGATTGTTGGCGGTGGTGACCGGCGCGAAGCCGACTTCCCAGAATCCGATCTCCTGGGTGAGGTGCTTGAAGATGCCGATGATGTCGAGGTTCTGCTTGGTCAGCGTGACGCGGGCACCAATTGGACGCGCGCGATGCCGGGCGAGCAGCTCCTTGATCTTCGGCAGGATGACTTCGTAGCTGCCGGCGCCGTTCTTGAACACGCGGAACTTGTCCTGCTGTTCCTTGCCGCCGTCGATCGAGACGGTAACGCCGACCTGGTTCTCGATCATCCAGTCGACGACTTCCTCGCGCAGCAGCGTGGCGTTGGTGGTCATGCTGACATCGACTTCCTTGCCCAACTCGGCCGCGCGTTCCCGCGCATAGGTGAGCGCCTTCTGCAGCACCTTGAAGTTGAGCAGCGTCTCGCCGCCAAAGAAGGTCAGGTGCACCAGCTTGTTCTCACCCGACTCCTTGAACATGAAGTCGACGCTCTGCCGCGCGGTCGCTTCATCCATGAAGCGCGGCTTCGTGCTCGCCTCCACGATCTTGTCCTCGCCGTACTCGTAGCAATACGTGCAGGCGAGGTTGCACTTGCTGGTGACGTTCAGAACGAGCGTCGTGAGTGGATTGCGCTTGGGAATACGGGGCGGGGGCGTGGGCGGGGGCGGGGGGGCCGCTTTGATACCGATAGCCCGCATGGCCAGCAGTTCCTTTACACCCGCGTCAATGTCTTCCGCCGAGAACCGGTTTGACAGCATGGCAGTGAGCTGCTCGCGCGGCACCGGTTCATCGCCCAGCGTATCGAGCACGGCTTCGGTGGCTGCGTCCAATCGCACCACGGCAGCCGACGGTACCAGATACAGGTAGCGCGCTCCGGCAGCCTCGAATGAATGGAATTCCTTTCGGGACAGCAGAGCCTGGCCGCGATCCGCGATCCGCGATCCGCGATCCGCGCTCATCGTTCAATCCTCCAGGGTTCCCAGCGCATGTAGAGTGGCACCGTGACGACCAGGTGGGCGCGACCGCGCAGCGGTCTCGCACCCGCCCGGGTGGGTGTATGCGTGGCCACCACCCAGACATCACCAATGTTGTTGCGATTGCCACGGCGCTTTGGGTTGGGGCCATCATCAGCGGGCGTGAAAAAGCCCTTTTGATCGAGCTGCCCGACAAACTTGAGATCATCGTCGTCGTAGGTGGCGCCGTACTCCTCGAGCTGCCAGGTGACTGGCACGGGACCCAGCTCGAGATCGTCGGGCGTATCCGGCCGACCATCGACGCCATTGTGCATGGCTATCACTTCGTACTGCTGGAACTGCTTAGGGAACACGATGCCGCCGATTCGCGCCATGCCGGCGAGCGGGGTCACCTTGATGCGGCTCACCGTGTCATACACGACCACTGCTTTGCGCAGCGATGCTCCGCTCACGAACAGGTCGCGCGCGCCGTAGACGGCATTGGCGTCAACACTGACCGACAACACCAGCACATCCGGCGCGGCATTCACGACCCGTTCCACTCGTACACCCGGTCCGAAATCGATCATCCCGGCGGCCGCACCCGCCGGCAGATTGGCACCATACAGTTTGATCTCCTGACCACTCGCGCCGCGTGTGAGCCCACGCGGCGATGCGCCCGCGAGCGCCACTGCGGCGTTGTCACGCGTCAGCGTCACATCCATGCCGAACTCATCGTATTCACCGGTGAACCAGCGGCCTGACATCGATGACCAGCCCGGCTCGACCATCATCACTTCACGCCACTTGTCCTGCTTGCCGGACTCGTTCGAACTGCCGCGCCATTGGAAACCGGTGTACACGACTGCCCGACCGTCGCGCTTCACGCGCACACCACCATCGACGTACGTGTACGTAGCATTGGTGGTGAATTCGTCGTCGCCCTGACCGGCACGTGCAACCGTCAGCGTGCCAAAAAACGCACCTTTGCCCGGTTCATTGCCGGAAATCAGCCAGTTGCCCTCAATGCGAGGTGGCCGCATGGTTGCCGACCACGCGGTCCAATCCGGAGTGGTCAGCGGAAACGCGGTCGACAGATGGCGGATCGCTGCATCCATCGGATGCGTCGCATCACCACCCGGTCCGGGCGGTCCGCCACGACGGAAGCCCTGGTTGTCCACGCCGGGATAGAAACCGCGGTGCATGGCCACGAGCAGACCCCACTCGTCCCGCGTGCGCCGCTGCGAGATCACGCGGCCCATGGAGTGACATGCGCGGCAGGTGTCTTCGGTGCCTCGATCGCCCGCATACGCATAGTCGATCATGCGACGCTCGGCATCGAACCGTCCCAGCCGCGCTTCTTCAGGTGCCAGTCCCTGCTGGTTCGACAGGTACTTTACGACATTGCGCGCGGCTTCGGGCTCGATCTTGGCACCATTGAGCGTGACCATCCGGCGAATCGATGTTTCCCAGCCTTCCGGTGTTTTTCGGAGGTAGGAAATGCGGGTCATGCGGCCCGTGGAATCCTGCGCATGACAGCTTCGGCAACTCGCGACCACTGCGGCATCACGAATTGGATAGCCAGGCGTTGTGTCTCGCTGTGTCTGCGCGGCCAGTGGCTGCACGAGAACGAGGAGTACAACAGCGATGAGAATTGACGATCGTCCGCTGGTTCTCATGTGGTGAGTCGTAGGGGATTCGCGATCCGCAGAGGGCGGTCGGGTTGCCGCAACTTGCCGTCGGAGTCGTTGGGCTGTCAAGCGTGCTGAAGCAGTCCTTTCGCGATCAACAGGGACAAAGCGCCCAGCAAATCGGGCAACGCCGCGGGTGGCGCGACGCGCTGATACGCATCGTACAGGTCAGGCACCTGTCGGTGCTCGACGGCGAGGTCGGCCAGCGTCACGAGATCGATGGCTCGCACGTAGCGAATGCCTTCCGGATACTCCGGGGAAACCAGGTGCGTCGCCAGTGCGACACGATTGTCGCGCACGACCGGGAGCTCCACCCGTCGAACTGCATCGCCGGGCCGCAACCGAATCGAATCTTGTTGTTTCAACCTTTCGAACGCGCGCAACAGGTCACGATCCCGTCGCAGAGCGTCCAGGTCGGGCTCAGCGCTCGATTCCGTGCTATCGCTTTCAGATCTTTCCGACCAGAACGCATGCGCATGAGTGGAAGTAGCCGCACGCGCCAGCTCGGCGGACTGGCGTTGAAGCGCGGCGAACATGCTCCGCTCGCGGGCTTCGTACAGGTTGGACGCATGAACCCTCAATTCGGGTTGGGTCAGGGCCGTATGTGTTACGACTGAAGCCAGCCAGGCGGAAGCCAGCGCCTTCTTCACACCAAACGACGATAGCGGATCCACGAACGACGCCGCATCACCGACCAGCAGATAGCCATCGCCACTCGCGCGCTCGGCATCGTACTGCGATGCCTCACAGGCCCAGGGCGCCGTGACCAGGGTCGCATCCTGCACCAAACGACTCAACTGCATCGTGTTGTTCAGTTCGGCCTGATACTGAGCGCTCAACTGTGCGCGCCCCGGCACATCGGTCAGCGTTGGATCGACCATGAACGCGATGCAGCGTCTGGTCTCCGAAACCGGCACCGACCAGGCCCAACCTGCCTCATAGCTTTCGACCAGCGTGTGACTCTCATCCGGGACGCTCCAGCCACCAGAACGTTCCCAGGTGGCGACCAATGCAAGCGTTCGCCCTGGCTGTGACCGCCGATGCGCTCGCGCCAGCACGCCCGCACGTCCCGAGCAATCCAGCACCCACTGCGCCTGCACCTCCTCCTCGCTCGATTCGCTGCTCACCCGGACCACATGCGCTGTCCCGGTGCGAACCGACCGGACCGTCGCGTTATGTAACACCCGCGCACCCGCAACTTCCGCCAGCCGCAGGCACAACGCATCGAACCCGGCGCGCTCGACCTGATAGCCGTATTCACCATCCGCAAACGATGCAATGCGCCGTTCCCCGCCCCAGTAGACGGTATTCCCCGTCGACCGGATGAAAGCCGCTCGATCGACCGCGTCCGCAATGCCGATCCGGTGCAGTAGTTTGCGCGTGCTGGGCGGGATACTCTCGGCCAGTGCAGCTTGCGGCGACGGCCGGTTGACCACCATGACATCATGGCCCCAGCTGGCCAAAAGCCGCGCCGCCGCCGCACCTGCCGGCCCCCCGCCAATGATCAACACATCACAAGTCATTGCCATGAATTCGGGCACTGCTGCGGCTCTGGTCAAGTCGCGGCCGGCCTTTCGACTCCTCTCCGGCCGTTACTGACAATGCTTCACACGGAGTCCATGGAGGTCACGGAGGAGCGTTGCTGTTGTCAGCCGTGTCCTGCCCAACCCAGTTTGATCGCCATGAAATCGAGCGATCAATTCTGGTTCGACCTGTTGGACTCGCGGCTTTCGCGGCGTGACTTGTTGCGGGTCGCCCGCGATGTATCCGGCATCATTGCGTTGGGCACACTGTCGGGCTCTGCGGCAAACGCACGACAGCTTCCGCGCCTGCGAGCCAATCCCTTCACGTTCGGCATTGCATCGGGTGATCCCTGGCCGGAAAGTGTCGTGCTCTGGACCCGGCTCGATCGCATCGCACTTCAACAAATCGGTCACAACGCGGGTCCCGCATCGGTTCAATGGGAGGTCGCTGAAGACGATGGCTTTCGTCAAATCGTAAGCCGAGGTACCGCATCGGCAATCGACCGACTTGGCTACTCCGTACATGTGGAGGTCAATGGACTCCGGCCGGCCCGGCCGTACTGGTACCGCTTTCACGGCGGCGGAGTGAGCAGCCCGATCGGACGGACTCGTACGGCACCGGCGGTGGCGGCCGCCATTGATTCGCTCCGACTGGTCGTGGCTTCGTGCCAGAAATACACGGAGGGCTTCTACACGGCATACCGGCACATCGCCAGTGAAGACATCGACCTGATCCTTCATCTGGGTGACTACATCTACGAGCAAGCCGAGCCCGAGAATCCGGTTCGACGCCAGGTACTCGGAGAGCCGCACACACTCGAGGAGTACCGCGCACGTTACACGTTGTATCGCCTGGACAGCGACCTGCAGGCGGCACACGCGGTCGCGCCCTGGATCGTCACGTTCGATGATCACGAGGTGGACAACAATTACGCCGACGAAATCCCGGAGGACGAAAGGCAGACTGGGCAGTTTCCGCTCAGACGGACGGCAGCGTATCAGGCCTATTACGAGTTCATGCCGCTGCGACGGTCATCGCTGCCCCGCGGCCGGGACATGCAGATCTATCGCCGCTTCGACTGGAGCCGGCTCGCGCGCTTTCATGTACTCGATACCCGGCAGTACCGCAGCAATCAGCCCTGTGGTGACGGTCAGAAGCAACGGTGTTCGGGGGCAACCGATCCTGCCGCAACCATGATGGGCACCACGCAGGAGAACTGGCTCTACGATGGACTGCGCACCTCGGGAGCGCGCTGGAACACACTCGCCAACCAGGCGCTGATTGCGCAGTTGTCCCGGAACGAACCGGCTGGACGCACCTTTCCGATGGATATGTGGGACGGGTACGTCGCGGCCCGCCAGCGGCTGCTCAGTTTCATTGCCGAGCGACGCCCGTCAAATCCGGTCGTGCTGACCGGTGACATTCACTCCAACTGGGTAGCCGACCTCAAGGCCGATTTCGATGACCCGCGCTCGCCAGCGGTCGCTACCGAATTTGCCGGCACTTCCATCTCCTCGGGTGGCGATGGCCGCGATGTCTCACCCAGAACCGCAGCCATCCTCGCCGACAATCCACACATCAAGTTCTACAACGGCCAGCGCGGTTATCTCCGCTGCCAGATTACGCCGGAACGCTGGACCACCGACATCCGGATCGTACCATACGTCGTGCGTCCCGGCGCACCCATCAGCACACGCGCCAGCTTCGTGGTTCAGAATGGCGAGGCCGGGGCGGTGCCCGGGTAAGCCGGCCTTTTCCCCTGCTTCGACTTGGTCCCAATCCCTGCGCCGTGGCCACGCTCGCCGTAGCCGTTCGTCCCACTCCCCTTTGCTTTCGATGGGTCGAAGCCGCAGCTTACCATCGGAACCCGATGGGAGAGAGCATGAGCAATTCGAGCCCGGACATCCTGCGTGGTACACTCGATCTTCTGGTGCTGAAAGCACTGAGCTGGGGCAGCGCGCATGGGTACGCGATTGCGCAATGGATCGAGCGCGCAACCAATGACGTGCTGGCGGTCGGAGAAGGGACGTTGTACCCGGCGCTCCATCGTTTGGAGGAGAAGGGTTGGATCGAAGCGGAATGGGGCGAATCGGAGAATCGCAGGCGAGCGAAGTATTACACGCTGACCAGTGCGGGCCGGGCGCGGTTGCGCGTGGAGACGGCGAGCTGGAAGCGGTATGCCGAAGCGGTTTTCGCGGCACTCTCAGCGCCGGCGTATCGGTGACGAGATGAGCAGACCACGGAGCTGGCGGCACCTGTTCAGGCGGGATGTGCGGCTCGAGGTAGACGAAGAGCTGGCGTTTCATCTGGAGAGCCGCATCCGTGAGCTGGTCGACCGAGGTGTGGACCCAGAAGAAGCGCGGCGGCGCACGTATGAGCGGTTCGGTGACATCGAAACCCCGCGGCGTGAGATGCTGACGATAACACAGCGAAGGGAACGTCGAATGGCGCGATCGGAGTGGTTCAACGAGTTGAGGCAGGACTTGGGGTATGCTTTGCGCGCATTGCGGAGTGCGCCGGGATTCACGCTGGTCGCGCTTCTGACGCTGACGCTCGGCATAGGCGCCAACACGGCCATCTTCACGGTGGTTCACAGTGTGTTGCTGGAATCGCTGCCATATGGCGAGCCGGATCGGCTGGTTCGGGTGCGGACCGCGTATCCGAATGGAGAGAACTACTCGCTGTCACCGCCTGATTTCATGAGTGTGGTCGACGATGCCCGCACGTTTTCGAAGGTCGGCGCAATTGCACGGATGGCGCCGACCGTACTGGGCCTGGGTGAACCGAGAGAAGTCGAAGGTGCTCAGGTGACCAAGGGCTTCTTTTCATTGCTCTCGGTGGGGCTGACCAGCGGTCGCTGGTTTACCGATGAGGAACACACTCCGGGCCGCAACCACGTCCTGATCGTGAGTCATGGATTTGCGGAGCAGCGATTGGGCGGGACCAGCACCGCATTGGGACGCAGCCTGACCATCGCGGGCCAGCCGGCGGTCGTGGTCGGCGTGCTCGCGCCGGGTGTGCAGTTTCCGGCGGATGCGCAGCTGTTCTCGCCAGTCGCGTACGATTCGACATTTAGTTCGGCGACCGCGGCGGGCCGGCGCGGCGAGTTTCTGGATGTACTCGCCCGGCTGCGTCCGGATGCAACGCCCGAGTCGGCAGTGCGCGATGTACAGCGCATTGGCGCCGACTTGCAGGCGCGCTTTCAACAGACCAACGACAAGCTGACCTTCACGGCGCAGCCATTGACCGATGTACTGCTGGGCGATGTGCGTGGGCCGCTGTTCGTTTTGATGGGCGCGGTTGGATTTGTGCTTCTGGTTGCCTGCGCCAACGTGGCCAATCTGCTGCTCGCCCGCGCCACCGCTCGCGAGAGTGAGCTGGCCGTGCGTGCTGCGCTGGGTGCAGGTCGCGGCCGATTGATTCGGCAGTTGCTCACCGAGTCACTGGTCCTTTCCGGAATCGGCGCTGGGGGCGGCCTCCTGCTTGCCTGGTGGGCCACGCGTGCACTGGTCGCGGCTGCGCCAGCCGAACTTCCTCGCATCGACCGTGTCTCGATTGATGCCACCGTTGTGTTCTTCACCATCGGCATTGCCGCATTGACTGGTGTGCTGTTCGGCGTGTTGCCCGCATTACAGGCAACGGGTGAGCGGTTGTCACGCTCGCTGCGTGAAGGCGGCCGCGGCGCGTTATCCGGTGCCCGCGGAAAACGAATTCGGTCATCACTGGTCGTAATCGAGATGGCGCTTGCGGTGGTGCTGCTGGTGGGCGCCGGTCTGCTGATTCGCAGCTTCCTCGAGCTCACCAAGGTCGACCCCGGCTTCCAGCCAGAGCGCGCTGTCGCATTCAGGATTTCGCTTCAGGGCCCCGCGTATGGAGAGCCGGCGAGCCGCGTGCAATTCTTCGAGCGGCTATTCGGTCAATTGAAGTCGCTGCCGGGAGTAAACGCGGTGGGCGGCGTTACCGGACTGCCCATGAGTGGCGGGGCATCCATGCTCAGTTTCTCGGTCGACGGCGCGCCACCGCCACCGGCCAACATCTTCCCCGAGATCCGCGCGCAGTCAATAACGCCGGGCTATTTCGAGGCGATGGGCGGTCAGCTTTTACGCGGCCGCATGCTTAACGACCAGGATCGCGTAGACGCTGCTCCGGTCATCCTGGTGAATCGCGCAGCGATTGCTCGCTGGTTTCCCGACGGTAATCCAGTCGGCGAACGTGCGACCATTGGACGCAGCCGGGAAATCGTCGGTGTTGTCGGTGACATGGTCCAAACCACTCCGTCCGAAGCAGCGGAGCCCGAAGCCTATATCCCCTATGCGCAACGGCCAACTCGCACGCTCCGTATCGCAGTCAGGTCGAGTGCCGATCCGATGGTGCTGGCTCCGCGTATCCGCGAAACGGTACGGTCGCTGGACCCGCAGTTGCCGCTGGATGCCATCACCCCGCTCTCCGATGTGATCTCCGCCTCGGTTGCCCGGCCACGATTCTATACAACGCTGCTCGGTATCTTCGCCGGACTCGCACTCGCTCTCGCAGTGGTGGGTACGTTCGGCGTTATGAGCTACATGGTGGCGCAGCGCCAACGCGAGATCAGCGTTCGGATGGCTCTGGGCGCGGACGGCGCACAGGTCGTGCGCATGGTCGTGGGCGGCGGCCTCGCGCTGGCCGGTATCGGCCTGTCCGTGGGCGTGGTCGGCGCGCTGGCCATGGGTGGTGTCCTGCGCTCTCAGCTCTTCGGCGTCGGCGTCGCCGATCCAGTCACTCTGATTGCTGTGCTCGTGGTCCTTTTGGCCAGCGCAGGCCTGGCCAGCTATCTGCCCGCGCGCCGCGCGGCCTCGGTCGATCCCGGCATGTCGCTGCGCGACTCGTGAGTAACGAATCAACGAATCAACGGACGAGCACGAGCACGACCACGAGTACGAATTACGATTACGGGCTCCTGGCATTGCGGCTGAGTATTGCTCAACGCCGCGATGGTCAGAGCCCGTAAATCGTAGTCGTAGTCGTGGTCGTAGTCGTTCTCGTCCGTTAATCCGTTCTCCGTTCCTGCCCCACTGGCAAGTGCCTTGCACCCATCCGCCGCAGGTCAAATTGCACGTGCCTCGACGGGAGTCCGGATATGAAGAACGCGCGCTGGGTGCTGGGATGGATCGTTGCAGTGGCAGTAGCGATTCCGGACGTTGCGCCGGGTCAGGGACGCGGCAGAGGCGGCGGCGCTGACAAGAAGCAGGATCAACCCAAGGCACAGGCGCAGGCAGTAAAAGGCGGCCAGGGCAGCCAGCAAAAGGAAAAAAAGGCCAAGCCGAACCAGGCCGGCGGAAACAAGAAGGTGGGTCAGCCAGATCGCAAGGCGACCCCTGCTTTCGAGCGTGCCGCTGACGACCGGGGCAACAAGGCATTGAAAAACGGCGGCAAATACAAGCACAACATCGTTGACGCTGATATCCGGCCGTCGTTGCGGCGGTTCATAACCAGCACGCGTGCGCCTGAGCTCGTCCTCGCCGGCGCAGTTGCGCGTGCGCATGTGCGCGGTGTAGAGGACGCCGACATCGTCATCGTGCAGGTCGGCGATCGTACACACCTGAGGAATCGCTCCGGCATTTCACTGCTGGAACTCGATAATTCCCGTGCTCGCAATCTCGGTCATTGGTCGATCGATGCACTGAACGAGGACGTGCGATCGGGTGCACCCAGTTTCTGCCGTTCCGGTGCCGGGCATCCGGTCTTTGGCCGGCAGTGGTGCGTCGATAAGGGCTTTGGTCTCGGCGGGTACCGCGACCTGCGTTGGGGCAGCACGAATACGCCCGATGTGATTTTCAGCCGCCAGGTCGACAACGATCGGCTGTCGCGCTCAGTCCTGATCGATGTGTTGGGCGATATCGTGTTCAACCGACTGGCGCTGCATGCGGTCACGCTCGGTTTTTCGGATCCGCTGACCGGGGTCTGGCTGGGTGAGCCGACCGGCCCGCGCATACTCCGGCTGGATTCCGGCGATTATCCAATAGCCGAAATCGTCGACAACAATCGCGACAACCGCGCTGACGTGATGGTGGTAGCACTGCGGCCCTGGTAGGGGGGCAGAAACAGAAACCGAGACAGAGACATCGACAGAGACAGAAGCAGGTACAGTGACGGCGGGCCAGAAGCAGATACAGAGACAGAGACAGAAGCAGAAGCAGAAGCAGGTACAGTGACGGCGGGCCAGATCCAGAGACGGAGAAAGAGACAGGTACAGTGACGGCGGGCCAGAGACGGTGTGACGGTGGTCCGTCCCTTTACGGGTCCAAGCGAATACGCATGTTAATTAAACGTGTTACCAGTGTTAGATCAGGGTCAATCTCGCTCGAGCCATTTACACAGTTAAGCTGACACTCCCTTGCAGCAGGGTTTACCAACCGAGACCCTGCTCTGATTCTCGGACCTGTACCTGCTTCTGCCTCCGTCTCTGTCGCTGCCTTGTCGCCGCCCCACAGTACCTGTAGCTGCTTCTGCTTCCGTCTCTGGCGCCGCTTCTGGCCCGCCGTCACTGTACCTGTCTCTGTCTCTGGATATGGATATGGTTCTGGCCCGCCGTCACTGTCCCCGCTTCTGCTTCTGCTTCTGTCTCTGTCTCTGCTTCTGTCTCTGTCTCTGCTTCTGTCTCTGGATCTTCTCCGGTCTGGATCTGCTTCTGGCCCGCCGTCACTGTACCTGTGTGTCACTCTCCGTTCGCGGTGCTGACAGTCGGGCGCCGGCTTTGCGTATCTGCGTGAAACCCTGCGCTCTCTGCTACCGCTGCTTCTCCGCGTGAAACCTGCGGTATTGACCGTTACGACTCCGGCAGTGCCGGCGCAGCGGACTCGTAGAGTTCATCCAGCACCTGGTCCATCGCCTGGCGGCACTCGATGTACCAGGGCTGCTCCAGCTTCCACATGTGCGCTACTCCCTCGTGCACCCACGAGCAGACCAGCCGCGCAGCTTCGCCTTCCCGATTCAGCCACGGCTGCACCGCTGACTCCAATCGATGGTACAAGCGATCGACGACATCGACGTTGTCGTCGGCATCGGGCAAGTCGTAGTCATCGATGTTTTCGGCTACGCAGGCCACGATCATGTCGGTGGGGTGAAAATCGGCGACGTCGAGATAGACCAGTTTGACGCCGGCTGATCGGGCGAGCTCAATGAACTCGGAGCAGCTGCCCAGCCAGCGCAGCACGGGCATTTGTCCAAAGCTGAGCGACCCGTCGACCGGAATGAGCCCGGCCTTGCGAGCGCTTTCACGCACACTTTGCGCTGTGTTGACTACGGTTTCCGGCATCCAGCAACACTCCTGTGAGAACGCCAAAAGCTACCGGCTGCGTTGCAGCCGGTAAAGCTCTGATGGACTCGGGGACGATTACTGGTTTGCGGTGGTGGCGCGGCGGACCGGAGTCGCGTCGATAATCGCGAGTGCGGCGGCGTCATGGACGGACCGGCGCAATGCGATGTGGCCTGAATTGCTGGCACTCGGATGGAGCCGGTTGGTCAACAGCACGACGTACAGATCCTGCTCCGGATCGATCCAGAGACTGGTCCCGGTAAAACCCGTGTGTCCGAAAGTGGCTGCGGAAAGGAACTGGCCTGCTGGAGAGGAGGCACCACGCGCCAGTTCCCAGCCGAGCGCTCGACCCGCGGCGGATCTCTTGGTGAACAGCTTCATGGTCGCAGGCCGCACCAGCGATGTTTCCGCGCTCCGGGCGCCGTCCAGCAGGTTTTGCGCAATCACGGCGAGGTCGCGTGCTGAGCTGAACAGACCTGCGTGCCCGGCCACGCCATCGAGTGATGCTGCCAGTGGATCGTGCACGACACCGTGAACCGCCAGGCCGGTGCGCTTGCTCACTTCAGTTGGCGCAATGCGGTCCAAAAGGCCAGGCGCATCCTGCGCCGGGCAGAACAGTGTTTCCTGGAGACCGAGCGGATCGTAGATGCGAGTGCGCAGGTATTCGTCCATGCGCAGCCCCTGCTTCCGCTCGAGGATCGCACCCAGCACAATCATGCCCAAATCGCTGTACAGGACCCGGCGTCCCGGCTCGCTCTTGAGGCGCACTCGCGCGATCGATTGAATCCGCTGCTCTCTCGTCTTGCCCCGCCGGTCCAGATCCACGCCAGCGGGCAAACCGGATGTGTGCGCCAGAAGGTGCCGAACCGTAATGCGACTCGTACGGCCCTTGCGCGGCCAATAACTCAAATGCCGGTATACCGGATCGTCGAGTTTGATCAGGCCGGCTTCGACGTGACGCATGATCCCGATCGTGGTGCCCGCCACCTTGGTCAGCGAGGCCACGTCGTAGATGCTGGAAGGGGTTGCCGCCGGTGAGTTGTCTGACCAATCCAGGTAACCATAGCCGCGCAGACGTACCAGCTTGCCATGGCGTCCGATTGCGATGGTTGCGCCGGGCGTGACGCCGTCGCGAATCGCCGCCTCGATCAGGCGGTCGACTTCCGCGAGGCCGGCCGCGCTCATGCCTACGCTGGCCGCAGTCACTTCCAGCCGCTCCCGCTTTTCGGCGTGAAGCTCCGTCATGACCAGCAAGCATAGGAGTGGCAACGTCCGTCGCAACATTACGACCTGCTACATGAGTGAAAGGGGGAAGACGTCGAGTTACCGCGACCTTCAGCCTACTCTACCTGATCCCGCTCATGCTTGTTCCGAAGCATAGGGCGTGCCCGGCGGCAGTGTCCAAAGGATAATCCTCTCGCGCCTGAACATCCAGATCCCTGTTGGCCCGGCACCCAGGCCAGTCGTTGCCTCCATGCAACGGTTCTCGACGCAGAACCGGGTCGAGCGTGGCGCCCACGCGCCTTCATTGCAGCAGTACTATCAAGCCGATCACGACGCTGCCGCGATCAACCGGCGCCCGCAGGCAGAAGTAACCGTAGCCCACCACGGCGAACAGCAGTACCGTCCGGCGATGCTCGTAAACGTTCTCGACTTCGGTCACCTGTTCTCGCACACCGTCATTTTCCGGGGTTTATCGCTATGAGCAATACTCGCTTCGACGTGCGCTTTCTGGTGTTTGCGGGCTCTTCCCGCAAGGACTCGCTCAACGACAGGCTAGCCAGACTCGCTGCTCGATCGGTCCAGCGCAGCGGTGGCAGCGCGGATGAAGCGTGCATCAGTGATTTCCCCGCGCCGCTCTACGACCACGACATCGAAGCGTCGGCGGGAATCCCGCCCGGTGTAAAGCAATTTGCCGAACGTCTGAAGAACGCGGACGGCCTCATCCTGGCTTCACCAGAATACAACGCGTCGATGCCGGGTGCGGTAAAGAATCTGATCGATTGGGCATCGCGCATTCGGCCGCAGCCGTTCAACGGCAAGCAAGCACTGTTGCTTTCCGCGTCGCCCTCCATGGTGGGTGGTAATCGCGGGCTCTGGTCGCTGCGGATTCCGCTGGAGCACCTGGGCACGCGGGTCTACCCGGACATGTTTTCGCTGGCGCAGGCACACAAGGCATTCGGCAGCGATGGCCTCGCGGATGCCACAATGCAAAAGCGCTTCGACACGACCATCAGCTGTTTCCTCGACCTGGTGGAAGCCGCCAGGCACTACCCCGCCGTGCGGAAGCAATGGGTCGAGTTCCTGGGTGAGCATCCCGACGCGGTGATCGATCGGGTTGAAACTACTCCGGCCGACGCGGCGTGACCCAGTGCTTGCTTTCGCCCGCCTTTGGCAGCGTCATGGTGAAGACACTTCCTTTGCCGGGGCTGCTGTCCGCGGTGACATCGCCACCGAGCAGGCGCGCCAACTGACGGGACACACTCAGTCCGAGGCCGGTGCCGGTGCTCTTTTGTGTGTATACATCGCCGACCTGCCGGAACGGTTCGAAGATGCCGGTGATCTCGTCGCGCGCTATGCCGATGCCGGTGTCCTGTACGCTGATCGCGAGTTCGGTATCACGATCATCGAGCCGCACAGCGACGGTACCAGCGAGGGTGAACTTGACTGCGTTGGAGAGCAGGTTGAGCAGGATTTGCCGGACCTTGGAGGCGTCGGTGTAAAAGAGCAGGTGTCCAGTCGACGTCTGCACGGTGAATTCCAGACCTTTCGCTCGCGCCAGCGGTTCGACCAGCGATGCCGTTTCGCGGGTCAATTCGCAGACATCAACTTCCGCAAGGTGCACCTGTTCCTTGCCCGCGTCGATGCGCGCAAAGCTCAGGATCCCTTCGATCAGCTCGAGCAGATGACGGGAGCCGGCGCGTACCCGGCCAAGGCTCAGCTTCTGTCTGTCGTTGAGTGAGCCTGCGACTTCTGCGTCCAGCAGGTCGACGTAGCCGAGAATGGCATTGAGCGGAGTGCGCAGCTCGTGCGACATCGTGGCGAGGAAGGCCGCTTTGGCCCGGTTTGCCTCCTGCAGGTCACGCAACAGCCGTGAGCTTTGGAGCGCCACCATGCCCTGCTCGACCGCGGCGCGCAGCAGGAAGCTCTCGGTTGGGGTGGGAAACTCCGGCCGGCTGCACCCCACGACGACCACGCCGGTTTCGCGATCGAGTCGTGAATTCAAACGCACGACCTGCAACGGTGTGTTGCCGAGAATCGCGATCGTCGCGGTCGTGGCAGTGCCTTCGCGCAGCTTGATTCGTTCGAGTGCTTCACCCAACTGAGCCGCAGAAGCGGTGAGGAAAGGCCGGCGCTCCTCCATGGGCGGGCCCCCCGCGGGATTGTCGAGCCGCAAATATGCGAAGTCCAGGCGAAGCAGGCTTACCAGGGCATCGAGCAGGCTCACCGCTATGAAAGGCAGATCGCGACCACGCCACATGGCTGGCAATGCCAGCAACGCAGCAACATCACGGATCTGCCGCTGCAGGGCAGGAACATCAACCGTATCGATCGACACCCGTCAACCGCCCCTGACCTGGTCCTGGCCTGGTACGCTTTCGGCCCGCGCCCGCAGCTCACGCAGGAATTCGTCGGGCGGCACCCAGAACGGATTCTCCTGGAGTACACCACCCATGATCACCATTGGGTGGGTGCGCAAAATGTCCATGAGGACTCCTCCGCCAAACTTGGCGGTGTCATACAGTCAGATAACGGGATCCTTGTACTTCGGCAGCACATAGTTCAGTCTGGTTTCGTATTCGACCAGGTCGTTCACACCCGGCCGATCCTGCAGCGCCCACTCCATGTGCGCGACCAGGCGCGTCAGAGGGAAGCCTTCCCGTTGCGCTCCTTTCAGTACCTGTTCAATCAGCGTCAGCATCGCGTCCTGATCAAAACGCCCCTCGCGCAAATACGCCTCTTCCCAGTTGCGGATTTCGAACTGGCCAGTGCGCGAGCAGCCACTCACATCGATGCCTTCCGCTTCCAGCCGCGCCGTGTATGCAGTCCGATGAGCCGGGTCGACGATGTGAAACGCCTTCTGCCCCTGCGCCAGTCCGTCCTTCACGAACGGAATGATGACTTCGGCCTCCTCATCGAAGCTGTTGAAGAACGCGCACACGTGGCGGTACTGGTCGAGTGTACCGCCAGCGAAAGAGATCGGCCCATCCGCGTTGCTGTGGGCGCTCTTTGGGTCAGCCTTTCGCGGGTCGGACACGCTTGCCTCCCATAGTCACAATAGAAAGGCCCGACGGAAGGTCACCGCCGGGCCACGACGCAACTTCGATTCACGAATCTGCCTCCGCTCTCTTTCTCCGGCAACTGTCGAGCAATCATGAAAAAGGGGGGCGCCTTTTGGCCGCCCCCCTTCGATCCCTGATCCCTGATCCGATTATCCGGCCGCGTTCACCATGTCGAAGATCGGCAGGTACATGGCGACGATCATACCACCGACCACCACGCCCAGGAACACGATCATGATCGGTTCGAGCGCGGACAGCAGCGCTTCCACCGCGGCATCGACCTCTTCGTCGTAGAAGTCGGCGATCTTGGTCAACATCTCGTCGAGACCACCGGTCTGTTCACCCACGTTGATCATCTGCACCACCATGGGCGGGAACACGCCTGACTTCTTGAGCGGCTCGCTGATGGTTTCACCACCGGCAATCGATGTGCGTGATTCCATGATTGCGTCGTGGATGACGCGGTTACCGGCGGTACGCGCGGTGATCTCGAGACCATCGAGGATCGATACACCGGATGAGACCAGCGTGCCGAGCGTCCGCGTGAAGCGGGCGATCGCCGCCTTGCGCTGCAGCGGCCCCAGAATCGGCAGGTTCAGCAGCACCCGGTCCAGAATCAGCTGACCGCCCGACGTCTTGTACCACTGCTTGAGCAGAACCAGCATTCCGATGATCGCGCCGAATACACCCCACCAGTACGCCTGCAGGAATTCCGACAGCGCGATGACGATCAGTGTGGGCATGGGCAGCTGCACGCCGGCACTCTCGAACATTTCCTGGAAGGTTGGGATCACGAAGATCAGCAGTACGCTGACGGCCATGCCGGCCACGCTGAAGATCACGGCCGGGTAAATCATGGCGCCCTTGATCTTGCGCTTGAGTGCGTCGGCCTTTTCCAGGAAGGTGGCCAGGCGCAGCAGAATCGTGTCGAGAATACCGCCAGCCTCACCGGCCGCGACCATGTTCTTGTAGAGGTCGGTGAAGACTTTTGGATGTTTGCCGATTGCATCGGCCAGCGTTTGTCCCGACTCCACGTCGTACAGGATCTCCTCGATCACCTTGCGCAGGCCCTTGTTCTCGCTCTGCTTGGCGAGAATGTCGAGGCTCTGCACCAGCGGCAGACCGGAGTTGATCATGGTCGCGAACTGACGCGTGAAGATCACGATGTCGCGCGTCTGGATGCCGGTGCCGAAGGAAATACCGCCGCCACCGGGGGCGCTTTTCTTTTCCTCGACTTTGACCGGCGTCATCCGATTGCGGCGAAGGTAGCTGACTACCTCCTCGCGGTTCTGGACATCGACTTCGCCGTTTTGCATGTCGCCAGACGGCGTGCGAGCTGTGTACGTGTACATTGGCATGAGTTTCTCCTACCTCCTGAAGTGCTGCGCGTCCGTTAGGCGACCGGCTGCCCGACCATGCGCAGAAGCTCGTTGGGATCGCTGGAATGCTGCAGCGCCGTTTCGAGTGTCACGTGGCCGGCGATGTACGTCTGATACAGCGCATCGTTCATGGTTTGCATGCCGAACTTCTTTCCGGCCTGCATGATCGAGTAAATCTGGTGCACTTTGTCATCACGGATGCAGGCACGAATCGCGGGTGTGCAGACCATGATTTCACAGGCGGCGATACGGCCGGTACCCTTGGCCTTGGGCATCAGCGTCTGGGTCACTACGCCTTCCAGCACGAATGCCAGCTGCGCGCGGATCTGCGACTGCTGGTTGGACGGGAACACGTCGATGATCCGGTTGATGGTCTCGGCGCAGGAGTTCGTGTGCAGGGTGGCAAACGCCAGGTGACCGGTCTCCGCGATGGTCAGACCCGCGGCAATGGTTTCCTGGTCGCGCATTTCTCCGATCAGTACGACATCGGGGTCCTGCCGCAGAGCGTACTTGAGCGCCGCACCGAACGACCTGGTGTCCTGGCCGACCTCGCGCTGGTTGACGATGCAGCCCTGATGCTTGTGCACGAACTCGATCGGATCTTCCACGGTCAGGATGTGACCGCGCTCCTCGCGATTGATCTTGTCGATCATCGCGGCCAGCGTGGTCGACTTGCCGGAGCCGGTCGGGCCGGTCACCAGTACCAGGCCGCGGGGACGCTCGGAGAACTTGCTGATGATGGGCGGCAAACCGAGCTGCTCGGAGGTCTTGATCGTGAACGGAATCTGCCGGACCACCATCGACACGCACTGCCGCTGCTTGAAGACGTTGCCGCGGAAGCGTGACAGGTTCTGAATGCCGAACGAGAAGTCCAGCTCGTCTTCGACCTCGAAGCGCTTCTTCTGCGCTTCAGTCAGAATCGAGTATGCGATCGCGAGCGTGTCCTTCGGGGTCAGCACGTAATCGATCGAGGCATTCGTGATCTCGCCGTCGACGCGCAGCTTCGGACGCTCACCCGCGGTGATATGCAGATCGCTGGCGCCTCGCTTGATCATCTCATCCAGCAGCGCACGCAGGTTCACGGGAAGCGAGCCAGGCACGGCTTGCTGAGGCGCAGCAGCAACGGGCGTACTCATATCGCGGCGGTCTCCTTGATCACTTCTTCGAGTGTTGTATCTCCGCGCTGGGCCTTGACCAGGCCATCCATGCGCAGCGTGAGCATACCTTCCTTGAGGCCCTGGTCACGCAGCTCATCCGAGCTGGCACCGCGCATGATACAGCGCCGCAGCTCGGTGCTCATGGCCATGACTTCGTACAGACCTGCGCGGCCCTTGTAACCCAGGCCGTTGCAGGTATTACAACCGGTACCCTTGTAATACGACTTCTTGCGATGGTCGCCGTGGATGTTGGCGGCCTCGAAGAATTCTTCGGTGAACTTCGCTTCGGTCTTGCAGTCCTTGCAGATCCGGCGGACCAGTCGCTGCGCAGTCACGCAATTGAGCGCGGCCGCTACGTTGAACGGCTCGAGACCCATGTCGATCAGACGCGTGATGGTGGACGGCGCATCGTTGGTGTGCAGCGTAGAGAGCACCAGGTGACCGGTCAGTGCCGCCTTGATGGCGATACCGCCGGTTTCGATGTCTCGAATCTCACCGACCATGATGATGTTCGGGTCCTGACGCAGGAACGCCTTCAGCGCGGCGGCGAAGGTCATCCCGATTTCGTTGCGGACCAGGACCTGGTTGATGCCGTAGATGTTGTACTCGACCGGATCTTCCGCGGTCATGATGTTCACCTCTTCGGTGTTCACCTTCGACAGCGCGGAGTAGAGCGTCGTGGTCTTGCCGGAACCCGTCGGCCCGGTGACCAGCACCATGCCGTACGGATTCAGAATGGACGACATGAAGTCGTTCAGCGCCTTCGGCTCGAAGCCGAAATTGCGCAGGTCGAAGGTCAGGTTGCCCTTGTCGAGAATTCGGCACACGATCTTTTCGCCGAAAATGACCGGCAGTGTCGACACACGGAAGTCGACCACCTTGTTCTTCATCTTCAGCTTGATGCGGCCGTCCTGCGGCACGCGACGTTCCGCAATGTTCAGCGCCGCGAGAATCTTGATGCGCGAGGTCAACGCCGCTTTCATCTTTAGCGGCGGCTTCATGATTTCCTTCAGCGCGCCATCGATACGGTAGCGGATGCGGATTTCCTTCTCGAACGGCTCGATGTGGATATCGGAGGCGCCCTTCAGGACCGCGTCGGTAAGAATGCCGTTGATCAGCTTGACCACAGGCGCGTCTTCGACCGCCGCCTGCATCTGCTGTACGTTGATTTCTTCTTCGCGCTCCTCGATGACCTCGAGCTCGTCCTGCGTCTCGATCTGGTCAAGTAGCGCGGCCAGATTCTGCTTGTCCTTTTCGTTTTCGACCGCCTGCTCCGGATAGTACTTCTGCAGGTGATTGCGCAGCGTGTACTCGCCGACCACAACCGGCTCGATGTCGTGACTGGTCGAAAAACGAAGAGCGGCAATGGCGGCCACGTCGATCGGGTTCGCCATCGCGATGGTCAGCGTTCGGCCTACCCGGCGCAGCGGAAGCACCAGGTGCTTATGCGCCAGATCGGGCGAGACCAGCTTGATGATTTTGGGATCTATGTTGACCTTCTCGAGGTCGACCGCCGGCACGCGGTACTGCCGTGCGAGCGTGCGCGTCAGGTCCGCTTCGGCGATGAAACCGAGCTTGACCAGGGAATATCCGACCCGCGTGTTCGACGACTTGGCTTCAGCCAGGGCCGCATGCAGCTGTTCCGATGAAATCAGCTTTTCGCGGATCAGGATGTCGCCAATGCGGTCATTCGCAGCCGTCGCGGTTGCCATTACTTTGGACAAAGCCCTTGTTGTGGGGGGGGATAAAGACCCTGTAAGTTAGCCTGTGTCAGCATCTTGGGCAAGCCTGAGATCGTGGTTTGAATTAGGTTTTAGTGTAGGAGATAGCGTGGGCGCTGGCGGGCGGCGTGGTTTTGCAAACATCTGGATCGGGGGCTTGCGGGCGTATGTGACAGGGCCGCCTTTCGGTTAGGGCTGACGTGCATCGTTCACTCATAAGCTGCCGCTTTCCTTCAGCTTTTTTAATAGAGCGGGTCCGACACCGGGTACCGCATCGATCTGAGACCAGTCGCGGAAGCCACCAATCGAATCGCGTATCAGGATGAGCCGTCGGGCCAACGCGGGTCCGATCCCCGAAATCCGCTCGAGCTCCGCCCGTGTAGCTCGGTTCAGGTCGACTGGATTCCGTGCTGATACGTCACCGGCATTCCGCGGATCTGTGCTACGCGCGTCGGCTCTCGACCTGTTCTGGTTGCCGGGTTGAGCCCGCTTCGCGGGCGGGCGCGTTGGTAGTGCATCGAGTTCGCCGCGCAGTGTGACCAGGGGCACCAGTTGTTGTGCCCGCTTCCTGCCGATCACTCGAGCGAGGTCATTCAGGTCTTTGAGTGGACGTGCCGCGATGATGCGCTTTGCCATTGCCTGGCCGATGCCCGGCAACCGGTCCAATTCGGCGAGCGATGCGCGGTTTGGATCGATCGGGCCGCGTGCGGCTTCGGCCTTTTGCGCGGCCTGACCACCGTCGATTGCACTGGTGGTGACACCGGGTACGGCATCCAGCGTGGCAGGCTCCGGCCGCCGAAGCACTCGCGCGACTGCCGACAAGGCCACGATCAGCAGCACGAACTTCACCGCCTTCGCCTCCGCCGGCGCGAGCCTCATGAACCGCGTCTGCGCGGCTGGAAGTTGCTCCAGCGATTCTCCAGCCAGACTCGTGTCTCTGCCACCTCCGCTTCAGCATCAGTCAGCTGGTTGACGAACTGTAGAGGATACCTGCGCTTACGCCAGGCTCCAGCAATGTTCGCGCATGGCGAACGCGAAGATCGAATGATTTGATCGGTCAGGCGCTTGTCTTGATGGGACGGAAACTGACGGGAGACTTCGTGGACTCGGATGGCGAGCTCAAATGCGTGACGATAGATCCGTAGCTCTGTGTGATCCGTGATCACTGTCAGACCTGAGGGTGTACCCTATCACTCTAGCTAACCGAATTTAACCGAATTAACGAATGAACAGACGAGCACGAGCACGACCACGAGTACGATTACGATGACGGGCTCCAACCATTGTGGGACGGGCTCCAACCATTGTGGCCCTGATCAGGACGTATGCCATCACCTGCACGTCACCGCCGCCAGCCCCAAACGCCCGCTCCCGCACGCGAGCCCCAAACAGAATTCTTCCCGAACCAAAACGCCCGCCAGCCCCGAACACCAACTTTTCCTGATCAAAAACGTCCGCCAGCCCCCAAGCTTCCTCCAGAAGCACGCTGCCTCCACCCAGCATCATCCTCCCTGGTAGATCAACTCCGTCAGCACGCGCCCAACCGCACCTAACCCACGCGGTGAAGTATTCTCGACGATGTCCTGCGATGTATGCCAGTGCGGATAATCGAAATCTATGATGTCGATGGTGCGAATGCCGGCGCGATTCAACGGCAGGTGATCATCCGTAACTGAGCCTTGTGACGTCCTGGGGAAGAATTCCGCGAGGCCAATGCGCTCTGCGGTTCGCCATACGCGATCCACGACTTCGGGCGCCATTTCCTGTGAATTGCCTTCGATTTTGTAAACCGGGCTCTGATCGCCGATCATGTCGAGTAGAATGCCGTACATCGGTTTATAACCGGGCATCAGGTTGGCGGCGAAATGGTTGGCGCCCAGGTACATATCGGAGCCGTCCGGCCCGTAATCCTCTCCATCGACGAAGAGTAGGTCGACGCCGATGGGTGCAGAATGGTTTTTCAGGACATTGGCCAGCTCGAGCAGGACAGCGACGCCGCTGGCGCCATCGTTGGCGCCGATGATGGGAAGCTTCGCCTTCTCAGGATCGTGGTCCTGATCGGCCGTAGGCCTGGTGTCCCAGTGCGCTAAGATCAGGATACGGGTTTCCGCAGTGGGTTTGAAGCGCGCGAGCAGGTTGGTCATCTGCAGCTTCTTCCCCGACGGCGTGTGTGTGTGCGTGAACTCCTGCGTGATCACGGTATCGGCGCGGGTGGCAAGGAACTCCTTCATCCAGGCCAGCTGGGCAGCATGTCCAGGCATGCCGGTGACGCGTGGGCCGAACGACGCCTGTTTGCGCAGGTACGCATACGCGGAATCGGCGGAGAACGGCGGCGCATTGGAGGCTTGATTGCGACCGCTGCCGCTGGTCGTGCGTCCATCGGCGTCCTGACCGCTGCAGCCGAGCAGGCACGTGGCCATGAGAAGCGTGCTCAGGTTTTTCTTCACCGGATCCCACCCTGCTGTAGATCGCGCCCGGCCTTCATCTCGAAGTTGCCGAAGAGGCCGAGCTGGAATTGGCTGTTTCCATTATGCGTGCCTACGAAGCTCTTGCGCGAGGAGTAGCTCATCTGGAAACCGACCTCAATGTCGGAGAGACGCGTATCGAAGCGCAGGTTCAGAGTGCGGTTCCGATAGTCGATGAACGGTACGCACTCGGCGCTGGCCGGCTCCGTGATGATGCCGAGGCTCTGGAGCCGACAGTGCTCCTGCGCGGTTTGCCTGAGGCTCAGACTGAACGTGACCGGCGATTGCAGTTTCTCCTTCATCGACTCGGGCGGCTGAAACGCGCCGCCAAATATGATCGCATGGTCGGTCGTGGCCTGCTCGGCATCACCGGTCGGATCCGTGCTCTCGCCGCGGGTGCGGTTGCCGGTGTAGGTCGCCGAGAAACCACCAGCGAAAGCGAACGTCAGGTTGACCGGTATCCGGATCTCCCGCCCGCCGCGCTGCTGGCTGGCGGCACCACCGAGCAGGCTTCGCTGGCGCGACCGCTCGAAGCCGGTGGCGAACGACGTCGTAACGATCACCGGCCGCAGGAATTGCGGCATTGGAATACGGCTCCAGTTCAACTGCAGATTGGGCCAGCGTCGATCGACCTGCTCGCGATGACCACCGCGCTGGTCGATGGCATCGAGCATGGTTTCTTCGTAACTCGCGTTCAGGTCCGCGTTGAACGGCAAGCGCACGCCGCTGCGCGTGCTGAAAGCAGTCCGCGAGTTCACAAAGGCCGCCGTATCGCCACCGATCAATCGGTACGAGCCGTAGTTGCCCAGGCCCACCTGGTAGCCGAAGCCGGGCATGATCAGCTCGCGTTCGAACTGGGAGCCGAGCGACGAATTCCAGTTCAGGTCGATCGGCCGGAGCCGCGATCCCAACCTCCAGGTCCAGCGGCTGAGTGCTCCGCGTTGCGAGATCAGGCTGTCGCCTCCCTGCGCTGGCAAAGCGTAAAGCGTGCGCAGCAGGTTGGCGGCATCGAGCTGCAAACCGCGCGTCATCTGGCGGTCCGCCTGGAAACGCCGCTGCATCAACCCGCTCGAGTCCGGCAGAATCTCGAGGTACGAGGGCGCGCGGTCGGTGCCGAAGCGAGCGGTGTAATTGAAGACCGGCCGCAGCCAGAGTGCGATCTCCGGGCGATACGACACCTCGGTGCCCATCGATCGCATGGTCTCCCAGCCGATGTCGACTCCGCCGAGTTGATTGCGCACGCGATCGATCGCTCCGCGCTCCCGCGGCTGGTTGCTGGCGCGCTCGGTATCGAGCAGATCTCGTACGGAGCGCAGCGACAGACTCATACGCAGGGGTGTGAACGGCAGGAAGCTGATCTGTGCGTCATTATCGAGTCCATGACGCGGAGATTCAATCGACCGGGTCGAATCGCCGGGCAGCTCGAGCACGCTCAGGAACTGAAAGGAGCGCCGCTCCTGCTGGTAGTACGCGCTGCCGAACGTGATGCGCTCCGGTGTCCAGCGCAGCTTCGAGCCGGCCAGGCGTTTGAAGAAGCTGCTGCCCTCGACGCGCGCGGGTGTGATGGCTTTCAATACGGACTCGATCGGCCCGGGTACTGCGTCGAACGAGCGCGGCCGCAGTTCGCGCACGTATGCGATGCCGCCGTCCACGCCACTCGCTTCGTTGCGAGTGGTGACCGAGCTGCTTCCCGACGTGTTGTAGCCGCCGCGCAGCGAAAGCCCGTCGATCAGCAGACCTACCCACGGATTGGCCGATGGTGTGCGTTTGCGCAGAGCAAAAGCGACGCGTGTGGCATTCGCGCCAACATCGCGCAGCCCGTTCAAGCGGTCGGCGCGCACATCCGTACCTTCCAGGAACGTCGGATCCTGAGCCGAGCGCGTATGCACGACCGTCAACGGCAGCTCGATGCCCCAGCCGCTCGGTGTCATCAGACCGAGCTGCGCCGTACTCGAGACACTGAAATCGCCGGCCTGCTGGTAGCGCGCTTCCTGGTTGAGCTGCCGGAAAACCGCGCTCTGATTGGCGTACGTGATGTTGGTCGCAAGGAAATCGCCCGCTCGGACATCCATGCTCATCGTGCCGGCCACACCGGGATCCTTGAACGGCGCCGAGAGACGCAGATCGTTGATCCAGACCTCGCCGTCGGTCACGGCATTGCCGCCGTTGTAGACCGCGAAGTTCAGCTCGCGCATGCCCGCGAAATTGGGTGCACGCGCCTTGTCCTCGAGGACAATGGCGTAGCTGCTGTCGGCACTCCAGAGTGTGAGCTGCTGGCCAGGCAGTGGTGGATTGGACGTGAGGACCGCTTCCGCATCGGCGCGCAGCCGCAGCCATTCGTCGAAGTCAATCACGATTTCGGGCAGCCAGTCACCGGGTGCGACCGGTCCCGTTGCAGGCTGCTTGAGCCTGGTCTGGAACATATAGTAGTTGCGTGGATCGTTTCCGGTCTTGATCAGCAGGCGCAGATCACCGTTGGGCCCCCAATTGCCCGCGCGAGCGTACGCCCACATGCGCAGCTGCCGATAGGTGAGAAAGCTGCGCGACTGCTGCGCGTACCGGAAATAGACTTCCGCGCGCTCGTTGTTGTTCAAGCGGTTGAACCTGAGGCGTAAAGCCTTCTCGTTGAACTCGATGCCTTCCGCACCGAGCCGCGCGGATGGATCCTGCAGCTCATCACCGATGCCGACCGGTGGCGCGTAATTCGGGTCGTTCAGCAGGCTGACCGGTCCCACCTCGAGCATGTCGCCCGTGCCGGAGAGACTGGCCGTATCGCCGATCAATCCGCGCACGATGCCGTGCACATCCCGCTTGGTCCAGCGCGAGCCGACGATGCGCATGCGGGCCAGCGCGAATTGATCGACGGGTGATGGCGAGGATGCGACCGTCATTCGCAGGTGCTTCACGAATCGCCAGGTGGCATCGCTCGCGCCATTGACCGGCTTGCCACCCGTGCGCAGCGGAACTCGATACAAGCGATAAGACGTGCCGGTCTCGGAGGTATCGCGGACCAGGTACGGATGCGCCGGGTCATCCAGCGGAATCACAAAGCGGAAATACGCGAGGTCGTTGCGATCGAGCGAGCCGCTGCCATCCAGGTCTTCGCTGTCGACTTCACCGTTCCTGCGCGCGCAGTTGGCACTCGAATCACCGAACACGTAGCGCTGCTCCAGATTGGCGACGCAGGGCTGATCCCAGAGTCCGAGCGCATCTTTGTCAGGACCCCAGATCTCACGATTGGCGAGGTTGGCTTCCTGGTCGAATTCGCCGAGCCCCCATCTTCGACTGGGGTCGCTGGCATAAAAGCCGTTGGTGCGCCCTGCCGCGTCCACATAGAACGCGTCCTCGCTCAGCTGGCCAATGTCGAGAACCAGCGCCTGACCCGGCGCGCCGCTGGAGCGGACATAGAATTCGATGTATTCGCTCCGACTCATGTCGCGCCCGGTAGTAGACAAAATGTTCGTCATCGAACGCCATTTCTTGCCGCCGGTTCGCGCCGAATCGCTGAAGGTCAGCCAGAGAACAGGCTCAGGCAGTTGCTGCCCGGCCACGCGGATGTGCTGGTCGATGCTGCGCGGATATTGTGGTCCAATGATCTCACCATTCGCGACGTCGAAGATGTCGTGCTGCCAGACCAGCCTGGCAGCGGTACTTGCGTCGAGTGAGAACGGGAGTACGCTGGTCGCGTGCTCGTTGCTCTCCGGGCGTGAGCCTAGCAGCCAGCGCCGGCGGTGCGCGGGCAGTTGCAGCTCATCGGTCGCCTCGAAATCGTCGAGGTACGCATGATCGCGCGTATTGGGGTTGGGCACGGACAACGCGAGCTCGCCCGTAAACGAGACCGCAGAAGGCGCGCTCACGCGCAGGCCCGGTATTCGTGCCAGCGCGCGGTCCAGCGCGTACCCGCCGAGATCGAGCCGGCCGCTGATGCCACCCATCATGATGGCACCGGGTTCAACGCCCAGCTGCGGCCGCGACATGATGGTTTTTTCCGACTGGTAGAGCCCGACAAAATTCAGCTCACCGCGACGACCCAGCCCGTAGCGCCCGCTCAAGCCAAAGACGCTGGTCGGCGCGATCTGGAACAGGGACTTCTGCTCCCACTTCACGCGCATCTGTGCATCCGGCGTAGCGGCGAACAAGCCCTGTGCATCATTGAGCGTAACGGTACCGATGTCGTAATCGATCGTGTAATCGAGACCCTGCTGCAGCTGTCGTTCGCCAATGTAGAGCCGCTCGCTGCCCTCGCGGATGCCGAGCGCGCCCAGGCTGAAAGTGGAAACCTGCCCTTCGACCTTGAGGCGATAGTTGAAGTTGAGGCGAAAACGACCGGCGCCGTCGCGAACGACCGGATCCGCATGGTCGTAGATCGGTGCATTGGCATCCGCGCCCAACGCCTGCGTGACCGCCGTCTGGTCGAGGTTGGCGCTGGGGACCGGAGCAGGGTGCTTGAAGGGACGCAGTGTCGGAAAGATTACATAGGTGCCGGAAAGGCCCGATCTCGTGCTTTGTGACGATCCGCCGAATGCATCGCGGCCTGGCTGGTAGATCTGGGCGAGGTCGAGCTGGTCGACCGGCGCGTCTTCGTCCAGTCCGAACAGTCGGAGCAGGCTGACCGGTGCACCCATTACGTCGCGTGAGGTGCGGCCGCCCGACAGCTCGCCCAGCGAGATCTTGAGATCGATGCTGCCAGGATCGACATCGCTGGAGCTGTCGAGTCGATACACCTGGTGCATCTCGTAATCCCAGGTGGGTGATCCCGGCTGGTGTGTCGAGATTGCGCCGCGCAGCAAACGCAAACGCGGTTTCTGCGTTGCGTTGGGCGGCACGCCCTCGGCGTTGAATGTTCCAATGGTATCGCCGCCCTCGGTGACGTAACTGATTGCCAGCTGTTCATCGTCGCGCAGGCGGGCGCGCAGCATGATCCAGAGGCCGCTCGGATGTACTGCGTAATGTTCCTCCGGAATCAATCGCTTGAACAAACCTGACACCTGTACGGCCCCGGCGACTGCATCGGCCAGGAAGTAGCCGGGCTGTCCCTGCTGCTGCGCATTGTTCTGCTGCAGCCGTTCATCGCGATAAATCTGGATTGCCCCGTTCGCGGCGGGCCGGATGTCGGCCGCGGCATCACCGGGCCGCAGCGCCAGAGCATCGATGTGCGGTGCACCGCGCAAGCGGTTGGGATCGACCAGGAAGAAGAATTGGCCTCTGGCGTATTCGGCGTCGTCGACGACCAGTGCTGCATCCTGCACCAGTCCCTGTGCGGCGCCCAGTCCACCCACCCGGAATTCGCGCTCGGTGACATCGCCGCGCTGCTGAGCAAAGACCGCCTGAAACTCCAGCGGCCCGATCTGGCCAGCGCTCTTGAGCCCGAAGTTGCCGGCTGGAATGCCCTGCGTCAGATAGCGTGACGCCGGCAGCCGGAACTGCACGTCTCCGACTTCAATGCGCTGCAGAACCTCATCCGGAAGTCCCTGATAGAAGACATTGAGGTTGTTGGCCGCATCGAACTCACGCGTCTGGTCGTAATCGACATTGACGTGAACCCGCTCCGAGATGGTGCCACCGACCTGAATGGCAAACCGCATGTCGGGCTTGAGCTGGGGAAACAAGTTGGACCGGCAACTGAATTGCACACCGGGATCGCAGGGCTGATAACGGGTCCAGGCGCCCCCGAGCTCACCGCGTCCATTCACGCGCATCCCGATGTCGGCGTACTCGGCCAAACGTCCGGGCAGGATCCCTGAAGGTGTGGCCGTGGTATCAGCTGCCGTCGTACGACGCCCGCGAAGCACGTCGTCGGTCTCGAGCGTGCTGATGGTCGGTGCACCGATCCACCGTCGCACGAGCGCGGCCGTGCGCTGCTCCTCCAGCATTTTGGACGTGGCAGTGTGCCATTCATTCACCCAGCTGGTGAACGGTTGACGCAGAAACGGGTCGTGAGGTGGGAGGTGACGCAGCTGGAACGGGAATGGACGGCTGATCGACGTGAGCCCGATTCGCACTGCCAGGCTGTCCGCTGCCGATGCCGGAGGCCAGCGCAGCTGTTGAGCTGTCGCCGGCACGGCGAGCAGTGCCCACACGAATACGGCCAGCACAGCGGCAGCGAAACGGCGCATCAATGACCGATTGGTCCGGGAAGAATCGAAATAATCCGAGCGTGGAGCGCCCCTGCGCAGGTGCGCTTGTAGCCACACGAACCGTGAAATATACTAAGCATTTACGCGATTCTGCACTGGTCGCGGCCGGCCTGCCTCGAGGCAACCGGTTTGTCTTCAAAACGAGCCGGGCATGAGGATACTGACACGTTATCTCCTGCGTTCCCATATCGGCCCGTTTTTCTTTTCGCTCACGATTCTGACCAGCCTCCTGTTCATCAACAACGTGGCCCGCAGGTTCGAGGAGCTGGCCGGTAAGGGATTGCCCGTAACGGTCATACTCGAGGTGTTTGCCCTCTCATTCCCGCATATCCTCGCGCTGACCATGCCCATGGCCGTGCTGGTCGCCGTGCTCCACGCCTTCAGTACACTGGCCGCCGATAACGAGATCACCGCGCTCAAAGCCAGCGGCGTAAGCCTGCGGCGACTCCTGATTCCGCTGATCCTGTCGAGCGCCGCGCTGGGCGCGTTCATGGTCTATTTCAACGATCGCATACTGCCCGAAACCAATCATCTGCTCAAAGCGCGATTGATCGACATTGCGCGCAAGAGTCCGGTTTTTACGATGAAGGAGCAGGTCATCAACAACATCCAGACGGAGGACTTGCGTACCCGCTTCTTCCTGCAGGCCGCGCAAATCAATCCGGCCACGAATGAGCTGAAGGATGTCGTGATCTACGACATGAGCATTCCCGGCCGTGATCGTACCGTCTATGCCGATAGCGGGCGGATGGCTTTTAACCGGGAGCAAACCGATCTGTTCCTCGTGTTGTATCACGGCTGGGTGAATGAGATGCGGGAGAGCGATCCGCTCTCGTTTCAGCGAGTTTTCTTCAACGAGCAGATGCTCGAATTGGAAGGCATCGGCAATCAGCTCGAGCGCAGCACGGAAGAATTCCGGAGCGATCGAGAGATGTCGCTGGCGCAGCTCTCGGCCATGGTCGATACGGCGCGCAGCGAGCTGCAGACCGTGCGCAAGTCAGCTTTGCCGCACAATCGCGCCGCCATCGAAGAGGTGTTGAGCTCCAAAATGAGCCCGTTCGATCCCGATGGCACTACGCGCCGCACGCAAATCGAGATCAAGGTCCTCGAATCGCGGGCACAGGCGGCTCAGCAGCGGGTGAATCAGTATCGTGTCGAATGGCACAAGAAGTTTGCGATTCCATTCGCCTGCATCGTCTTCGTGCTGCTGGGCGCTCCGCTGGCCGTGCGTTTTCCGCGCGGCGGCGTCGGCATGGTGATCGCCGTTTCGCTGGGCATCTTCGGCATTTACTACGCATCACTCATCGGCGGTGAAACACTGGGCGATCGTGGCTGGGTGGCTCCGTTCTGGGGACCGTGGGCGCCCAACTTTCTGTTCCTGCTGATCTCGATCTGGGGTCTGATCCGGATTGGCAGCGAGAGCTCGAGTGCGCGCTCCGGTGGCTGGGTCGACCTGTGGCTGGCGTTCCGCGACTTCTTCAGTCGGTCGCGGAGGGCCGCGTGATCCGCACGCTCGATCGATACGTAGCATTTTCATTCCTGCGATTGTTTCTCCTGTTTGCTATTGCCGCGCCCCTGCTCTTCATCCTGGGCGATCTGACCGACAACCTGGCCCGTTATATCGACCGCGGCATTTCACTCGGCCGGGTTGGACTCAGCTACGTGTATCAGCTGCCACTCTACATCTATTACTCGTTCCCGATTGCTTCACTGATCGGCACCATCTTCACCGTCAACAACATGACTCGCCATTCGGAGCTGTCCGCGGCCAAGGCCGGCGGCGTCAGCTTCTGGCGTTTGCTCGCGCCCCTGCCCGTGCTCGGCATCATCTTGACCATCGTTGCTCTTGGACTGTCCGAGCTGGTACCGATTACCACCCGCGCTCGCTCGCAGCTGTTGGGCGGCCGCGGTCCCAGCAACGTGGCCCGCACCGAGTTCGTGTATCGCGGCACCAACGGCTATTCGTTCGCGATTCGCCGCATCGATCTGGAAGGCGCGCGCATTACCGGGCTGGTCATGGAACGGGAAGGCAATGAGCCGGAAGTGCCCTCGATCTACGTGAAAGGGCAGGAAGCGGTTTACGATTCGGTGAAAGGCTGGACGGTTTTTCGCGGCCAGCTGCGCATGCTGCTGGGTGAAGAGGAACGGCTATTCGATTTCTCCGAGCTCCACCCGACGCGTTTCCGCGAGACTCCCGAGAAGCTCCTGGCACAGCCCAAGGAGCCTGAAGAGATGCGCTATGCCGAGTTGGGCGAGTTCATCGAAGTACTGCAGCGCTCGGGCGGCAATCCACTCGAGCTCATGGCCGATCGCGCCGAAAAGATCGCGCTGCCGGTCGCCACGCTGATCATCATCCTGTTCGGCGCGCCCCTGGCCAATTCCACCCAGCGCGGCGGTGCCGCCTACGGCATCGGCATTTCACTCGGCATCACGATCGTCTACATGATGCTGTTCCGTATCTGCCACGCCGCCGCCGCCACCGGCACCATCCCGCCCAACCTGGCACCCTGGCTGCCGAACATTCTGATTTTCCTTGCGGCCGTCGTGTTGACCCTGCGGGTGAAAACGTAGTTCGAACGAATTAACGGATTAACGGATTAACCGACGAGAACGACCACGACTACGGTTTAGGTGTTCTAACCATCGCGGCGTTGAGAACATACTCAATCGAGATGTCTGGAGCCCGTAATTCGTAGTCGTAGTCGTGGTCGTAGTCGTTCTCGTCGGTTAATCCGTTAATCCGTTAATCCGTTAATCCGTTGATCCGTTCAATCCCTTACTTCCACACTCCAGCAACCTCCCCAACAACCTCTCCAGTCAAGACAATCTGCGCTGGTGCCCGCAGCTTCACGTTGTAATCCGCACTGATTTCGACCTCGGCGTTGCCGCCGAGCATCTGGATATGAGTGAGACCGGGCTCAATGCGATGGTTGTGCAGCGCGGCGGCGGCTACGGCACAGGCGCTGGATCCGGAAGCCAGTGTCTCACCGACGCCGCGCTCCCAGATCCAGGCTTCGATCGTGTGGGCGTCGATCACGTGTGCGAACTGCACATTGGTGCCTCGTGGGAACGCGGAATGGTTGCACAGCTGGGGCGCACGCGACAGGAAGTCCTCGCGGTGCAGCGCATCCACAAACACGACGCAATGTGGATTGGCCAGAGACAGCGGATTGACGCGCGCGCGCGCGCCCTGGGCCAGGGGCAAATCGTATTCACGTATTTCAGCGGGCTCCGGGCTGAAGCCAGCGTCTTCACCGCGGAAAGATGCGCGGCCCAGCTCGACCCGGATTTGGAGCGCGCCGCCGCCGAGCTCCTCTTCGACTCGTATGCGCACGGTGTCTTTCACCAGCGCGACCTCGAACCAGTCGTTGAGGCGGACATGGCCGTGCAGATACAGGTATGCGCCGAAGATGCGCAGGCCATTGCCACTCTTCTCGGCTTCACTGCCATCCGGATTGTAGATGCGGAGTGTGAACTGGTTGGGCGTGATATCAGCGATGAGCACACCATCGGAACCGATGCCGGTGTGGCGGTCGCAAATGTGTTGAATTCGCGAAGGGGTCAGTGGCCATGGCAGGTCAGGTCGCTCGACCACCAGGTAATCGTTGCCCAGGCCATGTCCCTTGGCGAAGCGGAGTCCTTTCACATTAACGCCAGGCAATTCGGAATCGCTTCACGGTCGCAACGTCATCATCGTCGTAGACCACTCCCCAGGCGTGGTCGCCACGACGCGCGTAAAGCGTGGTGCGCGCCGGCACCTGCAACTGGCCGACATAGACACCATTGGGCTCGAACAGGTCGTAGAGCACCGGGCTCGCGGGCGGCGTGGACCGACCGGTAATGCGGGACCGGTCCGAATCCTGTGGCCGCGGACGGCTCGCGCCGACCGAACCGCCACCGGAGGTCGTCGAGGAGAAACCACCAGCTGCGGTCGTGCCGTTACGCGCGACCCAGATGCGGCCGTCCTGCCCGACCAGAAGATCGACATAGAACGGTTTCACGCCCGGAATATCCGGACCGTTCCAGCTCCATTTCGGGTCAGTCCTGCGCATGTTCGTTTCGATACGATCGCGCGCTTCCTTCTTCTCGGCCGCGCTGACCGGATCTGCTTTGATCTCACGGCGGATACTGACGATTGGCTGACCGCTGCGCACGATCTCGAAAGCGTAGCGCTGCGGGAAGCCGCTTATGATGTAGCCATGGGGACTGATTGCCCAATCGGCTTGCGGGTCGAACGGCACATTCGCGGATGACGACGCGGAGCCGCCGGCACTGTTCAGAGTTGCCGAGAGCGTGCGCGGGGTGTGATCGAATCTGGGCGACTCCACGGTGTCGACCACGGTGCCGTCCGCTTTGCGCTTGATCCAAACCTGGCGGCCGGCTCCCAAGGGCTGCCCCTCGACGCGCGCGGGCCGGATGTTCTGTCGGAGATAGACGAAGCCGGCCGTATCGACCAGCAATGATTGCTGCGTGACCACGGTGACGTTGCCGCCCATCCCGCTGGGCGTGGCCCAGTGCGTCAACAGCTCGCCGGCCGGCGAATACACGTTGATCCGCCAGTTGCCGGTGTCCCAGAGTAGAACCCGGCCATCCGGCAACACGCCGAGGCCGCCGCCCGAAAGATACTCGCCGGGCCCCTGCCCTTTGCGCCCAAAGGTTTTTACGAACTTGCCGTTCACATCGTATTTGCGCAGCGCCGGCACCTGCCGATCGAACAGGTAGATCGAACCATCCCGCGCGACCGTCAAATCCGCGATCTGGCCGAATAGATACTCCTCGGCACCATCGAGTTCACCGATGCTGATCTCCGGCACGAGCGTGGCAACACCCGCGTGCACGGGCCGGCTGGCCATGCGAACCGTGGTATCACTGCGCTGCTGCTGTGACGATAACGAGCCCGAGACCGCCGCGATGAGTACGCCGGCGACTGCGCTCGAGCGCAGCGCGGCACGGGTTCGTGGCATCAATCGGAACATAACGGGCCTCGTGACAAGGTAGTGTCCCTTAGTTGCCTGGTGGCCACAGTGAGTTGGTTGGGCTCAAACCCGCACCGGTGGTGCAAAGCCGACCGAGTCTGCCGGATCGACCGCGATCTCGGCCGGTGTCGCGTTGATGCCTTCGATTCCATCGAAGACCTGCAGCGCGAACGGCACCTTGCCGAAAGGCGCGCTGACCTGAAGTCCCTGCACCTCGGAACGCACCCGCTCGAACATTTCGCGGGCAATCGCGATGCCCTCCTGCAACGCATGCTCTTTGCTCTTGTCATTCGCTTTGCGCATGCGGACCGTGATTTCATTGGGGACGATTACGCCTGGCACTTCGTTGGCGAGGAATTCCGCATTTCGAGCGGAAACCAGCGGCCAGATACCGGCCACAATCGGAATCCAGATCTTGCGCTTCCTGATCTCGTCAACAAACCGGAGCAGCTGGTCAGCATCGAAGACCGGTTGTGTGATGGCATACTCGGCGCCGGCTTCGACCTTCCAGTAGAAGCGCTTCAGCTCGTGATTGAGATCGCTGGAGCCCGGGTTGACGCCGACACCTACCGTGTATGCGGTTGGCTCGCCGATCGGGTTGCCACCCGGATCCATGCCGCGATTCAATCGATTGACGAGATTGGTCAAGCCGATCGCATCGATGTCGAATACGGCAGTCGATTCCGGGAATGGCCCCATCTTGGGCGGATCTCCCGTGATCAACAGCATGTTGCGCAAGCCGAGCGCGTGCGCGCCCAGCAGATCGGACAGCATGCCCAGCAGATTCCGATCGCGGCAGCAGTAATGCACGATCGCTTCGATGCCGACGTTTTGCTCGACCAGCACGGCGGTCGGCAGCACACCCATGCGCATCTGCGCACGCGGGCCGTCCGGCACGTTCACGCCATCGACGCCGGCTGCCTTCAGCAAGCGTACGCCCGCGAGCATCTTGGCCGGGTTGATGCCACGCGGCGGCACGATCTCGACGGTCGTCACCAGTTCACCGGCCGCGATCTTCCGCCCCCAATTCGATCGCTCGGCCAGCGGCACGACTTTTACATCCGGCGTGGCTTGCAGCGTACCACTGGCCGCGATGCGCGTGCGGCCTGGCGCCATGGCCGCGACCGCATCGGCGATCCGCTTGATGTGCTCCGGCGTGGTACCGCAGCAGCCGCCGACGAACTTGACGCCGGCTCGAATCAGATGTTGGGAGAACGTGGCCATGTATTCGGGCGAGGCCATGTACATCTGCCGGCCGTGCAATTCGCGCGGCAATCCGGCGTTCGGCTGCGCGGACATTTTCTTTGTGATCAGCGGCGCCATCTTCTCGATCGCCGTGAGCACGCCCGCCGGGCCCATCGAACAATTCACTCCGATCACATCAGCGCCCCACTCGGCCAGTCTCGGTGCGAACGTGTCCGGCATCGTACCGTACAGCGTGGCGCCATCCTGCTGGATCGTCATCTGACAGATGACCGGCAGCTTGCTCACGTCACGGATGCCGAGGAGCGCCTGCTGGATCTCGGCCAGATCGCTGAAGGTCTCGAGAATGAAGAAGTCGACCCCACCTTCGGCCAGACCTTCCGCCTGTCGCTGAAAAATGCCGCGCGCATCGCTCATGGAAGTGGGGCCATAGGGCTCGATGCGAATGCCCAGCGGACCCATCGCGCCGCCGACCAGTACCCGGTCGCCGGCTGCCTCCTTGGCGATCTGCGCAGCCCGCAGGTTGATTTGCATGACCTGCTTCTGCAGATCGTATTCGGCCAGCTGAATCTCGTTCGCACCGAACGAGTTGGTCTCGATCAGCTCGGCGCCTGCCTTGATGTAGGCACGATGGACGTCGCGCACCACGTCCGGATCGGTCAGGTTCAGCTCGTCATAACAGCGGTTGATGAACACGCCCTTCTGATAGAGCATTGTGCCCATCGCCCCGTCGAACACGTGCGGGCGATCATCGTTTATCAGGTCTTCGAATGTCATTGCCCTCTGTCCTTGGGGCGGGGGCGTGGGCGGGGGCGTGGGACTCTTGCCTCGGCCTTTTTGCCCATTGTTGTCAGCATGCCAATGATAGCATGCAGTCGATCGAGCACGCCTTTGAGGTCGGAGGCACGTAGAAATCGTTCTTCCAACGCCAAATCCAGGGCAGCAACGGTTTCCCACGCGGACCGGCGAGCGATTCTGTGGATGCGCGCTTTCTCCCGCGGCGCAAACTCGCCGGCTCCCTCAGCAATGTTCAGCAAAACCGAGCGAGCCGCCCTCCGGATTTGCCAGACCAGATCGCGATGGTCTGAAGGGATTGCCCGAACCACCTGGCCAACCTCCTTCACCATCAGCATTGCCTCCCTGTACACATTCAATCGACGAAATGAAAACCGCTCCATGGAAACACTCCAGAAAGAGTCGATTCCAAGGAACCTGCTTCGCTGGATACTTCAAATAGCTAAACCGGCCAATCTTGAACGCGCGGCCGGAGATCAGCAAAGCGAGCAACCCGCCCGCGCGTCGCCCCCGCCCCCGCCCCCGCCCCCTATGTCGAGAAGTACTTCGCCTCCGGGTGATGCACCACCAACGCCGCTGTTGAAAGCTCCGGCACCAGCGCACCCATCGCGGTCAATTCCATTCCCATTTCGCGCGCCGGCAGCAGGCGATACAGGATCTCGTGCTGCGTGTGATCGGGACACGCCGGATATCCCCACGAGTAGCGCAGACCGCGATTCATAGGGATACCGAGCTCTTTGCGCATGAGGCGATGCACGTACTCGGCCGCGGCTTCCGCAATGCGCACGCCGAAGCCGTGCAGGTAGTAGCCCTCGCTATAGTCGCCGCTCTTCATCAACCCCTCGGACCGTGCGAGCAGCTCATCACCTACCGTCACCAACTGGAAGCCCACCACATCGCGCTTGTTGTTGCCGACCGATGTGAAGTAATCGGACAGACACAACAGGTCACGATCGGCCTGACGCGGAAACTCGAAGCGCTCGATCTCCTTGTCGGAATCCGTTGGCTGGAAAATGACCAGGTCATTGCCCTGGGCGGAGGCCGGGAAAAAGCCGTAGACGGCTCGCGGCCGGAACCAGTCGTGCTCGAGCGCTTCCTGCTGGTATTTCTTGAGCCGCGGCTCGAACTCCTCCTTTACCAGCTTCTCGTACTCTTCACCTTTCGCGTTCTTGGCACCCCAGTGCAAACGGTACAGCGTATTCAGATCGATGAAACGGAACAGGTCGGCGAGCGGCAGCTTGTCGATGGTCTTCACACCATAGAACGTCGGCTCCGGTACATCGACGTCCTTGCTCGGGCCGCCATCGATGCCAGGCGGTCGAGCCGCACGCGCTTTGGCCTGTAGCTCGGCCCGACGGGCAACGCCCTCCCGGACCTCGTGGTGTCTGGCCGCCACGAAATCACCGCGCTTGTTCGGGTTCAACAGTACTTCGACCGTCGACAGTCCCTCGAACGCATCCTTGCAGTAGAACACGCCCGGCCCGTAAAGCTGATCCTGACCTGGATCCTGGTTAATGAACGATGCCGAGCGAATGAACGATGGATTGATCGCGGCACCACCACACAACACTGGATAGGTGAGCCCGCGCGAGTGCAGCTCCTGCACGCAAAGCGGCATCTGCTTCGAGGTCGATACCAGCAGTGCCGACAAGCCGATCGCATCCGCATTGACCTCGAGCGCTTTCTCGATGATGGTGTTGACCGGCACCTGCTTGCCCAGGTCGTACACAGTGTAGCCGTTGTTCGATAGGATGGTGTTGACCAGGCTCTTGCCGATGTCGTGGACATCACCGTAGACCGTGGCCAGCACGATGCGGCCTTTGGTTTGCCCTTCGACCTTGTCGAGATAGGTCTCGAGCTTGGCCACGGCCTTCTTCATCACTTCGGCAGATTGCAGGACGAACGGCAGGATCAGCTCGCCGGCGCCGAACTTATCTCCGACTTCCTTCATGGCGGGCAGCAGCGTGTTGTTCAGCACCCAGACGCCGCCGGCATCGCCGCCGCCATGATTGTTGATGGCGCGGTCGATCAGGTCTTCGATGCCTTCCTTTTTGCGATGCAGGATCTTCCAGTGCAGCGCCTGGTCCGGGTCCATGCTCGCGGTCGGATCGACCGCGCTCTCGGCCTGCACTTCCCGTTTATCCCAGCGCTGGATGAACCGTGAAAGCGCATCCTCGCGCCGATCGAAAATCAGGTCATCGGAGAGAATGCGATCTTCCTCTTCGATTTCAGCGTAGGGTGTGATGTGCGCCGGATTCACGATCGCCATGTCCAGCCCGGCTTCGACACAATGGTGCAGGAACACCGAGTTGAGCACCGCGCGCGCATGTTTGTCCAGACCAAACGAAACGTTGGAAACGCCGAGGCTGGTCAGCACACCGGGCAGCTCACTCTTGATTCTGCGAATGCCTTCGATGGTTTCGATGGCGGAGCGCCGGAACTCGGCATCGCCGGTGGCCAGCGTGAAGGTCAGGTCATCGAAGATCAGCGCATTCGGCTCGAGACCGTACTCTTTGGTAACAATGTCGCGGATGCGGCGCGCGATCTCGAGCTTACGGTCGGCCGTCTTGGCCATGCCCTCTTCATCGATGGTCAGCGCGATGACCGCCGCGCCGTGTTCGACCACGTGCGGCATGACCGCCTCGATGCGTTTACGGCCATTCTCCAGATTGATCGAGTTGACGATGGCTCGGCCAGGATACTGCTCGAGTGCGACCTGGATGACATCCGCCTCGGTCGAGTCGATCACCAGCGGCGTTTCAACACTCTGCGCCAGCAGCTTGACCAGCCTGCGCATCTGCTCGGCTTCATCCTGCCGCTCGGTCAGCGCCACACAAACATCGAGGTAATGGCCGCCACCTTCGACCTGGTCACGCGCGATCGTGACAATACCTTCGTAGTCATCGGCCAACAGCATCCGCTTCACCGCGCGTGAACCCTGAGAATTCACTCGCTCGCCGATCAGTGCGGGCGCCGGGTCCTGCACCAGGCTCATCGCGGTCATCGCACTGGCGGCCATCGCCGTATGCGGCACTTTGCGCGCGAGCGGCTTCTTGCCCCAGACTCGTTCCACGACCTGGCGGATGTGTTCGGGTGTGGTGCCGCAGCAGCCGCCCACGATGCTGACCCCGATCTTGGTGACGAACTCTTCGTGCGCGATGGCCAGCTCTTCCGGCGTCAACGGATAGATCGCGCGACCGGCATCGTTCAGCGGGATACCGGCATTCGGGATGACACTGATCGGCAGCCGCGAGTGCTCGCACAAATAGCGCACCGGCTGGCGCATGTGCTCCGGCCCCACCGAGCAGTTCAAACCGATGATGTCGACGCGCAGTGATTCGAGGATGGCCAGGGCCGCTGCGATGTCGGTGCCCAGCAGCATGCGCTCCGACGTGTCCAGCGTGACCTGCGCCTGAATCGGCAGTGACCTGCCGACGCCACGGAAATACTTCCGGATGCCTGCTACCTGGGCTTTGACCTCGAGAATGTCCTGACTGGTCTCGATCAGCAGCAGGTCAGCGCCGCCCTCGGCCAGCCCCTTGGCCTGCTGGTAGAACACATCGACCAGCTCACGGTACGTGATGTTACCGAGTGATGGATCCGATGTGCTGGGCAGATACCCGCTGGGACCAATGCTGCCGGCCACAAATCGCGGCCGCTCCGGTGTGCTGAACTTGCCCGCGACTCGCCTTGCGAGCGTAGCTGCCGCCCGATTGATCTCGAGCGTGCGAT
>JBBDWZ010000055.1:4222-7728 GCA_040902615.1 Gemmatimonadota bacterium | reverse complement strand
CGTCCACCACTTCCTTGGCCCGCCGCGATGCGATGTCGCGTGGCGCCAGATTGCCGAAACTCGGATACAGCCGCTCCAGGTAGTAATCGCGGTCCGATTCAGGAATCTCCTCCGGTGGGCGGTGGTCACCACTTTTTTTCGGCACCCAGACCCGCCCATCGTTGCGCAGCGACTCGCTCATCAGCGTGAGCTTCGATTGATGTTCGCCGCTGGGCGGCAGGCTGGTTGGATGAATCTGGGTGAAGCACGGATTGGCAAAGCCGGCTCCGCGTTTGTGTGCACGCCAGATGGCGGTGACGTTGCAGGCCTTGGCGTTGGTCGAAAGGTAGAAAACGTTGCTGTAGCCGCCGGTCGCGAGTACCACGGCGTCGGCGGCATGCGCTTCGATGGTTCCGTCCAGCAAGTCGCGCGTGATGATGCCGCGTGCCCGGCCATTGACCAGCACCAGATCGAGCATCTCGTGGCGCGTATACATCTCCACGGTCTTGGCCCGGATCTGCCGTTCCAGCGCCTGATACGCGCCCAGCAGCAGCTGCTGGCCGGTCTGTCCGCGCGCGTAGAATGTGCGTGAAACCTGGGCACCGCCGAATGAACGATTGGCCAGCAGACCGCCATATTCGCGGGCAAACGGCACGCCCTGCGCAACACACTGGTCGATAATCTGCGCGCTGATTTCCGCCAGCCGATAGACATTGGCTTCGCGTGCACGGAAGTCACCGCCCTTCACCGTATCATAGAAAAGGCGGAAAACGCTGTCACCGTCACCCTGGTAATTCTTGGCGGCGTTGATGCCGCCCTGCGCGGCGATGCTGTGCGCACGCCGGGGGCTGTCGTGAAATGAAAAACATTTCACCTGGTAACCGAGCTCGCCCATGGTCGCGGCCGCGGCACCGCCGCCCAGGCCGGTACCCACCACAATGACCGTGTATTTCCGCTTGTTTGCCGGATTGACCAGCTTCAGCTCGAAGCGGTGACGATCCCATTTCTCTGCAATCGGTCCCGACGGAATCCTGGCGTCGAGCTTCATTTCACGACTCCGGTCAGCACCGCAATCGGGAAAGACAGGTTCGCCGCAATCACGGCTGCGGCAATTACACCTGCCAGCGGCCGCCTCAGTCGATTGTACGCCGGATTGTTTATGCCTAGCGTCTGTAGCGCGCTCCAGATCCCGTGATAGAGGTGAAGTCCAAGTGGAAACATTGCCAGCATGTACGCAATCGATACCGGCACGCTGCGGAACCCGGCGACGAAATTGTGATACGCCTGATGCGGTCTAAAATCAGGATGCACGCTGCCGAACGTCAGGTGCAGCAAGTGGTAGATGACAAACGCGAGGATGGCTACACCGCCCCAGGCCATGGTTCGTGAGGCCAGGCTGAACACCATCGGTTCGAACTTCTGATAGCGCACTTTGCGCGCTGCGCGACTTTTCAGGACCAGCTGGAGAGCCGCGATGATATGTACACCAACGGCAAAGAGCAGCGCGATTCGAGCCAGCCAGAGTATCTGGCCTCGACCAAAAAATGGTTCGCCGAACGTACGAAGCCCCTCGGCGTAATGGTTGAACGCCTCGGGACCTTGGTACACTTTGAGATTGCCGGCCATGTGAACAATGACGAAGCCCCACAGGATGAGGCCCGACAATGCCATCAGAATTTTCTTGCCGACGGTTGTTTCCGTGAAGCCTACGACGTGCGCGCGCGCCATTGCGATGAGCCCGGCCTAGCCGAGCATCGCCATGGTCTCCAGCACGGCGTCTCCGGATTTTTTCAATGCAGCGTGTTCGCTGGCCGTCAATTTCACTTCGATGATTTTTTCGAGTCCATTGCGCCCCAGTTTGCAGGGCACGCCCAGAAAGAGATTCTTCATACCGTATTCGCCGGTCAGCCAGGCTGAGCAGGGTAGCAGGCGCTTCTTGTCTAGCACGATGGCTTCCGCCATTTGCACTGCCGCTGCGGCCGGCGCGTAGTACGCGCTTCCGGTCTTCAACAGGCCAACGATTTCGGCGCCACCGTTGCGTGCGCGATCGACCAGCTTGTCGATGCGATCCTGGGGCAGCAACTGGCTCAGCGGAATGCCGCTCACCGTCGTGTACGAGGCCAGCGGAACCATGGTGTCACCGTGGCCACCGAGTACCAGGGCCTGAATGTCTTCTACACTCACGTCCAGCTCGAGTGCGATGAACGAGCGGTAGCGCGCCGTGTCCAGCACGCCTGCCATGCCGATCACCCGCTCTCGTGGAAAACCCGTTGCCTTCATGCACACGTATGCCATGGTGTCCAGAGGATTCGACACCATGATGACGATCGCATTGGGTGAACTCGCCTTGATCTGCTCCGAGACCTGCTGCACGATGCCGGCGTTTGTCTTCAACAGATCTTCACGACTCATGCCTGGTTTGCGGGCAATGCCCGCAGTAACGATCACCAGGTCCGACCCTGCCGTCGCGCCATAGTCATTGGTACCGCTCACGCGTGTATCGCATCCTTCGATCGGCGCCGACTCCCATTGATCGAGGCCTTTTCCTTGTGGCACCCCTTCGACGATGTCGATGATGACCACCTGTTTGGCCAGCTGCTTGAGGGCTACACCCTGCGCCGCGGTAGCACCGACGTTCCCGCCGCCGACAACCGTGATCTTGTTGACCATTAAAAACGTCCGAAGTTTCGCAGTGACAATGAACTAGAGCGGCGAGAAAGTATTTGCGCGGGGTGGGAGTGTCAAACGCAGCGAGTGGTATCGGAGGTTTCAGCCTCCCACCTGTGAGAGTGCCCGCAATCCGCCGGACCCGAGCGCGCTGCCTTGCACGAGCTGGTGACGCTCGGGCTTGATCGCAAGTGTCTGGCGGATCAGCGGCTCGAGCGGTTCGCCGTTCCGCAACGGATCCCGCAAGTTCGTCTGTAGCGTACCGAACAGGCACGGTCGCAGCTGGCCATCCGCCGTGAGTCGCATTCGATTGCAGCGGTCGCAGTAATTGTGGCTCATCGGTGTGATGACACCTACCGTGCCGGCTGCATTGGCAAACCGGAAGTAGGTCGCGGGGCCGTTGCCTTCCGGGCCGGCCACCGGAACCAGCTCCGCGATGTTTCGAACTCGGGCCAGCATTTCCAACGACGAGATGTATTCGTTCGCAGATACATCGAGGTTTTCCCCGACCGGCATCACCTCGATGAAGCGCACATGCCATGGCCGTTGGATGGTCAGTCGAGCAAAATCCTCCAGCTCGTCTTCATTGCGACCGCGCATGATCACCGCATTCACCTTCAGCGGCGCAAAGCCGACGCGTTCGGCCGCGGCCAATCCGGCCATGATCTTTTCATACGAGCCCGCGCGCCTCGAAATGGCATCGACGCGGTCAGCGCGCAGCGAGTCGAGCGAGATATTCACGCGATTCACACCGGCCGCGCGCAGGTCCTTCGCCTGGTCATCCAGAAGAACCGCGTTGGTACTGAGGGCGATGTCTTCTATGCCCGGGATAATCCGGAGCATCCGCACGAGCGAAGACA
>JBBDWZ010000055.1:0-4212 GCA_040902615.1 Gemmatimonadota bacterium | reverse complement strand
GTCGCGCCGCACCAGGGGTTCGCCGCCGGTCAACCGGATTCGCCTCAGTCCCATCGCCGCCAGCTGCCGCACGATCGACGCGATTTCTTCATAACTCAGGATCGCGCTGCGGCCCAGCCAGGGCAGCCCGTCCTCGGGCATGCAGTACACGCAGCGCAAATTGCATTTGTCCGTGACCGAGATGCGCAGGTACTCGATCCGTCGGCCGAAGGCATCGCGCATGCCGTCATCATTGTTGGCCTGAGCCGTCCGCCTGAGCTCGGCCGCACGCGCCAGGAGATCACTCATGGACGGATCACATTTCCCGACGGATCCACGCCCCGCACCCACTGCATGTCCCCGTCGGCGTACTGTTCGTACTTCCAGACCGGCAACCGCACCTTGATCTGCTCGATGATGTAACGGCAAGCATCGAACGCTTCCGCGCGGTGAGGTGTCGAGACGGCGATGGCGACGCTGGCATCGCCGATGGCAACCTCACCAATACGGTGTGTTGCCTCGATCGCACAGGCGCCTGCCCGCGTCGCCGCTTCGGTCGTGATCTCCGTCAGTACGCCCTCCGCCATTTCGCGATACGAATCGTATCGAATCCCACTCACGGCACGACCTTCGTTGACGTCACGCACGGTGCCCACAAACAGGAGCACAGCACCGCTGCTCCGTCGCTGCACCGACGCGACCAGCGCACCCAGATCGATCGGGCTCTCGGTAATCTTCGCGACTGCGCTGACTTCAACCACCGGCCACCGGAGGAATGAGCGCGACTTCATCGCCCTCGGCCAGCGACACGCTGAGCGAGGCATAGGTATGGTTGACCGCGATCGCGGGCGTTGCCGGAAGGGACTGCAGACGCGGGTCGGCACGCAGCCGCTCGACCAGCTGGAAAGCCGTCGAACCTGGCGGGAGCTCGAACTCGAGCTCGTCATGCCCGGCAAGGTCACGATAGTGGGCAAATAGCAGTAGGCGAACCTTCATCCTCCGAAGCTAACACCCCTGGGGTGGGCATCAAGCGGCCGCCAACAAAAACGGCGCCTGCAGGCGCCGTTTTTCGATGTTCGTGAGGCTATCGACCAGAGGGCGGCTCGGTTCGTTGCTGGACCAGGTCTCGAATCCGCTCATTGAACCGCATGAACTCCAGCACGAAGATCGCCCGCTCGCGCGGCGTCAGAATCTGCGAAAGCGCGGCATTGTCACGGCTCCAAAGGTCCTGCTCGCGCGCGCGCAACTGCTCGAACTGGGTCAGGAGTCCTTCGACTTCGGCTTCGGTCACAGTCGAGTCCCGTGCGGCTCGCATCAGCTGGCGACGGAGCTGAACGGTTTGCTGAGTTAGCTGCCGCCGCTGCTGTCCGCTCTGCTGCAGATGCTGCTTCAGGCGCTGCTGCCTCGGCTGATCCAGCTTCATATCCGTGCTGACCTTGCCCACGAAGCGGTCGAACACCTGCGCCTCGAGTACCGCGCGTTGGGGCGGCGGACCCTGTAACGCGCCGCGCCCCGCACCCGGACGGCTGCGCCCTTGCGCCGAGACGACGGCCGGCAAGAGAAAACTTGCGAGTACCAACCAACGGATCGCCTTCACGTGCCCAACTCCACCAGAAGTTTTTTCAGTTCATCCTCAGACAGATCGCGCAGGGATGCAGTGCCGGAGACGAACGCATCCTCGACGCTCCACCACCCCGCACCGTGCTGAATCGGCTCGGTAACCGAAACGTCGATTGGATCCACGACATCCGGCACTGTCCGAAACTGCGCCAGCAGCACACTTCCACCGACCACCGCCACTGCGATACCGGCCGCAAGGGTCATTCGCCCCGACCACGCCGCTGTTCTGCGTGTGCGCGTCGCATTTACTACGCGAGCGTGCAAACCCGCTGGTATGCTGAGACGAGCAGCAGCCACGGCAGTAGCCAGGTCCAACTCGACCTGACACTCCACGCAGTTCTGAACGTGCGTACGCACCGCCGCTCCCTCGACCGAGCTGAGCCGACCGCTCAGCAGGTCCGGCAGTACATCCCGCACGTGATCGCAGTTCAGCGACTTCATTTCGTCAGCTCCCGCAGGCGCTTCACGCCCAAGTGGTAATTCACTCGCGCTGCCCCCTCCGAACAATCCAGGGCCGCGGCTACTTCAGCGTAACTGAGGTTTTGCTGCAGTCTCAGCACTACCGCCATCCGCTGTTTCTCCGGCAACCGCGCCAGCACGGCTTCGACCCGTTTGGCTTCATCCGCGTTTGCGATGCGGGTCACTTCATCGACTCTTTGGTCGGGCAGGTCCTCGACCAGATCGATTGCCACTTCCCGCCTGCGACCCCGCCGCCTTGCAACGCTTCGCGCCGAATTCAATGCGATCCGCAGCAGCCAGGTCTTGAAACTGGATTCACCACGGAACCGATGCAGTGCGCCCAGTGCATTCACGAACGCGTCCTGTGCGGCATCCTGCGCGAGATCTCGGTCTCCTAAAACCCGGGCCGTCATCTCGTATACATCACGAAGGTACCGGCTTACGAGCAGCTCAGTCGCCTCGCGGTCGCCGCTGCGGGCTCGCGAAAGTAGCGACGTGTCGTCTACTCCCGTCGCGAGCGGCACGGTCAACCGGGCGATTTCGCTCACCATGTATTGGACGATGACTGGCCGCAAATCGTTAAAAACGAACGCGCTCCGCCCATCCCTCTGTTTTCACAGAGAGATGGATCGGAACGCGTCTGCATTGGAGGTAGTAGAGGCTACTCGACGCTGGAGAGGGCCGGAACGTGCGTCCCCTCGGAGACCTGAACTCGCAGATCCTTCGATGGCTTGAAAATCGGCACTGCGCGCGCCGGCACCTCCACAGGATCGCCCGTACGTGGATTGCGCGCCATGCGTGAGCGCCGCTTCCGCACCTTGAAGGTACCGAAACCCCGGATTTCGATGTGCGTGTGGTCGGCCATCGCGTTCTTGATTGCGTTCAAGAGCCCGTCCACCACCAGCGCACAGTCCTTTTTCGTGATTCCGGGGCCGATTGCTGCGGCCACCTGCTCCACGAGGTCGGCTTTGGTCATACTGCCCCCCTGCCTAGAAGTGTGTGTGTCCATCCCGGAACGGCCGGCACGCTCCGGTCGAAATTAGGCCCTGCTCTTCTTACCACGGGATCGAGAACTTCACTCGCGGTGCGTTCGCGCTTTCCAGCGGCCTGACCAGGCGACCCACAGCACTGGTTACTCCGCCCCCCAGAAGAACGTCCAGCAGCGTTACATCTCTCTTGTGCGGGCGGACCACTCGTGGCTCGTCGCCCAATCCTGCCATTCGTCCGGCGGACGCCAATGCGTCGTGATAATTGCCGAGACGATCGATCAATCCATACTGCAGCGCCTGTCGACCCGAGAGGATCCTTCCGTCGGTGACTGCCGTCATCACCGCAGGCGTTAACTGGCGCTCCTGCGCAACCACTTCGACGAACTGGCGATACACGTCATCAACCAGTGCGCTCAGAATCTGGCGATCGCCCGCTTCAATCGGCCGAAACGGTGATCCGACGTCTTTGTGTTCAGCGCTCTTCACGACTTGCATCCGAACACCGACCTTGTCCATCAACCCGCTGGCATCCGGGAATTCCATGATCACACCGATCGAACCCGTGATCGAACCCGGAAGCGCGTAAATCGAATCTGCTGCCAGTGCTACGTAGTAACCGCCTGAAGCACCTACACTTCCAATCGAGCGATGACCGGTCGGTCATCCTCCTCACGCAGGTGCCGCAACTCCGAATAAATGCTTTGTGAAGGTCCAACCACCCCGCCCGGTGAGTTGATCTGGACGACAAACCCTTTAACCGACCCATCGTTGCGGAAATCCCGGATCTGTTCCAGCAGCTCCGCATCATCTGCGATCACACCGTCCACGCTCAAAACAGCGATTCGACCACCCAAACCGAGCCCGGTTTGATCGCCCGAGGCCAAAACAACGGCCAACACCAGGCCTGTCAGAACCATGAGTGAGATGACCGAAACGGCGAGGATTGTTATGACGGACCGCCGAGCCAAGAAATCACCGTCTAAAAGCGCGTATCTTACACAATGACTAGGACGTAGCTTAATTCAGGACCGCTTGAAGGTCAAGCTTTATTTTTGGACCTCCTACCCATCGCAGCTGTAAACCTGTCAAAGAGATACAGCGAATCGTGCGGCCCTGGAGCGGCCTCCGGGTGGTACTGCACGCTGAAAACCGGCAATTCCCGATG
>JBBDWZ010000054.1:0-46224 GCA_040902615.1 Gemmatimonadota bacterium | reverse complement strand
TGGTATATGAGTTACACCACCATCGAGCGGGTCACCAATGATATTGAACTGCAGCTAGAACAGTTGCGGCAGTCGACGGAGGTGACCAATACGCTGCAGGCGGCGGCATTGGATCAGATCGCCACCGGCGAGCACTACTTCGTTTCGCGTGACGCTCAAACCGGCGAGTCGTTCGATTCGCTCAGCATCGTCGTGCGCGACGTGATCAAGAAGGTCCGCCTTCTCCGCACTTATTCCGCGACTCAGGTCGAGGATCTCGATGTGATCGAACGGCTGCATAACTCGATCGTGCAGGCCTACACCGCCGCGCACAACGATCTTCGAGCCAACAACCAGGCAGCTGCGATTGGCAAGATCGAGGGGGTTACACCCACGGTCCGGCAACTCAAGGCGCAGATAGCCGCGCTCAATGCTGACATTATGACCGGCGTGAGCGAGGCTTCCAGCGCACTCAACGTCGACTCGACCCGTCGACAAACCTGGCTTATCGTCATCGTCGCCATCATCGCGCTGGTTTCTGTTTTCCTCGCCTTCCAGACCATGCGCGCGATTAATCGGCCGCTCAATCGGCTGGTCATCGCCGCCAATGACTTCGGTGCCGGCGATTTGAATGTCAAGTTGAATGGTCGAATGCCGGCTGAATTCGGCGTTCTGGCCGGTGCCTTCACCGGCATGGCGGACCGGTTCCGCACGGTGGTCGGTGAGACGGTTTCGACCGCCAAGAAAATCGGCGCCAGTGCGTCGGATCTCTCCAGCATCTCCGAAGAAGTGGCCGCCTCGAGCGGCGAGGTTTCCACTGCAATGGTCGGCATCACGACCGGTGCAGAGGAACAGGCCGCCGGTCTGCGCACGATCGATGAAGCATTGACCGACATGCAGAGCCGCGCCGAAGAGATGGAAACCAACTCGGTGCGCATGCGCGACTTGAGTGACCGGATCCGAAGCCTGGCCAATGAGAAGCGTCAGGACATCAAGAATGCGCTCGGCACGTTGATCGAGGTGCAGGATGTCGTGCGCTCGTCCAGCCGCGAGGTCGACGAGCTGCAGCAGTTCTCGGAGCGGATTTCAACCTTTGTCGAAACCATTCAGGGTATCGCGCGTCAGACCAATCTGCTCGCATTGAACGCAGCGATCGAAGCCGCGCGGGCCGGCGAGCATGGCCGCGGTTTCGGCGTGGTGGCGGAAGAAGTGCGTAAGCTCGCCGATGGCAGCGCTCGCGCGGCCGATGAAGTCGCGACCACGGTAAAGTTCATTCAGAAACAGATCGGCAAAGTCGTGGAAACCATGGCGCTCGGATCACTGAAGGTTGCTGGCGTCGAGCAATCATCCAAAGGCGCGGAAACGGCGTTCGAGGAGATCGTCACTGCCGTGGCGGAGGTACGCGACGCCGCCGCGCGTGTTGCGTCGGCTGCCGTCGAGAATCAGGCGGCCGTTGCCAAAGTCGAACAGACCGTGCGACAGGTCGGTCAAACCGCTGAATCACACGCGGCCAGCGCGGAACAGGTGAGCGCTGCTGCGGAAGAGCAATCCGCCGCCACGCAGGAGATGAGCGCCGCCAGCGTCGAGTTGCTCCAGGCCGCAGACAAACTCAAGGAGCTGGTCTCCGGCTTCCGCACCTGACCTTTCCGTGAACGTCTTTGCCTGGATCCTGTTCGGTTTGCTGGCCGGCGGGATTGCCAAATTGATCATGCCGGGCAAAGACCCCGGCGGCTGCCTGCTCACCATCATCATCGGCATGGCCGGTTCACTGATCGGCGGATTCATCGGCACACGGGTCTTTGGTATTGGCCCGGTTACCGGATTCAATCTGCAATCGTTGGGACTCGCGATACTCGGCGCTTTTCTGCTTTTGGTGATATTTCGGATTTTCATCGTCAGAAAGCCGCCACGCCCGGAAGACCCAAACAAGCACCCATAAGAGTGCTGCGTCTTTTGGGCTTCGGTGATCTCACGTCCTTTTCCGTAAAAGCCCCGCTGCAAGGCACGATCGGACCGGTGCCTACTCTTTCCCGACACCTGTCGTCTTCGCCATTCGCTTTTCCAATTCTCTCAACACGCTCACGACGTCGACGTTCTCCGCGGCAGTCGCGACCAGCACGTGATAAAGCAGGTCAGCCGCTTCCGAAGTGATGCGCTCCGCCGAACCCGACTGACACGCAAGTGCGAGCTCGGTCGCTTCCTCCCCCAGCTTCTTCAATCGCAGATTCGAATCGGATAGCAGGCGCGCGGTATAGCCTTGCGCTTCGGATTGCTGTGCGCGCTGCGCGATGATGTCGGCCAGCAACTGGAGCGTCGGCGCAGTGCCGAAGCAGCTGCGCTCACCGGTGTGACACGCGGGCCCGGCCGGCAGTACACGCGCCAGCAGTGCATCGGCATCGCAGTCGAGATGGAGCTCGACGACGTGCTGGAGGTTGCCGCTGGATTCGCCTTTCTGCCAGAGCGCCTGGCGGCTGCGCGAATACAGCCACAGCACACTGGACCTGAGCGTACGCTCGATCGCTTCACGATTGGCGTAGGCAAGTGTCAGGACTTCGCCCGTGTTGGCGTGCTGCGCGATCACGGGCAGCAGGCCGTGCTGGTCGAAACGCACGCGTTCCAGATGCGCGGTGCTGGTGAGTCTCATGCCGAGCTGTTCAGGAGTGTGCGCAGATCACGGGCAAGTGCGGCATTGGTCGAAACGACGGAACTGCCGCGGTGCGTGTTCGCTCCGTCCCAGTCCGTAAAAACGCCGCCCGCCTCTTCGATGATCGGTTTGAGCGCTGCCGCATCCCAAAGCTTCATGCTCGGGTCTAGCATGGCTTCCGCGCGTCCGGTCGCAACCAGCATGTGCCCATAGCAGTCGCCCCAGGTCCGAGCCTCGCGCGCATGATTGCGCACTCGATCCCAGCCGGGCCCCGGTTTATGGCGTTCGATGCCCTCGTAACTGGTGGTGAGTACCAGCGCATCGCTCAGGCGCGTCGTGTCCGATACCAGCGCCCGCCGGCCGTTCCACCAACACCCCACGCCGGCGGCTGCATAAACGGTTTCGCTCAATGCGGGGAAATGCGCCACGCCGAGTACCGCTTCGCCCTCGTCCTCTACCGCGATCAGGACGCCATAGAACGGAACGCCGTGAACGAAAGAGCGCGTGCCGTCGATGGGATCCAGGATCCAGCGGCGGGCTGCTTCCGCGCGCGTTTCGCCGAACTCCTCGCCGATGATGCCGTCGTGCGGGAATCTGGTTTCGATCAGCTCACGGGCGAGTTGTTCGGCCGCGCGATCGGCAATCGTGACCGGCGATGCGTCGGCCTTGGTTTCGGCGACGATTCCAGTCTGGAAATGACCGAGCGTGACTCGCCCGGCGCGCCAGGCGACCTCTACCGCAAACTCCAGCAGTGAACGATGTGATTCGCGCATTAAGGAAGAGGGGAGGCCGTCTGGGCGAGTCGGATTGGAATACCGGATGATGCGAGCAGCCGTTTGACTTCGGCAATCGTGCACTTGCCGTCGTGAAAGATGCCGGCCGCAAGGGCCGCATCGGCACCGGCCAGCAGGAAGGCATCACGGATGTGTTCGGGTGAGCCGGCGCCGCCGCTGGCGACTACCGGCACGTTGACTGCTTCGACCACCTGTCCGGTCAACTCGAGATCGTAGCCGGTACGCTGGCCATCCTGGTCGATCGAAGTAATCAGGATCTCACCCGCTCCCAGATGCTCGCAGCGCCTGGCCCAGGTAATGGCATTCATTTCGGTCGCATCGCGGCCACCGTGTGTAAAGACGCGGTACCAGTTGCGGGAAACCGGCTTCGTCTCCGTGTTGGCTGCTTCGGCATGCGCCATCATTTCGATCGAGCGGCGCTCCAGCCGGGCATCGATACTCGCGACCACGCATTGTGCACCATAGCGCGCGCTGGCTTCACCGATCAGTTCCGGACGTGCAACTGCGGCCGAGTTGATGCTGACCTTGTCCGCGCCTGCCCTCAGGATCGCGCCAATGTCGTTGATGTCCTGCACGCCGCCGCCGACGGTCAGCGGGATGAACAGTTTCTCGGCCGTCCGCCGCACGACATCCACCAGTGCGTGACGTCCTTCCACCGATGCCGAGATGTCGAGAAACACAATCTCATCGGCGCCCTCCGCCTCATATCGTTGAGCCAGCTCCACCGGATTGCCGACATCGCGCAGGCCCCGAAAACTCACGCCTTTCACGACTCGACCGTCCTGCACATCCAGACACACGATGATTCTCTTCATTAGCATCACCTCGTCTCCCGTCGCTCTACGCGAACCGCCCCCTTCGTGCTGAAGACCGTATCCGCTTCAGCCAGAGCCTGGCCCAGTGCGAATCCCGTGGCTTTTACTGCTGCTTCTATGATATGGTGCCGGTCCCGGCCGCGGCGCACGGACACGTGCAGTGTCAGGCCGCTATTCTCCGCGAACGACCGGAAGAAATGCTCGTACAACCGGCTGGGCAGTCGTCCCGCATAAAATGCGCGACCGCCTGCATCCAGCGCGGCCTCGACCAGTGCGTCATCCATGGGAACCACCGCATGTCCGTACCGGGCACAGGTTTCGGGTATCGCATCCCGCAGCGCCAGCCCCAGCGTGATGGCCACATCTTCAACCAGGTGATGCCGGAGATCCCCGGTCGCATCTATGGCTAGATTCAGGCCACTGTAACGGGCCAGGCATTGCAACATGTGGTCGAGGAAGCGGTCATTGGTCCGAATCTGACCCGGCTCCGCAGCCCCGTTCGCAAGCGCAAGCTTCAGCCTCACTTTGGTTTCCGTAGTTTCCCGAACCAGCTCGATCACTCTTCTGCTCCGTTCGTGGCCAGGTTGATCTGGCCGGTGTAGAGCGCCATGCCCAATACCGCGCCGGCTGCACCGATTTCACGCAATCTGATCACATCGTCATCGCCAGCGATGCCACCCGCCGCATAGACCGGAAGACTGGCTGTTTCACAGATCGCCTGAAACAACTCGATGTCGCTGCCGGCGAGCAGACCTTCGCGACTCACGTCGGTGACCAATACAGCCGCCAATGGATCATCTGCGATGTCGTGAATTACGTCTCGCCAATGCAGGCTGGTTTCGCTGGTCCAGCCGCGGGTTACGATGCGCTGGCCGCGCACGTCGGCGGCCAACACCAGTTTACCTGGGAATCGGGCTGCAGCACGACGCCGCCAATCCGGATCTTCAATGGCGCGCGTACCGACGATCACTCGGGCGGCGCCGATCTCGAGCATGCGCTCGATCGCGATTTCATCACGCATGCCACCACCCACCTGCACGGGTACGGCGGAACAGGCAATGATGGCCTCGACCAGGTGCAGGTTGGAGCCGGTGCCTCGTGCTGCATCCAGATCGATGACGTGCAGGGCGCGGAACCCTGCCGCTACCCATTTCTCCGCGACCGCGACCGGGTCGTTCCAGCGTACTCGCGTGGCCTCGGCGCGTCCGCCTTCCAGCTGCACGACTTCTCCCTGCTGCAGGTCGATCGCCGCAAAAACGATCACGCTCGTGCGCTGGTCAGGAAGTTTCGGATGAGCTGCACGCCGGTCTGGCCGCTTTTCTCTGGATGAAACTGCACGCCCCAGGCGCGGTCGCGCCGAATCGCAGAGGCAAACTGCTGACCCTCGTACTCGGTCCAGGCTATCACGTCGCCCGGATTAGCCGGCTCCGCCACGAAGCTGTTGGCAAAGTACGCGGACATGCGAGTGATGCCATCGAAAAGCGGGTCCGCGCGCACCGGCTCCACCTGGTTCCAACCCATGTGCGGTACGCGGCGCGAGCGCAATCGACGAACGTGCCCGCGCATGACGCCCAGCCCCATGCCCAATCCCTCGTCGCTGGAATCGAAGAGCAGTTGCATTCCCAGGCAGATGCCGAGGCAGGGGTGACCGGCCGAAAGCGCTGAACGAAGCGAAGGTGCCAGCGGCAGCAGTGCCGCCGCCGCCGGACCAAAGGCTCCCACACCCGGCAGGATGAGTGCGTCTTTGCGCAGTGCGGACGTGATCTCGGTTTCGACGTCGACTTCGGCGCCGCCCGCCTGCAGTGCTTTGGCCAGCGAGTGAAGATTGCCGACGCCATAATCGAACAGCGCGACCCTCATACGTGCGCGAGCTCCGTCAATAATCGTTGCATCATCCACCAGGGACCGACCGTGACCCGGATCGCATCACCCAGGCCGGGCAGTTCGGTATAGGGACGGACCGCCACGCCGCGAACCCGCAAGGCCGTGGCCAGTGACACCGCGGTTTGTCCGGCAAGCACCGGCACCAGCAGGAAGTTGGCTGCCGACGGCAGCGGACGGTAGGCCAGTCGCTGCAGTTCTGCGCTCAGCTGCTCTCGGTTGGCGCGCGTCTCATCGATCCGCGCCCGCAGCCATTCCCGCTCGTGCGTCAGCATCGCAATCGCGGCTTCAGCAGCAAACGCATTGACCTTGTACGGCCCGCGCGATTTCTCGATCTCTCGGACGAGCGCTGCGGGACCAATCGCAAAGCCCACACGCAGCCCGGCCAAACCGAATATTTTCGAGAACGTGCGCAGCGAGATCATGCGAGCCGATGCAGCAGCGGTTCGCGCAAAATCCTCCGTCGCATAGTCCGCGTAGGCTTCATCCAGCAACAGCACGCCCGGAATGCGGGCGCCAATACGCTCGATCGTACGGCCGGAAAATGCGGTGCCGGTAGGATTGTTGGGATTGCAGATATAAGTGACGCGGCCACCAGCGGAAATCAGCCGATCGTCGTCGAGTGTGAGGTCAGCGAGCATGGGAATCTCGGTTACCGGCACTGCATTCATTCGTGCGAACTCGGCCACCATGCTGAAGGTCGGCACCGGAAGCACCACCCGATCACCGGTATCGCAAAAGGCACGAAGGGCCGAGTCGATTACATCATCGGAACCGCAGCCGGTGACCACGTTCTCCGGCGCAACCTGATACCATTCGGCAATCGCCTGCTTGAGTGGCTCCGCAAAGACGGCGGGGTAACGGGTGGTCCGCTCAGGCAGACCAGATCCGAGCACGAGCTGTGCGGCGGCTGCCAGACCAAACAGGTTGGTGTTGTCGCTCAGATCGATCTCGCAGGGTGCACGCTGTGGATCGTACAGCTCGATACCACGATAAGCCGGTCTGAGAGGTGGTCCGTTGTCGCTCGCCTGCGCAATCCCCGCTGCCCGCAGACGCGCGGCCGCCGCATGAGCCGGTAGACCTTCGGCATCGGCGAGAACTGCCGTCGGCTCCGCCAGGCGGACCGCTGCTTCGGCAGACACTTCCTGATAGGTGAACCAGCGCACGAAGTCATCGGTCGAGAGTCCCGAGTATGCGCGCGCTCGTCCAGCGGTCGGCAACACGTGATTGGCGCCCGTGCTGTAGTCGCCAAACGCGACTGAGCTGCCAGCACCGAGAAACACGGAGCCGGCATTCCGCACGTGTGCAAGCGTTACCCGCGGATCGCGCGTGAGCAGAAGCAGGTGTTCGGGCGCGTAGGCTTCGGCAAAGTGGACCATCTCGGCTTCGTTGTCAGCGAGCAGCAGCGCCGCATTCGCTGCGAGCGCCGCTTCGATGATCGGCGCTCGCGCCTCGGCCGCGATCACGCGCTCCAGCACACCGCGCACCTGGTCGATCAGCATTGAATGCGTGGTCACGAGTACAGCCGCGGCGTCGGTATCGTGCTCGGCCTGCGCCATCAACTCGCGCGCGATGATCTCCGCATCGGCGGACTCGTCTGCAAGGATGAGGATTTCCGAAGGACCAGCCGGGCAGTCGATCGCTATGTCGCCGACCAGTTGGCGCTTCGCCTCCGTAACCCACGCATTGCCCGGACCTGTGATCTTGTCGACGCGGGGAACCGACTCCGTACCGAGCGCGAGCGCTGCGATTGCACCGGCACCACCGAGCGCGAACACGCGATCCGCGCCGGCCAGCGCACAGGCGGCCAGCACGATAGTGGCCGGCTCACTGTCCGTTCCAGCCGGTGAGCACACGATGACCTCGCGTACACCTGCAGCTTTCGCCGGAATTACGCCCATGAGCACGCTGCTCGGATAGGCCGCCCGGCCGCCCGGCGCATACACACCAACCGATGCCAGTGGCTCGGGTTTGCGTCCGATCCTCACACCGCGTTGTACTTCGATTTCGTACGCCGCGGGCAGTCGTGCGCTGTGAAACGCGCGAATTGCGCTGGCCGCCTGCTCGAGAGCCGCGCGGACTTCAGGTGTGAGGTCGTCATACGCCTGGCGGCAGCGCGCCGCGTTCACTTCGAGTGCCCGCAGCTCCACGCGGTCGAAGCGCAGAGCCAGCGACCGCAGCGCGGCATCGCCGTGTGCGCGCACCTGTTCGATGATATCGGTGACAGTCTGCGTGACGTCTGCGTCGCGCTCGTGGCCGCGTTCGAACAGTCGTTTGCGATCGACTGCGGACAGATCTGCCACGCGCAATCCGACCGGGAATCCGAGTTGAATCGTCGATACCAGGCTCGTACTCATGCCATCAGCCGCTCGATGCGCGTGACCAGTATCCCGGTTGCACCCAGCCGCTTCAGGTCGGCAATCACACGATAGATGTCGCGCTGGTCCACGACCGCGTGGGCCGCTACGAACTTTCCACCGTCCAGCAGGTCGACAATGGTCGGCCCGGAGATGCCGGGAAGCACCCGTTTTACTTCCGCCAGCTCGCCGCGCGGAACGTTGGCCATCAGGTAGCGTTTGTCCCGCGCGTGCAGCACGGAGTCGAGTGCGGCAATCAGCTCATCGAGGCTCTGCTTTCGGGCTGGATCGGACAGGATGGCCGGACCTGCAATCAAACACGCCGTCGATTCGAGGACGGTCGCAATCTCTCGCAGGCCATTGACCTTCAGAGTCGACCCGGTGGATACCAGGTCAACGATGACATCCGCAACCCCGAGGTGTGGCGCAATTTCGACTGCTCCGCTGATCGGCACGATCGTCACGTTACGGCCGGCTTGTTCGAAGAAGCGCGCGGCCGTGCGCGGGAAGACGGTGGCTACGCGCGCCCCCTCCACGACGTCGCACACGTCCCGAATCCCGCTATCCTCACTGGCGGCCACCGCGAGGTGGCAGCGGCCAAAGCCCAGATCGAGCAGCGTTGTCACGGCGCGTGCAGACTCCTCGATTAGATCGCGGCCGGTGATGCCGACGTCCGCCGCGCCATCGCTGACGAATTCAGGAATGTCACGAGCGCCCACGAACAGCGCGCTGAACTCGCCCCCAAGCGATGCCTGGAGCGAGCGCTCGCCACGCGACTCGACTTCCAGACCTGCCCGCGCAAGCAGCTCACGCGCACCTTCGGCCAGTCTGCCCTTGTTGGGCAATGCAATTCGAATCATGGAAACTCAGTTCACCGACCAAAAAACAAAAAGCCCGCCGGTTGAACCGACGGGCCGCGAGTGGATCTGGCGTCGTGCGCCAGCCGCACACGTTTACACGCCACCCCCGCAGCCCATCGGGCCGTGATGATGAACGTGATGATGGTGCGAGCGACGTGCGATCATGCGGTCAACCTATCCAGCCCGCCGAGGGGTCGTCAACCCCTCTAGCTAGAGGCACCCACCCGGGCGACGTTGCCCCGGCCGCCTTTCCCGCCGAATTTCCCCGCCTACCCGATTTCCCGTGAGGAGAGCAATGGCCACTCAGGACAAGTGCACGTTTTATCGGTGGGATGACATGCCCAAGGAAAAAGTTACCGACCTGCTCGATCGCCGGCTGGTAACCGGTGAACGCATGATGCTCGCCCACGTGTATCTCAAGAAAGGGTGCCTCGTGCCGCTGCACTCACACGACAACGAGCAGATCACGTACGTGGTCGATGGCGCTTTGCACTTCTGGCTCGGCAGCGATAAAAGCGAGGAGGTCGTCATCAGAGCGGGCGAGGTGCTGCACATTCCCTCCAACGTCCCGCATGAAGCCCTCGCGCTGGAGGACACGCTCGATGTCGACGTCTTCAGCCCGCCTCGCCAGGATTGGCTGGACAAAACCGACGATTACCTGCGTCGCAAATAGATGGACCTCGGACTTCAGGGCAAGGTCGCGCTGGTTGCGGCATCCAGCAAAGGTCTCGGCCGCGCTGTCGCCGAAGAATTGAGTGCGGAAGGCGCCTCATTGATGCTGTGTGCGCGCGGCGCCGATGCCCTCGAGGAAACTGCTGGCGGATTGCGGTCGAAAGGTGCTCGAGTCGAAACCCTGGCCATCGACCTGACCGCCGCCGGCGCGGCCGAGCAGGTCGCGGATGCAGCCAGGAATCGATTTGGCCAGATCGACATCCTGATCACCAACGCCGGCGGTCCGCCGCCGGGACCCTTCGAAGCGCACAATCTCGAAACCTGGCGAGCAGCGGTCAGTTTGTTGTTGGAAACCGCGGTCGATCTGGCACGGCAGGTCCTGCCCGAAATGAAGGAACGGCGTTGGGGTCGCATCATCAACATCACATCCATCGCCGTCAAACAGCCGGTCGACAACCTGATTCTGTCCAACAGCATTCGTGCCGCTGTCACCGGCATGGCGCGCACCCTGGCCAATGAAGTTGCACCGTTTGGCATCACAGTGAACAACGTGCTGCCCGGCTACACCCGCACCGAGCGAGTGGTCGAGCTCGCAGAAGCGCTCGGAAAGCGCGACGGCATTACGGCGCAGGATGTAGTAAAACGATGGGAGTCGGAAATCCCGATGCACCGCATGGGCGAACCGAAAGAGTTCGCCGCCTGCGTAGCATTCCTCGCCTCGGAGCGCGCTTCATTCATCACCGGTACTTCCATCACCGTGGATGGTGGCTGGGTGAAGGGCCTGTTGTAGCCGCGCAGTGGCGCTAACGCATCTGCGCGGCGAGGAAGACGGCGCTCTGGCGTTCACACCAGAAGACCGGCTTCCAGGGCGTGCCGCCGATGAAGCCGACGTGACCCCCTTGCGCAGTGATCTCGGCGGTAATGAGCGGGTTACCGGCAATGGCGTGATGTGGCACCGCATCGGGCGGCACGAAAGGGTCATCCTGTGCGTGCAGTAGAAGTGTGGGACGGCGAATGCGCTCGATGAACTGTGCGGAGCTGGACCGCGCATAGTAGTCATCTGCACCAGCGAAGCCGTGTAGCGGTGCAGTCGCGGCATCATCGAATTCCCAGAAACTGCGCGCAGCGCGCACCCGGTCCAGCTCGCAGCGGTCGGCCAGCAGCGCTGCCTTGCCTTCGGTTTTCTGAATCAGTGACTTGATGAAAATGCGGCTGTAGAAACGGCCCATCACATTGGAATCGAGAAGACGTGCGCCCGCACCGAGGTCGTAGGGCACCGATATCGCGACCGCGCAATCCAGGACTGCTCGTTCGCCCTCTTCACCGAGGTACTTGAGCAGGGCATTCCCGCCCAGAGAAAATCCGACTGCACCCAACCCGCGGCCTGGATACCGCGTCCTGACCGAATCGAGCACGAAGCGGATATCGCCGGTTTCACCGGAGTGATAGAAACGTGCAGTCCGGTTGAGCTCGCCACTGCACGAGCGGAAGTTGACGCCGATCGCCGCGATCCCTCGTGTGTACAGCTCGTTGTACGTATTGATGGCGTACCCGCGGCGAGCCGATCCCTCGAGGCCGTGAAACAGGACAACCAGCGGCGGAGTCGGTGCTGGTGATGGCGGAATATCCAGATCGAGAAAATCACCATCTGTCGTGTCCAACCGCCACCGCTCGAACACGGGTGGTCGCGCACGGCGCAACAGCCGTCCGCCAATCGTCTGGCCATGCGGCGAGGGCAGCCAGAACGCCGCCTTGAACGGTTCCGCGCGAAAACTTGTCGACTCACCGAATCCGTGACGCATTGACCTTTTTTTGCGGGGGCGACAAAGGGCGGCAATAATGAAGGCCGCATGAACCTGCCGCCAGCCATCGCGGTACGTAACTGCGGCACATAACCAGCGGCACATGACGGCGGCACGGAACTTCGACAAATTGAGGCGGCGGTTTTCCTCGTGCCAATCGAAATTCCGTGTTTGTGCCGCTGTCATGTGCCGCAGTCCCGTGCCGCAGTTCCGTGCCGCAGTCCCGTGCCGCAGTTCGGTGCCAGCACAAATAGATATGGCCGAGCGGCAAGCCGCTCGGCCATATCAGCGCAAGGAGGAGGGATTTGCGTGGCGGGGTGTGTCTATGGGTTCAAGACGCTATCATCGCGTCCATGGTCCCTACGGATCGGTTCAAGCCCTGGTTTCAACCGGGTTCGGTCCGTAAGGGTCGTGCCCGGCTGTTACTGGTGTCCCTTGCGGGACCACCGGGTACGTCCTGTCTATCACTGATCTTTGACGTTCCAAACGGGTAAAAGGTTGCACCTTGGAAGCCTATCGGATTATCTCAATCGCATCGTGAAAGATCGCATCATCATTCGTAATGCTCGGCAACACAACCTGAAGGGGTTGGATCTCGAATTGCCGCGCCGCGCACTCGTCGTGCTCACCGGTCCCAGCGGATCCGGAAAGTCGTCGCTCGCCTTCGACACGCTCTACGCCGAGGGCCAGCGTCGCTACGTGGAATCCTTATCCACCTACGCCAAGCAATTCCTCGAGCGGATGGAAAAACCGGCTGTCGATTCGATCGAGGGCATCAGCCCGGCGGTCGCGATCGAACAGAAGAACCCCACTAAAACCAGCCGTTCTACCGTCGGAACCGCAACCGAGGTCCACGACTACCTCCGTCTGCTCTGGGCACGCGCAGGTCGCACATTTTGTCCTATTTGTAACCGGCGCGTTCAGCCGGACACAGTCCAGAGCGCAACCGACACGGTTCTGGCATTGCCGGAAGGCACGCGGCTGCTAATCGCCTTTCCATTGCCGCGAAGTGCACGCCTTTCTCACGAACGAGTGGTCGAGAACCTGAAGGCGCTCGGATTCATGCGGGTTCTGGTCGGCGATCGAACGATCGATCTGGATGAACCCGCGGCCGAGCACGCTGACACGCTGGGTATCGACCTGGCTGGCGCCGAAGAGCTACTGATCGTGGTCGACCGGCTGGTCGTCGGGCCAGCGGTCAAAGAGCGGCTGGCCGATTCCTTCGGCACTGCATTTCATGAAGGCGATGGCGCTGTCCTGGCCATTGACGCCACGACCTTCCAGCGGCTCCGCTTCAGCGATCGCTTCCATTGTCCGGATCATTCGGAGGTCAAATTCCTGGACCCGACGCCGCGACTTTTTTCATTCAACAATCCCTATGGCTCCTGCCCGAAGTGCACCGGCTTTGGCGCCACGCTCGAGTACGATGAGCGGCTGATCGTGCCGAACGCGGGTCGTTCGCTGAAGGGCGGTGCAGTGGATCCATGGGAAAAGCCGCGTTACGCGAAGCATCGCGCACGTCTGCTTGCCTATGCCAAGAAGCAGAAGGTGCCGACCGATGTGGTCTGGCGCGATCTGCCGATCAAATTCCGCAACGCAGTCATCAAGGGGACGCGGGATTTCACCGGCGTGATCCCGTTCCTGCGCTCGCGTGAGGACAAGCGCTACAAGCAATACATCCGGGTATTCCTCCGCCGCTATCAGTGGGCGACAACCTGCGATGCGTGCAATGGCACCAAGCTGCGCCCGGAAGCGCTGTATGTCCGGGTGTCAAACTTGACGATCGCTGAGGCCAGCGAGCTGCCCCTCGACCAGCTCAACGACTGGATCCGCACGCTCAGCGCCGATCCGCAGTCCGTTGATTCCGATCCGCGATCCGCGATCCGCGATCCGATGTCCCCGCAGGAATACGCGATTGCCGAACCGATCCTGCGCGAATTGCGTTCGCGGCTGCAGTTCCTGTGCGACGTTGGGTTGGGTTACCTGACCCTGAATCGGCAGACCCGCACCCTGTCGGGCGGTGAGTCCCAGCGCATCGGCTTGGCCAATTCGCTGGGGTCGAGCCTGGTGGATACGCTGTACGTGCTCGATGAGCCGACTGTCGGATTGCATCCGCGCGACACGGATCGCTTGCTCATGCTGCTCAAGCGGTTGCGCGACGGCGGGAATTCCGTGGTCATGGTCGAGCACGATGAAGCTGCGATCCGGTCGGCCGATCATATCATCGAACTGGGCCCCGGCAGTGGCGAAAAAGGCGGGCAGATCGTGTTCGAAGGTCCGATTTCGGCGCTGCTCGCTGCTGACACCGGGACGGCCAAACAGCTGAATCGACTGGAGCAGACTGCCCCACGACTGCGGTCGCCGCGCACAATGGTGCCGAAGCTGAAGTTGACGGGTGCGCGATTGCACAACGTGAACGGCGTCAACATCGAATTGCCGCTCGGCTCGTTGACTGTGGTGACGGGTGTTAGCGGTTCGGGCAAAAGCACGCTCATCCACGATGTGCTGTATCGTGCGCTCGAGCGTGAAATGGCGGAGGGCGATACCAGCGCAAAGCAGCATCTCGGCGAGGAGATCGGCGCGTTCGATCGGTTGGACGGAGCCCAGCAGTTGGACGCGGTTGTGCTCGTGGACCAGGAGCCCATCGGCCGCACGTTCCGCTCGAATCCTGTGACTTACATCAAGGCGTTCGATCAGGTCCGGGAGATCTTCGCGCGCCAACCGCTGGCCAAACAGCGCGGCTATGCACCCGGTCATTTTTCATTCAACATAAAGGGCGGCCGCTGTGAAGAATGTCAGGGCGATGGCGTCAAGCAAGTAGAAATGGTTTTTCTTGCGGACGTGCACGTGCCATGCGAGATCTGCGGCGGCAAGAGATACAAGCCGCAAACGCTCGAGATCACGTACAAGGGTTTGAACATTCGGCAGGTACTGGATCTCACCGTCGATGAGGCCATCCGCTTCTTCATCAAGGAAGACAAGCTCGGACAAATGCTGTGGCAGTTGCAGCAGGTCGGGCTGGGTTACCTGCGATTGGGGCAGCCCGCACCCACGCTGTCCGGCGGCGAGGCGCAACGGCTCAAGATCGCTCGTGAGCTGATCGGCGCGGGCAAGAAGCGCGGCCATCGCATGTACATCCTGGATGAGCCGACCACAGGTTTGTCCGGTGGGGAAGTACGGAAACTGCTCGGCGTGCTGCAACGCCTCCTCGATGCCGGACACACTGTGGTAATCATTGAACACAACATCGACGTAATTCTCGCGGCTGACTGGATCATCGATCTCGGACCCGAAGCGGGCGAGGCCGGTGGACGGCTGGTTGCAATGGGCCGGCCGGAGGAAGTTGCTCAAGTCAAAGCCAGCCACACGGGCCGCTACATTGCGCAGGCGCTGGGCACGCGCCGCGCGCTCGCCGTGTAAACATCTCGTTGGCTCCGCACATCTCTGTGTTGCTGCCCTGCTACAATGCAGCAGCCTTCCTGCCGGAGTGCATTGCGTCGATCTCGATGCAGACGTTCAGCGACTTCGAGGTCATCGCCGTCGATGACGGCTCCACCGATCACACTCGCGACGTTCTGCACGACTGGGCCAATCGTGATGAGCGCGTATTGGTGCTCACGCCAGGCCGCTTTGGCCTGGTGCGCGCTCTGCAGCTGGCCAGCACCACCGCGCGCGCACCGCTGCTCGCCCGCATGGATGCCGATGACGTTGCGCACCCATCGCGATTTCAGCGACAGCTCGACTGGTTCGAGCAGCATCCCGGGCTGGCTGCCTGCGGCACTCGGGTCCGCTACTTCCCGCAGGAGCACGTGCGCGATGGCGCGCGACTCTACCAGCACTGGCTCAACTCACTGACCACACCGGATCAACTGGTCCGCGACCTGTTCGTCGAATGCCCCATCGCACACCCGACATTGATGATCAAACGGGCCGCCTTCGCTGCCGTGGGCGGATACCAGCAAACCAGCTGGCCTGAAGACTATGACCTGATTCTGCGTCTCTGGGCTGACGGATTCGTACTCGCAAACCTGCCCGAGGTGTTGCTGGATTGGCGCGAACGTGCTGACCGCACCTCGAGAACCGATCCGCAGTACTCACAGCCGGCCTTCCAACGCTGCAAAGCCCACTACCTCGCCAAAACCACCCTGCGCTCGAGACCCGTGATCGTCTGGGGCGCCGGACCCGTAGGCAAGTCAATCGCCCGCGCGCTCATGCAGGAAGGCACGAGCCTGCATGCCTTCATTGACATTGACCCCAGGAAAATCGGCCAGCGCACCTATGGCATACCGGTCCGTTCTCCGGACTCCCTCGCCGATCGCACCAGCGAATACGTCCTCGCCGCCGTCGGCTCCGCAGCTGCCCGTGAGCAGATCAGACACGCTCTGATGGAAATGGGATTGAAGGAGGTGGAGGATTTTTGTGCGGTGGCGTGAGGAACGAATGAACGAATGAACGAATGAACCGATGAACGAATGAACGGACGAGCACGACTACGACTACGACTACGACTACGAGAACGGGGTCCAGCCATCGCGGCGAAGAGAGAAGCTCAACCGCAATGTCCAAGAGCCCGTAACTCGTAGTCGTAGTCGTAGTCGTGGTCGTAGTCGTGCTCGTCCGTTCATTCGTTCATTCGTTCATCCGTTCAATGCAACGGCAGCCAATAATTCATTTTCAGGGCAAAGAAGTTGTTCCCGTCCACGCGCAGTCCATCGAAAACGTCACCCAGCGCAACGCGACTGCCAAAAGTCTCCCTCGAGCCGCGGTCCTGTTGCCAGACCGCGAACAGGGTACTGCCGGCGCGCCATTCCCAGCGCAGCACGATGTTGCTGCGGAAAGAGCGCACGTTGAAATCAAGGTTCGGGATGGTGAACTGTGTGGCGCCGTCGGTCACGGTGCGCTGGCCGATGGAGTCGGGCTGTGAGATGGTCGTGCCGTTGGTGCCGTACCGGCGCAGATTCTGACTGCGCGCGGCTTCCAGCTCACCGAAATCATAGAAGCGGCCGCTCGATGCAAACGGCTCGGCGTAGGTTTCGAGCGTGAGGTCAGGGGTCAATGCGTAGTTCAGCCGGATCCGCGCGGCGACCTCGCTGCGACCGATGTAGCTGAACAGGTAGCGTCGGCCAAAGGTCTCGGCACGGCCACCCGAAGTCGACTTAATGAACTGACGCGAAGTCGTACCACGGAAAACTCGCGGTTCGAGCGACACTTCGAATTGCGATCCCGGCCGTGCCGATACACTTGCGCTCAACGATGCTGCGTAACCATCGATCTCGTCGTTCGATCCGGAGAATCCAACCCGCCATCGCGTACGTGAGCCAGCCCGATTCTGAAGTGCACCGTTGACCTGCACGAAGCTCGGTGTACCCATGAGTGGGCCGCCTCGCGTCAGATTGTCGCTGGTTGCGCGCGGGGCGTAGTCAAACTGCCCGTTCAACTGCCAGTAATTGGCGAACTGTATGTAGCCGAAAGACTGTAGAATCGTGATCTGTCGTACGCCACCAAAATTCCATTCGGTGACTTCTCCAACGCCTAGCTCGTAGCTGCGATAGAATGCCTTCGGTGTGGTCTCCCGATAGCGCATACTCGCGTACAGGCCGCGATCGTCGGTGCCGCCCAGCCTGCCCGCGTCGTTCAACTCGAAGCCGGGCCGCTCTTCGACATAGTCAACATCCCACAGCCAGTGCTTGCCGCTCATCTTGCTGTGGTTGATGCCGAGAAACAGGCCGGAAAGAGATTCTCGAGATGGATCGACGTGCACGTAATCGGCATCAGGCCGCTGATAGTAGCGTCGGCTGCTAAGTTGCTGCGCCAGAATCGCGGAAGTGTCACCGCTCAAGTGACTCCAACCCAGAAACGCGCTCAGGTCGTATTGACCACCGCGCCAGCGAATGCGGTAATCGACAATGCCGGTATGCGCTCGCTGCGCCAATGCATTGGCCAAGAACGACCCCGACTCGACAGCGCGTTCCACATGCGTAATCAAACCGTACAGGTTGGATGACGTAGTGGCGACGTTGCCGAACTCCTGCTGCAGTGCAACGATCGCGTACCCAGTCGTCGGCGCAACTTCCGAGCGTCCAAACGAATTCGTCGCCAGGTCGAAGGTGCGCGCCTCTTCACGCGCCGTAACGGCCGTCAGGCCGGCCACGGACAGCCCGCCCGCAGTACGGCCCGTGATCTTGGCCGCACCCAGAATCGTAGTGTAATCGATCGGGTCGGAGAACGATGCATTCGGCGTGAGCGGACGTGCACCAATGCGGCGCGAGTAAAAGTTGCCGCGCGCCGCCAGCAGCTGGGTACCCTCGAGGAAGAACGGACGCCGCTCCGCAAAAAACGTCTCGAACGCTGTCAGGTTCACTTCGGCAGGATCCGCCTCCACCTGCCCGAAATCCGGATTGAACGTGGCTTCCAGCGTGAAGTTCGGACCGAGTCCCATTTTCAGATCGCCGCCCGCACGCACATTCGATGTCCGTTTCTCGGCAAACGGATTGGCCGCATTCACGTTCGAAACCGAGCGCAGGTCACTGGCCACGTATGGCAGCAGCTCCAGTCGCCGGGCTGGCCGGATCCCTTCAATTCCAACCAGCTCGCCCATCCGGGATGACCATCCCGTTTCGTCTCGGCCCACCAGCTGCCAGAACGAAATCTCATTTCGCGATGGCGTGACCCGCGCCACGTTCACGCCCCAGACCTGTTGATCCGACGCGCTGAATCGCAGCTGCGCAAACGGAATCCGGATCTCCGCTGTCCAGCCCGCACTGTCGACCTCCGTCTCCGCTTCCCACACCGGATCGTACCCGTACTCGCGCCGAAATTCGAAGTCTGCCGGATGGTAATAATCGATCCGCACGCCCGCCGCGGTGACCGCGAAAGTGTATGCCGTCCGGTGATCCCGATACGTGTCCAGTGATATCAGCAACTGGTCCGACGATTCTTCACGATCTCGCCGCGTCACCAGCGCGCGCACATTTCCTTCGCTGTCCCGTAGACGGGCGCCGATGTAGAGCGCATCTCCGGTGTAGGCAAACGCGACCTCCGTCGCCTGCGTGGCCGGTTCACCCTGATTCGGTTCCCGTTGCACGAATTCCCGGACGAACCTGGCCTGCTGCCAGATCGCATCGTCGAGTTTGCCATCGATATTTGGCGCCGTGCCCGCCCGCACCGCCTGGATCTGCGCCCGCGGACTCCCGCCGAGATTGGCCCGTGTCGCCGTCTGGCTCGCCGCTGGAGCCGCAGTCAGCGCCACGGTCAGGTAGACCAGCGTAATCCCAAAACTTCCGCGTAACGCGGACCGAACGGGCTTCATTGTGGGCTCCTTTTGTCAGCTGTCGCCCCATCTACGGCTGCTGGGTGCCAAGGGTTTCGCACTATGCTAATATTTTAGCTTCATGCTAAAATATTGGCATCTGGCTCCGGAGCAAGGGTTAAGCGGATTGCTGGGCGCGGATCGCGGATCGCCGGATCGCGGATCGCGGATCGCGGATCGCCGGATCGCCGGATCGCCGGATCGCGGATCGCGGATCGCGGATCGCGGATCGCCGGATCGCCGGATCGCGGATCGCGGATCGCGGATCAGGGTTCAGGGATCGCAGGATCAGGGGATCCGGCGGGCGAAGGGGATGTGAGCGGTTGGGTGGCGGTGGGTTGGCTCCTGGACGTTCACATCACCGCCTCTGCTAGACCTCACCGCGTCAACGTCACAAACAACCTCGTGTTACCGGGCGTGGCCTCGCTCGGCATCTCGTTGGCGAATGACGCCGGCCTTTCGCGACCCTTTCCCGGGCAACGCCTCATTCTCTTCACGGTGGGCTCCGTGGCACTCTTGCCCTGCGCCTGTGTTTTTCCTCGACCTTGGGGCGATGCGTAGCTGGCTGCTCCTGTTTTGTCACGATGCATCTTGCGTGGTCATACCTCGATAAAGCGCAATCCCCGGCCCCCCGCACCCTGATCGACCCCTCATCCCTGATCCGCGATCCCCGATCCCCGATCCCCGATCCCCGATCCGCGCCCCGCGATCCCCGATCCGCGATCCGCGATCCTACGCACGCGCGCGGGCACGGCGTACGCGCGGGCACAGTGCGCGCGCACGCGGGTATCAGCGACGTTCCTGGGCCCCCGCCCAAGTAGACCCCCCACAGGCAGGATCAGTCGTCGATGGCGAGCACGCCTCCCGAGCAGCCGCAGGAAAGGGTTCTTCCACGCCTCATCGAGCAGGAAATGCGGCATTCGTTCCTCGATTATTCGATGAGCGTAATCGTGCAGCGAGCGCTGCCGGATGTGCGTGATGGGTTGAAGCCGGTGCATCGCCGGATTCTTTTTGCAATGAACGAAGCGGGACTGACTGCGGGACGTCCATACAAGAAAAGCGCAACCGTCGTCGGCGATGTTCTCGGTAAATATCATCCGCACGGCGACATGGCCGTGTACGAAGCGATGGTGCGCATGGTGCAGGATTTCTCGCTGCGCTATCCGCTGGTGGACGGACAAGGCAACTTCGGTTCAATCGACGGCGACAACGCTGCGGCGTATCGGTATACGGAAGCGCGACTCACGCCGCTGGCGATGGAGCTGCTTCGTGATATCGACAAGGAAACCGTCAATTTCGTTCCCAATTTCGACGATCAGCGTGTCGAGCCCACGGTTCTGCCCGCGAAGTTTCCGAATCTCCTGGTCAACGGCAGCAGCGGTATCGCCGTTGGCATGGCCACGAACATTCCGCCGCACAATTTGCGCGAAGTCATCGATGCCTGCATCCACGTAATCGATCATCCCGAGTGCGAGCTGCAGGATCTATTTCGCTTCATTCGCGGTCCGGACTTCCCGACCGGTGGCTACATCTGCGGCTGGGAGGGCGTCAAAGAGGCGTATGAAACCGGCCGAGGCCGCGTGGTCATGCGGGCGCGCTCGGAGATCGAGGAGCTCGACAATGGGAAGACCGCGATCATCGTGACCGAGATTCCCTTCATGGTGAACAAGGCGCGCACCATCGAGCAGATCGCGGCGCTGGTCCACGAGAAGAAGATCCCGGACATCTCTGACCTGCGCGATGAGTCGGATCGCGATGGTATCCGGGTGGTGATCGAGCTGAAGCGCGACGCGATTCCGCAGATCGTGCTCAATCAGCTCTACAAGCATACGCAGCTCCAGTCCACCTTCGGTGTGATCATGCTCGCCCTGGTCGACGGCGCGCCGAAGATCATGGACCTGAAGGAGCTGATCCGGCATTTCGTGACGCATCGCCATGTGGTTGTGGTCCGGCGTACCGAGTTCGAGCTGAAGCATGCGCTCGATCGCGAGCACATCCTCGAAGGTCTCAAGATCGCGGTCGACGCCATCGACGAAGTGGTCGAACTGATCAAGGCCTCGCCCGACACCGACACCGCCAATACGAGGCTGCAGGAGCGCTTCGGTCTGTCCGATCGTCAGTCGAAGGCGATCCTGGACATGCGCCTGGGCCGGCTCACCGGTCTCGAGATCGAGAAGCTGGAGGAAGAGCTGATCGAGGTCCGGGCCCAGATCACCGAGTTGCGTGACATCCTGGCCAGCGAGCCGCGTCGCTACTCGATCATCAAGGACGAGTTGCGTGAGGTAGCCGCCAAATTCGGCGATGACCGGCGCACCGAAATCACGATGACCGAGACCTCGATGTCTCTCGAGGATCTGCTGGCCGACGATGAAATGGTCATCACCATCTCGCATGAAGGGTACATCAAGCGGCTGCCGGTCGAGACCTATCGCGCGCAGCGGCGCGGCGGACGCGGGCTCACCGGAGTGAAGCCGAAGGAAGAGGATTGGGTCGAGCATCTCTATGTTGGCCGGACCCACGATTACCTGATGGTGTTCACCAGCGAGGGTCACTGCTACTGGCTGAAAGTGCACATGGTGCCGGTCGGTGGCCGTGAATCACGCGGCAAACCCATCGTGAACCTGCTGCAGATGCGCCCGGACGAGCGCATCGCCTCCGTAGTGCCGGTGCGTGAATTCAGCGAGGACAAGTCGCTGATCTTCGCCACCCGCAAAGGCGTGGTGAAAAAGACACCGCTCGATGCGTATGGCAATGTCCGCGTGGTCGGCATCAACGCGATCAACATCGATCCCGACGACGAGCTGATCGACGTGCAGATCACGGCCGGTGATGACGAGATCATCCTGGCCACACGCAACGGCATGGCGATTCGGTTTCCGGAAACCGATGTGCGTAGCATGGGGCGGGTGGCCACCGGTGTTCGCGGCGTTCGCCTGCGCGGCGATGACGTCGTCGTCGGCATGGTGGTCAGCAAGCGTGACGCAGCGTCAAAGGCAACTCTGCTCGTGGTCAGCTCACGCGGTCGCGGCAAGCGCACGGACTTCGACGAGTACAGGTTCCAGACGCGTGGCGGTTCCGGCGTCATCAACTTCCGCGTGACCGAACAAACCGGTCACGTGGTCGCCATCATGGAAGTCTTTCCCGGCGATGAGTTGATGCTGATTACGCGCGCCGGTGTGATCATTCGCCAGCGGGTCAACGAAATCCGGGTCATCGGCCGGGCCACACAGGGTGTACGCCTGCTCTCGCTCGATGATGGTGATGTTCTGGTCGATGTCGCGCGCCTGGTACCCGAGGATGATAGCGGCGAGGCGGCCTTGCAGAACCGCGTTACAATCATTGGTGGTGACGGGATCGAAGCGCAGGATTCCGACCTGGCTCCAGCCGGTGATTTCATGGATGAGGCCGAACCGCCGGTCGAAGACGAAGAGCAATCATGACCCTGGTCGAGCGTTCGGCCATCGATGCGGCGGCACGCACGATTGAGGGCGTCGCCGTCCGTACCCCGCTGCTGCCCGCGCCCTGGCTCGCCCGCCAGATTGGCGCAGCCGAAGTCCGACTCAAGTGTGAGAACCTGCAGCATGCCGGCGCCTTCAAGATTCGCGGCGCCTACAACATGATCGCCCGGCTTTCCGAGGCCGAGCGGGCCAAGGGTGTGATCACCTACAGCTCGGGCAACCACGGTCAGGCCGTGGCCCTGGCCGCAAGGTCGTTCAAGGTTCCCGCGCTCGTGGTCATGCCGACCACCGCGCCCAGCATCAAAGTCGAGGGCGCCAAAAAGTTTGGCGCTGAGGTCGTGCTCGAGGGCACGACCTCGACGCACCGTTATCACAAGGCCGTAGAGATTGCTGAACAGCGCGGGCTTGCAATGATCCCGCCCTTTGATCACGCCGACATCATTGCAGGGCAGGGCACGGTCGGCCGCGAAATCCTCGAGGACTGGTCTGAGGTCGAGACCGTGCTCGTTCCGATTGGTGGCGGCGGACTGATGAGCGGCATCAGCGCTTACATCAAGCAGACGCAGCCGCGGGTAAAGGTCATTGGCGTCGAGCCGGAAAACGCGGATGCGATGTACCGCTCTCTCGAAGCCGGTTCGCTGGTCACGATCGAATCGAAGCCCACCATTGCGGACGGGCTCATGCCGGTCCGCCCCGGCGAGCTCACCTTCGAGCACGCCCAGGCGTTCCTCGATCAGATTGTGCGCGTCACCGACGATGCGATCCGCGATGCGGCGCGAGCGCTCCTGGTGAATTCAAAGCTGGTGGTCGAATTCTCAGGTGCCGCAACCGTCGCCGCTCTGACGTCCGGCGCGTACAAGAGCAACGGCCATATCGTCGCCGTATTGTCCGGTGGCAATCTCGAGCCCGCTCGTGCAGCAGAGTTGCTGAATACGACGTGATCACGCGCGCGTCGGCGGCAGCACTCGTACTGTTCTGCACGTTCTTCGCGAATGCTCGGCCCGCGGACGCACAACTCGGTTGGACCTACCACACCCTCGGCGAATTCGATTCCAATGACTATTGGCTAAAATTCGCCGTCGAGAGCGCAAACGAAACCGTCATTGCCGCCATCCCTTCACTGGGTTTGCGATACGGCTTCCGTAATGGGGCGATCTCGCTACGCGCCGGCTACACGTTTACGGACTCGGAGCTGAAAGCATCTCCAGGAATCACGACGGACGTAGGGGCCGGCGTCGTGAACACGGTGCATCTGGAGTATTGGGGGAATGAGTCTCTCCGCGCGGAAGGAATGGTCAGCTACCATTACGAGTCGGAGAACGTATGGACTCGTGGTGGCGTGACTCGTCGTGTGCCTGGCATTGGTGACGTCGGGCAGATCCACATCGGTGCGGAAGCCGCCTACCTCAACGGCAACGGCGTTTCCTCGTTTCAGCCTGGTTTGCTGATCGGCCTGCATCCGGCCGCGAACATCCGGCTCAACCTCGGCGTGGGCCGCCGTTTCGACGAGGGTGCCCAAGCCACGTACTTCAGGGCCGGGCTCCACATCACGCGAGCACGGTAATTCCTCGCGTTACTCATTCAGGTGAGCAGCAGGTGTGCGACTGCGGACGCGGCCACTTGTGTGGTGAAGTTGTCTAGTCCGTGGGTGCTGATTGCTTCCACGATCGCGCCGGCCAGGCCACAGGCAACGCCGACGCTGAGTGCTACGGGCACCAGCGATCCCTGTGCCCAGAGTCCGATGGCCGCTGCGGCTGAACCGACCAGGAAGACCGCGACGCTGCCCTCGACGCTGCGCTGTGCTTTGACGCCGCTCAGCGAAGGCACGCGATAGTGGTGCACGCCCCAGCGGCTGCCAACCGGTTCACCCACCGCATCGCCCCAGCCACAGACCAGGTAGCCAATCGACGCGAACCCGGTAAAGAACACGTTGCTGATGAATCCACCGAGGGCGGTAGTGAACCAGGGGACCAGGATGAACAGGGTGCGGTGCGGCGCGTCGGTCGGGCGAGCCAACGCCTCGTACCAGGGATGTCCGTCACCGCGCCACAGCGCGTAGAACACAAAACAGCTCACCGTTCCGCCAAACACCACGACGCCGGGCAGATGCCAGCGTAGCTGCACTACGCTCGCCATGGTGAACACCGTGAAATGGAAGATCTTGCGAGTGTACGCTGTGCGCACCTGCTTCTGCATGCGCAAGTAGCCGGTGATGCTGATGGCGAGGAAGCCATAAACCGCGGCCAGCGGAGCGAGCGTGAGGATGGTTCGCGCGGACGGCACGAACGGAACCAGGTACGATCCGAATGGCAAAGCGGCGAAGAACTCCCGCATCGCTCCTTTTTCGTGGACGGGATAGGTTGGTCGAACGCGAGTAGTCTAGCCCTTGCGCAACCCTTGCACCAATTCAAAGCGGATGCGAAACCAGACGCTCACCGCCGTTCCCGGCGTTCGAGTCGGACACGCTCAGGATGAAGCTGCGCGGACCGGCTGCACCGTTATCATCGGTCCGTTTCGCGCCGCTGCGTTTGTCGGCGGCTTTGCCACGGGCACGCGCGAGCTCGACCTGTTGCAACCCGCGCATCTCTCACCGCTGGTCGATGCGATTTTGCTTACCGGTGGCTCGGCCTTCGGTTTGGCCGCTGCCGATGGCGTAATGCAATGGCTGGAGCAGCAGGGCCGAGGCTTCGATGCCGGGGTTGCGCGTGTGCCGCTCGTGCCCGCCGCCGTGCTGTTTGACCTGGCCGTCGGCAGTGCTGCCCGCCGTCCCGATGCGGCAATGGGTCGCGCAGCCTGCGAAGCCGCCAGCGCGGAACCGGTGATCGAGGGAACCGTCGGTGCCGGCACCGGGGCAACCGTCGGCAAGTTGCTTGGCGCCGATGGTGCGATGCCGGGCGGAGTTGGTTCCTGGAGTGACCGCGTTGGCGATTATGAAATCGGTGCGCTGGTCGCGGTCAACGCGCTCGGTGATGTGTTGTCCGAGCATGGAGAGATCATCGCGGGTGCACGACAGCCGGATGGCAGCTTTGTCAACTCGATGACGCTGCTGCTTGGCGCAGACCCGGCCGCGGGCGCGGTACCGCTCAGCAATACCACGCTGGCCGTGGTCGGCACCAACGCACCGCTCGGGTACGCGGAATTGGGCGCGCTCGCTCGGGTCGCGGCCAGCGCGCTGGCCCGCCGGATTGCTCCCGTCTTCACGCCCTTCGATGGCGATATCGTTTTTGCTTTCTCGACCGCGTCCGGCGCCACTGAAATCGACGCGCAGACCAGGCTGATACTGGGCGCTGCAGCTCAGCTCGCACTCGAGCGAGCGATCGAACGTGCCGTTACCGTCGTGTCGCGCGGCGGCACGGTATCGCGCCGCACCGAGTCACGACGTACCGAATCACGACGCACTGAATCGGGACCGACCGAATCCGATTGAGGCGGTTTCACTGCCGGGTCCGCCGGCAGTGAGGTTACGGTGTCAACCACCGGCGGCAGCGGCTCGAGCGGTACTGTCTTCGCCGGACCCTGGCCACCCATGCGCGCGAGGATGAGACCTTTTCTCCAGCTCATCCGACCCGGCCGAAGCTTCGGATTCGACGTCAACGGGTGTGGTAACGTAGCTGCGAGTGCGGCGGCCTGTTCCGCACTCAGCCTGCTGGCGGATGTGTCGAAGTAGTGTTGTGCAGCGGCTTCAGCGCCGAAAATGCCAGGCCCCCATTCCACGACGTTGAGGTAGACCTCGAAGATGCGGTCCTTATCCAGGAACCATTCCAGACGGCGAGCCACCGCGAATTCGCCGATCTTGCGCACCAGCGTCCGGTCCTCGCCGAAGTACAGGTTTTTTGCGAGCTGTTGGGTCAGCGTGCTGCGGCCGCGGATCCGATCGCGGTTATCGCGGTAATAGTCGAACGCCGCAATCAGAGCCTTCAGATCCTTGGGACTGAAGAACGAAAAATCGGCATCGCCTTTGTAGTGCACTTCCTCTCGCAGTGCCAGCCAGTCGATGCCATCATGTTCGTAGAAGTTGCCATCTTCCGCGACGATGACGGCCCGCCGCAGATTACGTGAAATCTGGCTGAGCGGCTTCCAATCCTGACGGATCCGCAGTGCGTCGTCGCTATCGCTGGCCTGCGCGCTGCGCAGCTCCATGAACGAAGTTTCAGCCGGATTGCGGAATCGCAGCAGAACTGGCCAGGGCAGGCTGAGATAGAAAAACCAGGCCGCGCCCACCAATCCAAGGGGTACGGCGAGTAACCAACGCTTTAACATGATCTGAAAATGCGCAGACTCATTCTTTTCGATATCGATGGCACACTGCTGAGTACCGATGGCGCCGCGCGCCGTGCCTTCCACGCTGCCCTGCTCAAAGTCTACGGCACTACGGGGCCGATTGCCACGCATTCCTTCGACGGCAAGACTGATCCGCAGATTGCGCGGGAGCTGCTGACATTGGCCGGGTTACCAGATGCGGCCATCGACAGCGGCCTGGAAGCGCTCTGGCGATCCTACTTGCGTGGACTCGCTGCCGAGTTGGCTGTACCAGGGCACGAGACCAGGCTGTACCCTGGCGTAGTCACGCTGCTCAAGCAGTTGCAGCGTGACGCGGATGTGTGTGTCGCCTTGTTGACCGGCAATATCGCGCAGGGTGCCAGCCTGAAGCTGCAATCCGGTGGGATAGACCAGTTCTTTCGCTTTGGCGCGTTCGGATCCGACTGTGAGCAGCGGTCCGGCCTTCCTGCCATTGCCGTCGAAAGAGCGCGGGCCGATACGGGCCGCTCGTTCACCGGCCACCAGGTCGTCATCATCGGCGACACACCGCATGATGTGACCTGCGGCCGCGCTCTCGGTGTTTTTACCATCGCGGTCGCCACCGGGCGCCATTCTCGGGAGAGCCTCCTGGCGGCTGGTGCCGACGTCGCACTCGCCGACCTGGCTGACACCTCGAAGGTGATCGACCTGCTCTCAGCGCGGCCTGAGGCCTAGACCCTGCCTGGGCCCGGTAATAGAATTCAAAATCGCTATACAGCCGGAGAGTCATCGTGCCATCCCGTAACCGAAAAGCAGCCGCCGCGCGCGGTTCGAATCTCAAGCCGTTTTACTGGATCCTCGCAGGCGTTGGTCTACTCGGCGTGCTCGGCATTGCCTGGGTAACGCTGGGCGGTTCCGGCCAGGCGGCTCAGCAGCCCGTCGTGATCTCTGATACCGCGTTCGCCAATGCGCAGGAACTGGTAAAGGCGGCACAGGGCATCAAGATCGGCTCGGACAACGCGCCCATCAAAATGCTCGTCTTCAGCGATTTTCAATGCCCAGCGTGCGCGGTTTATGGCACGCAGGTGGAGCCCAATCTGAAGAAGGAATGGATCGAGCCGGGCAAGGTGCAGTTGACCTACTACGATTTCCCGCTCACACAGATGCATCGCTGGGCCTTCCTGGCCGCGCGTGCTGGTCGTTGCGCCAACGAGCAAAGCAAGTTCTGGCAGTTCCACGACATCATGCTCTCGCGCCAGCGCAGCTGGTCTTTCGCCACCACCGCGCCGATCAAGGACTTTGAAGGCTACGCCACCGAAGTCGGCATAGACGCGCGCGCATTCCGCAGTTGCGTCAACAGCGACAAATATGCAGACGTCGTTTCCATCAATCAGAAGCTGGGAAATCAGCTACGTATTAACGGCACGCCGGCGTTATTCATGAACGGTCGTCTGCTCGGCAGGGAGTGGTCCGACTATGGCTTGCTGAAGGCGCGCATCGAGCAGGAGATCGGCCCGTCAACACCGGCCGCCCCGGCCACCACCAATACGCAGTGAGCCTGGTTTGAACGAAGAAACCCCCGCGCCACCGCTGTATCGCATGGCGGTGGCCGTCCTCGCTCTGGTCGGCCTGCTCATCTCAACCTATCTGCTGCTCTACAAGCTCAACGTGATGACGACGCTGCTCTGCGGGACTGGTGGCTGTGAGACCGTGCAGGCATCGCCATGGGCGGATTTCATCGGCGTCCCGGTGCCGGCGTGGGGTGTGGCCGGCTACCTGCTCATTCTTGGGTTGGCCCTCGCCGGTCTGCAGCCTCGTCTTGTCGACAACCGCGTCCTCGCCCGCATGCTGCTGGCCACCGCTACCTTCGCCTTTGCCTTTTCCGCCTACCTCACCTGGGTCGAAGCATTTCTGCTGAAGGCATGGTGCCGCTGGTGCGTCGCATCTGCCATCGTCGCCACGCTCATCTTCATCGCCGCGTTATTCGAGCTGCCCGCCCTCCTGCGGTCACGTAAGCCGGAAGGCTGACTCCCGTTCAATTCAGAATCAGAGACAGAGACAGAGACAGGTACAGTGACGGCGGGTCAGAATCAGAGACAGAGACAGAAACAGGTACAGTGACGGCGGGTCAGAATCAGAGACAGAAGCAGAGACAGAATCGCACCTGTTTCTGTTTCCGTCTCTGTCTCTGCCTCTGCCTCTGCTTCTGACCCGCCGTCACTGTATCTCCAGGCGGTCAATAAAAACTGTCTCTGTTTGTGTCTCTGACTCTGTCGAGGTGCCTCACAAAAGACCCAAGCTGCCTCAAATCCCGAAAGGGCCTCTAAACAAATAAGGAACTCGTGAAGATGCGCGCGGATTGAGGATGCTCGGGCATCGCTCTGTGTGCCCTGTGGTGAACTCACGTTTTCAACGCGGCTCGTGCTTGCTCGAGCGTCCACTCGTGCACCAGTGGCAGTGGCCACGAGCCGTCGCGCCACCTGCTGATCAGTCGATCGGCTTCATTGCGTGCTGTCTGCGCGGTCTCGACATCGATCCACCGATTGGCCAATGCCGCCTCGAGCTCGTCCTCATCCAGCAACACCGGTACGCTGCCGTCCGCCGGCAGCCAGATGTCCAGGAACAAATCCGTGGTGCGCCACTCCAGCCTGCTCTCGAACTCCACCGGAGTGATCACATTCGCATACAGGCCGGTAAACCGTCCATCGCGCCGATGAAACCGGCCCAGATCATGGGCCGCGCCCGGAAACGTGAACCAGACCACCGGCGCACCGGCCTCGAGCACAGCCTCACCGTTGACCAGGACATCGGTGGAAATGTTCGTTTTTTCGGAAAGTGTCACGATGACGTGTTCGCCGTCGTGCACCAGCAGCTGCTCGAAAATCGTGAGGCGTTCAGGAGGCCGGCGATAATGGATTCGCACCACTGCGGTGTCTATGAGTAAAAACCTTTCCCCGCGGCTGCGCGCTCACGCAGGTACGGCGCGGGCTCGAAGCGCTCGCCGTGCGCGCGCGCCAGCCTTTCCAACCGTTCGACGATGCGGGACAAACCGATCGAGTCTGCGTAGCGCAGGAGTCCGCCTCGGAATGGCGGAAAGCCGGTGCCCATGATCATGCCCAGATCGACCTCGCCCGCACTGCCCACGATGCCATCCGCGAGAATGCGCGCGGCTTCGTTCACCATGGCGAACACACAGCGCTCGACGATCTCGGTCTCGCCCAGCGTCTGGCGCGGCCCGGCACTGCCAAGCTCCACGTAAACGCTCTCGTCGACTTCTTTCTCCTTGCCACCCTCGTAGGTGTAGAAGCCGCGGCCATTCTTCTTTCCGAGCCGCTGCGTGGAACCCAGCGCGACCATGGGTGGCGCCGGTCGCAGCCGTTCGCCGAACGCGTCGAACATCACACCCGCCGCGTGACGCGCTACGTCCAGTCCGATCTCATCCAGCAGGCGGAACGGACCCATTGGCATTCCGAACTGAACCAGCGACTTGTCGATCTCATCGATGCGACCGCCCTCCGACAGCAGCCAGCCCGCTTCGTTCAGGTAGGGCGCCAGGATGCGGTTCACCAGGAAACCCGGTCCGTCCTGCACGATCACGGGCGTCTTGTCCAGCTTCCGGGTCAATGCATAGACCGTGGCTACCGCTTCATCACCGGTTTCGGCACCCCGAATGATTTCGACCAGCGGCATGCGATTCACCGGATTGAAGAAGTGCATGCCACAGAAATCTGCCGGGCGTTCCAACGCCTTCTGCATTTCGTTCACCGACAACGAAGATGTGTTCGTCGTCATCACGCAGCCGTTCTTTACCGCGCGCTCGGTTTCCTTCAACACCGATTTCTTGATCTCCATTTTCTCGACGACGGCCTCGATCACCAGGTCGAGCGAGCCGAACCCGCTGTAGTCGAGCGTGGGCGCAACCCGATCCATTATTTGCCTGGCTTCACGCGCCTCCAGCCGGCGTCGCTTGACCAGTGCCTGCAGTGCTTCCCAGGCATGGCGCAGTCCGAGCCCGATCGCGTCGGGCTTTAGGTCTTTCAATCGGACCAGCAATCCGCGGTAAGCCAGGATCTGCGCAATGCCGCCACCCATGACTCCGGCACCCAGAACGCCGACCCGCTCAACCGGACGCGGCTTGACCGAGGGTGCGCCTTTCTTGGCCTGCTCAGTCAGATGGAATACGTGCACCAGGTTCTTGGAAACCGGGGTCACGATCAGTCGGCCGATTGCTTCTGCTTCGCGAGCAAGGGATGCCTCAATGCTGAGCGACAGCGTCCGCTCGAGCAGGTCCAGCGCCGTCAACACGGCGGGGTAGTGTCCGCGAGTTTCCGCCAGAGTGCGCTTGCGCGCCTGCGCCAGCATCACTTTCCGTCCGGCCGGCGACTCCATAAGCCGCGCGCTCAACCCGCCTTTGACCGCCCGCTCGACCGTCTTCTTTCCCTGCAGCGTCTTTGCAACCTCGGCCGCACGCCGTTCCAGGATCGCCGGATGCAGCCGCTCATCGACCAGCCCGATACGCTCCGCTTTGCGCGCATCGATCGGTCGACCGGTGAGGATGATCTCCAGCGCCGCTCGCATGCCCACCAGTCTGGGCAAACGTGTGGTCCCGCCAAACCCGGGAATGATGCCGAGCTGTACCTCGGGCAACCCGATTTTCGTTTCCTTGCGGTCGGTCGCGATCCGGTACGTGCAGGCCAGTGCCAGCTCGGTCCCTCCGCCCAGGCAGATGCCGTCGATCGCGGCCACGGTCGCGACTGGTAAGGCGTTCAACCGGTTGAACACGTGCTGCCCGCTCCGCGCGGCGGCCGCGCCTTCTGCCGGATCCGTGATAGTTGCGATTTCGTTGACGTCCGCCCCTGCTATGAACGTCCCTGGCTTCCCGCTGCGGATGACCACCGAGCGCACCCGCCCGGTCGCGGCGGCATCGTTGAGTTCCGTGATGATTTCGTCCAGACGGCGCATTACGCCGCTGCTCAGCACGTTGAGTTTCGCGCCCGGCCGGTCAAAGGTGACCCAGGCGATTGCCTGCTCATCCACCCGCACTGCAATCGCGTCGGTCTCGCTGGGCGATTGGGTCAGAGTTTCGATCATCTGGGCAAGGTAGCAGAGGAAGGGAAATAAAAAAGGCGCCAGCGGGCGCCTTTCTCACTGATCGGTTCATTCCTGCTAATCTGGAATCGCCCGCATCGACATCAGGTACTGACCCGGGTTCACCGGGTTGCCGTTCTGCAAAACCTCGTAATGCAGGTGAGGACCGACCGCGAGACCGGTCGCTCCAACGCGCCCGATGGGGTCACCGCGCAGCACTTCCTGGCCCAGTTTCACGAGGATGCGGGAAGCGTGCGCGTATCGCGTGACCAATCCAAAGCCGTGATCGATTTCGATCATCAGGCCGTACTCCGAATTGCTGCTGACTGTCTTTACCCGCCCCTTCGCCGCTGCCACGATCGGCGTGCCGTGCGGTGCCGTGATGTCCAAGCCTTCGTGTGGCCGCGCGCGGTGCAGGATGGGGTGCATGCGCATCCGCGTGAACGTGCTGGTGATCGTGCCGTTGGTAGGCAGAATCGATGGCGTACGGGCCAGCCGATCATGCTTCGAGTACAGGGTATCGCTCGCCTCGGTCCAACTCGTCGAAAGCACATTCGCTCGCCGCAACAAGCCGCTCAGCTGCTTGGACGCGCCGAACGCCCGTTCGCCAGCCAGCCGATTCACCTTCCACAGTGGATTGTGCTCCAGCGTTTCCGAGTCAGGTCCACCGATTCCGGCCTGCAGCACCTCGGCGTCCAATGGCTCCAGACCGGCCAGCAAACGGAACTTCGTGTCCTGTTCGGCCAGGCCCGCCAGCGCCCCGTTCAGCTCATCGACTTGCCCGCGCACCAGCCCGAGCTGCGACTTCAATTCGGAATTCTCGCGCCGCAGATTGTGAGTCTGTCGCGGTTCGTTGACTCGGGTCAGGATCTGCGTGGTGAGGGTCGCGAATAGAGAGAAGGAAAGCAGTAGCAGTGCTATCCCGCTGCGCACCATCTCGCGCGACAGTTGGAACTGTCGCACCTCGGTGCGCTCGTCGCCCACGAGCAGAATCGTCCACTTCCTGTCAGCCATCGTCTTCCATTCGTTGTGACCAGGCGCAACCGTGGTTCGGCTCGCTTGGTCCTGACTTCAGGTCAACCGGTACTGCAGGGGGAGATTCCGCGCGTTACGTCTGCGCGTTACTAAAGGTCGGCACGATACGGCTTGCCGCCAAGTCCTGTAATGAAATGCTACACTACTCTTCCGGGCGCGGGAACAGAATATCCCCACGTGTGACAGACTTTCCTGCCAGATCCAGGGTCACAACCTCGTCCAGCCGGGGCACATCCGAAAGCCCCAGGCGGCGGAGGCTCTCGCTCATCCGCTCGGGCAGGTACGGTGAAAGCATGGTTGAAACCGCAGCCAGGCCTCGCGCCAGTGCGCCCAGCGTTTCATCCAGATCGGCTGCGCGTGTTGCATCCTTCGCCTGACTCCACGGCGCGCGTTCCTCGATGTAGCCATTGGCCGCAGACGCCAGCTCGATGGCCGCCGCTGCACCATGATGCAGAAAGTTCGCGTCCATCGCGGCGCGGTATCGCACCACTGCGCTGGCAATGCTCTGATCGAGCGACGTTCGACCGGCCTTCGGTACCACGCCGCCCCGATAACGCTCGATCATCGACAGTGTGCGATTCACCAGGTTGCCCACGTTGTTGGCAAGGTCGGCCACGTAGCGATCGTCGAAGCGCTCGAGCGAAAGATCACCATCGCCGTTCCATGGCACATCGGCCATGAGGTAGTAGCGCAGCGCTTCGGGGCCGTGTCGGTTCATCGTTTCTGACAGCTCGACTCGCACACCGCCCGATTTCGAAAGTTTGCCACCGCCAAAATTGATGAAGCCATGACCCCACACACCTTCGTGGATCGCCACATCCGCGCTCATCAGAAACGCCGGCCAGTACACACAGTGAAACCGCGTGATGTCCTTGCCGATGACATGCACGGTCGCCGGCCACAAGTCTTGGTAGCCGTCAGCAGGGAATCCGGTTGCGGCCAGATAATTGGTCAACGCGTCCAGCCAGACGTAAACCGTGTGATCCGCATCGCCCGGCCATGGTATTCCCCAAGGCAGCTTGGTGCGCGAAACCGAAATATCATCGAGTCCGCCTTCGATCACGCGCCGGATTTCGTTTCGGCGCATCTCGGGTTCGATGAACTGCGGCTTCTCGTCCAGCAGTTTCAGCAGGCGTTCCTGATAACGTGACAGACGGAAGAACCAGTTCTCTTCCTGGGTCCATTCGATTTCGCGGGTAGGATGCAGCGGGCAGCGCAGCTGACCGTCGATGTTCTCCAGCTCGTCTTCTTTCTTGAATGCTTCGCAACCCACGCAGTAATGACCCGTATAGCTGGCCTTGTACAGGTCGTCGGCCGCCGTCATCCGTCGAATCAGCTCGTGCACCGCTGCATGATGCCGCGGCTGCGTCGTCCGAATGAAGTCCTCGTTGCTGATCAGCAGCTCACGCCACGCCTTCTCGAATGACGCGGCAATCCGGTCAACCCATTGTTGCGGAGAAATGCCCTCTGCGGTAGCACTCTGCAGAACCTTCAGGCCATGCTCGTCCATCCCCATCAGGAAATGAACCCGGTCCCCCTTCAACCGGTGGTACCGCGCCATCACGTCGGCACCGATCTTCTCGAACGCGTGGCCGATGTGCGGCTCGCCATTCGCGTAATCGATCGCCGTCGTTATGTAATACTTTTCGGAGCTCACGACGGCCTTTGGAACGAACTGAGCGAACGAGCACGAGCACGACCACGAGTACGATGTACGATTACGGGCTTCAACCAGGTCGGCCTTCGAAGGTCACATCCCGATTTCGTAGTCGTAATCGTACTCGTGGTCGTGCTCGTGCTCGTCCGTTTATCCGTTACGTCGTTCAATTCTCCCCACCGTCTCCCCCGCCACTCGCCACTTCGGCCTTCAGATCGACCAGTCCGACGTTCCGCCGATTCCCATCTTCATCCTTCAGCAGTACGCGCTCCCGCCAGATATCGACGCTGATCACCTTCTCCTTGCCCTTCGCAGTAACCAATGTCTTGCCCTCACGCGGGAAGCGCTTGCGCGCCTGTACGTAAGACTCATGCTCGTAGGTCAGGCAGCACATCAGTCGTCCGCAGCAGCCGGAGATTTGCGCCGGATTCAGTGACAGTCGCTGATCCTTGGCCAGCTGCAGGCTCACTGGCTTGAGCTCGCGCAGCCAGGTCGAGCAGCACAGCTCGCGGCCGCAGCGGCCGACACCGCCCAACAGCGCGGCCTCGTCGCGCACGCCGATTTGCTTGAGCTCGATGCGCGTGCGGAACGTCTTGGCCAGATCACGCACCAGCTCGCGGAAATCGACCCGCCGTTCTGCGGTGAAGTAGATCGTGAGCTTGTTGCGGTCGAACTGCCACTCGGCCTCGCTTACCTTCATCTTGAGACCGTACTGAATGACTTTTTCACGCGTGATCCGCCGCACCCGCGGTTCATCGGCGCGCAAACCGACCGCCCGATCGACTTCGTCGCCTTGTGCACGACGGACAATGCGCATCACTGGAACCGGTGCGGCGCAGCCGGTCGAGCAGCCAGAGCATTTGCGTTCTGCTACTGCACCCGAAGCGGTGATCCGACCCAGATCTTCTCCGCGGTCCGCTTCCACGATCACATAATCGCTCAGCTGCAAGTCGGGCGCTTCCGCCGCGTAGTACGCCCGTCGATTTCCTTTGAAGCTGACTTCTACGACTTGAGCCATCTATTTCCTGATGCCTTGTTTACGGTCGTTTGGCTGGTCGCACTGCATTGGCTTCTTCTCGCCAGCGGCCCATTGCTTCGAACTTGGCGACCCGTTCTTCCAGTAATCGGTCGGGCGCGTGTGAGCTCAGTTCCTCCACCTGTCGGACCAGCGTAGCCCGCAGCGCGTCGGCCGCCACCGGCCAGTTCTCCTGCGCACCCCCAGTCGGCTCCGGCACGACTTCGTCGATCACTTCCAGTGCGGCCAGGTCCACCGCGGTCAGCTTCAAGGCCTGGGCGGCTTTGTCCTTGGCCGAGCTGGTCTTCCAGAGAATCGCCGCACAACCTTCCGGAGAAATCACGCTGTATACCGCGTTCTCCATCATGAGCACACGATCGGCAACGCCCAGCGCAAGCGCACCGCCACTGCCGCCCTCTCCGATCACTGATGCAACGATCGGCACTCGAAGGCGGGCCATCTCGCGCAGGTTGCGCGCGATGGCTTCCGCCTGACCGCGTTCTTCCGCACCAATTCCCGGATAGGCTCCCGGCGTATCGATCAGCGTGATGATCGGATGACCGAATTTTTCGGACAGCTGCATCAAGCGCAGTGCCTTGCGATAACCTTCCGGGTGCGGCATGCCGAAATTGCGACGGAGGTTTTCTTTCATGTCGCGGCCCTTCTGGTGGCCGATCACCATTACCGTGCGCCCCTCCAGTCGCGCCCATCCACCCACGATCGCCTGGTCATCACGAAACGCCCGTTCGCCGTGCAGTTCCGTAAAATCGCTGAACGCCAGGTCGATGTAATCGAGCGTGTATGGCCGTTTCGGATGTCTGGCCAGCTGCACGCGTTCGACCGGCGAAAGATTCCGGTAAATGTCGGATCGCATTCGCGCCAGCTTTGCTTCCAGCTTTGCGATCTCGTCCTTGACTACCAGGCCGTGTTGATCGGCCAGTTGCTGCAGATTCCGAATCTGCTGTTCCAGCTCGGTGAGCTCTGGCCGCTGACTCGGAGGCTGCGTGCTCATCAGCTTCGCACCAGTCGCACGTGGTCAGCACCCAGAATCGCTCGCAACTCGACCAGCAGCGCTTCGCTCGGTGACACCTGGAATGCTCGCGCCCGCAAACGAATCGGCTTCTCGTGCGTCGCGCGCCTGCGCCGTGGCGGTGCCGCGGTCGCTACGCCGCCACTTTCGGCTTCCATTTCCAGGAGGTCCTCTTCAGCTGCCGGCGCCGGCGGCGTCCAGCGCACGTAGACCGCCGACGTGCCCGGATGCGCGCGGAAAATCGCGCCCAATGCCGGAACCATTTCCTCGGCATTGTGTGGCAGTGCAACTTCGACTGCCATCTGCCCGCTTGCCCACAGCGCACTCAATGGCGTGGCCGCATCGAGAAAGATCGGCGGTGATTCTTCATCGCGTTCCCGGCCCGAGACCGAGCCGCGAATCAACAATGGCGTATCCTGAACCAGCACGTCCTGGTTCATTTCCCAGGCGTCACTGAACGCGAGAACCGTCGCGGTACCGAAGAAATCCTCTACCACGATGCGCGACCATTCAGCGCCGTTTCGTTTCGAAAGCTGGCGGCTCACGCTGGTGACCACACACGCCAGCTCGATTTTCTGATCGCGATGTGATTTTAGTGTCGCCGTATTCACATCCTGGTAGATGCGGACCACATCCGCATACTTCTCGAGCGGGTGGCCACTGATGAAAAAGCCAAGGATCTCTTTCTCGCGCGCCAGCCGCTCGGATTCCGGCCAGCGCGGCACATCCGGCAACGAAGGCTCACTCCTGGCCAGCACTTCCGTTGCCGCCGGCGCCATCAGATCGAACAGTGATGCTTGCCCTGAGTCACGCTCGATCTGACGCAGCTGTGATTCGCGGATCGCCACTTCGAGACCCGCCATCAATTGTGCGCGGTGCCCGAACGAATCGCAGGCACCCGCCTGGATCAGCGCTTCCAGGACGCGCCGGCCGACCAGGCGCAGATCCACCCGCTCGACCAGGTCGAACAGCGACTGGTACGCATCCGTATTCCGCGCTTGCAGAATCGAATCCACCGCGCCCGCACCCACGCCGCGCAGTGCGCCCAGCCCGAACCGGATTTCCTCCGGGCTGACCGCAGTGAATTTCCAGCCCGACTGGTTCACGTCCGGCGCCAGCACCTTGATGCCGTTGGGGCGGTGCGGCACCGTGCGCGAGAGTTCGCGGCATTCAGCGATATACTGAACCACGTCATCGGTTTTGTCCACGACCGATGACAGCAGAGCGGCCATGTATTCCGAAGGATAGTGGCACTTGAGCCACGCTGTCTGATAGCTCAGCAGGGCATAGGCCACGCTGTGCGAGCGGTTGAATCCATATCGGCCGAAGGTGACGACCTGGTCGGCGATGTCATCGGCGGTATGGCGTTCGACTCCGTTGGCCATCGCACGCTCGACGAATTTCGCGACCTCCTTCCGCAACAGCTCGTCGTCTTTCTTGCCTACCGCCTTGCGCAGCACATCGGCTTCGGCCAGCGTGAAGCGCGCCAGTACCTGCGCCATACGCATCACCTGCTCCTGATACGTAATCACGCCGTACGTCGGCTCCAGCACATCCTTCAACAACGGGTGCGGATAGCGCACCTTCTCGCGGCCCAGCTTGCGCCGGATGTACACGTCCGTCATTCCGCTGTCCAGCGGCCCTGGCCGGATCAACGCATTGGTCGCGATCAGGTCTTCGAACCGATCGCACTTCATCGACCGCAGCTTGTCCGTGGCCAGCTGCGATTCGAACTGGAACACGCCGCTCGTGCCGCCGCGGGCCAGCAGCTCGTACACGGCGGGATCATCCAGCGGCAAAGCCAGTATGTCCGCGTATTCAGCGCCGCTCTCCGGATGTCGCAAAGTACCATGGCGCAGTCGAATCGCTTTCACTGCATCGTCGATCACGGTCAGCGTCTTGAGGCCCAGGAAGTCCATCTTGAGCATCCCGGCCTCTTCCAGCGCGTTCATGTCCCACTGCGTGACCAGCACATCCGTCTCACTGTCGCCATCAGTGGCGCCCGCTCCGCGCGTTGGCTGCGTGCACACCGGCACGTATTCGGACAGCGGTCCCGGCGCGATCACCACGCCCGCTGCATGCACGCTCGCATGGCGGGACAGCCCTTCCAGCACCTGTGCGTAGTCCAGCAGCTGCTTGGTGCGAGGTTCAGACTCGTAAAGCGCTCGCAGCTCGCTCACGCGCTCGACCGCTTCCGCAACCGTTAGTGAATTGTTGGGTGCATTGGGGATCAATTTGGCCAGCTTATCGGTCTGCGCGGGCTCGAACCCGAGCACGCGGCCCACATCGCGGATCGCTGCCCGCGCTTTCATGGTTCCAAATGTGATGATCTGGCCGACCGAATCCTTGCCGTACTTCGAGCGCACGTACTCGATCACTTCGCCCCGGCGCTCATAGCAGAAGTCGACATCGATGTCGGGCATCGACACCCGGTCCGGATTCAGGAAACGTTCGAACAGCAGGTCGAACTCGAGCGGATCCACGTCGGTAATGCCGATCACGTAGGCCACCAGCGAGCCGGCCACCGAGCCGCGGCCCGGACCCACCGGGATGCCGCGCTCTTTTGCCCAGTTGATGAAATCCTGCGTGATCAGCATGTAGCCGGAGTAATCCATCTTCGGATTTGCGATGACACTCAACTCGTAATCGAGTCGTTCCTGTATGGTCGCCGGCAGCGGTCGGCCGTAGCGCGCCTCCGCGTTACCGAACGTCATCTCGTGCAGCAGTGAACGCTCGTCTCTCGCACCACTCGGCAGCGGGAAGGATGGCACCCGGTATTGCTTCTTGAGCGGAACGTCGACCGTATCCGCAATCAACAGTGTATTGCTGACCACCTGCGGCTGGTCCGGGAAAAAATCAGCGATCTCGGCCGGCGGCTTGAAATAAAGGCCGCGATCGTAATGCATGCGATTCGGATCATCCCGATCCTTGTTCAGGCCGATGCACAGCAGGACATCGTGTGCATCGTGATCGCCCGCGCGCAGGAAATGCGCATCGTTGGTCGCTACCACCGGTAAGCCCAGTTCGGCCGCCAGGGTAAACACTTTCCCGTTCAGCTCGTGCTGCCCGGGCGAGTCGTGCGCCTGCACTTCCAGGTAGTAGCGCCCGTCGAACAGATTCGCGTACCAGCTCGCCGCTTCGCGCGCGGCATCGGTGCGCCCGGCCAGGAGGTGGTGCGCAACTTCACCTGCCATGCAGGCGGACGAGACAATCAGGCCCTCCGAGTACTGCTGGAGTACTTCACGGTCGATGCGAGGCTTGTAGTAGAAGCCTTCGACGTATCCGATCGACGCGAGCTTGATCAGGTTGCGATAACCCGTGAGGTCGCGCGCCAACAGCACCAAATGGTAGAAACTGCGATCCTTCTCGAAGCCCACACCATCCGCCAGCGTTCCCCGCGCAGCATCGGGGCTGCGCTCGCGGCCATGATCCGCGCCCCGACCCTTTGCCCGCCGGTCCCCCGGCGCAACGTAGGCTTCCATGCCGATGATTGGCTTGATGCCGGCCTTGCGGGCGGTCTCCTGGAAAGTCCACGCTCCAAAAAGGCAGCCGTGATCGGTCAATGCCAGCGCCGGCATTTCCAGCTCGACCGCTCGCTGAACCAGATCCGAGATCCGGTTCGCACCATCGAGCAGTGAGTATTCGCTATGTGTATGCAGATGAACGAAAGACATTCTTCACAACACGAGGTGAGTTCGGTCGGAAGGTAGCCCCGTCCGTGTGTTTTGGGCAACCGAATAAAACACCGGCAAGCCACTGTTGCAGAGGGACTTGCGCAAGCTCTCCGGATCGCCTACTACAAAGCATTGCCGCCTTGGCGGCGCCAAGGAATCACCTGCTAACACCAACGTGAGTCATCGAATTGCGCTGTTGATCTTCAGTCTCCTGCTGCCCGGTTGCACTCTCTTCGGACGCGGGACCTCGCTTGATGTGCCCGAGGATGAAGCCCGGCACCGTGCCGCGTTGACCGCACTTTCCGTTCAAAATCGCACATCGCACAACCTGACCATCGCGTTCCGCGTGGGCACACCACCCGTGCAGGAAGTCGTACTCGGGACGATCGCCGCCGGGCGGCTGGAAAAAGTGGCGCCGGTTCCGGCCGGTGAGCCCATCGTCCTGGTCGCGCGTACCCCGGACGGCCGTGAATTGCGGCTTGCTCCGCGCTCGTATCCGATTGATGGCGATTGGACCTGGGAGATCCCCGCAACGGCTCAGTTCCGCGCACCATGAGCGCCCCGCGGCCGCACAGCCACACCCATCACCCCCACGGCCATGCCCATGCCCACGACCATGCGCACACTATAGGCAAGCACAGGTTGAAACTCGTTCTCGCGCTCACTGCTGTCTTCATGGTCGTCGAGTTCGTGGGCGGGTTGGTGGCCAACTCGCTCGCCTTGATGGCGGATTCGGCGCATATGCTGACCGACGTCGGTGCGCTCGGTCTTTCGCTCTTCGTTCTCTGGTTCTCCAGACGAGGCGCAAGCCTCGCCAAAACCTACGGCTATCTCCGACTCGAGATCCTGGCCGCACTGCTGAATGGGTCGGTGCTCATTGTGCTCAGCCTGCTCATCTTCTGGCAGGCCTGGCAGCGCATGCGGGCCCCCGAAACCATCTCCGGACCGCTCATGCTCGCCGTGGCTGTGGCCGGACTCCTTGTCAACATCATTGCCGCGCTTGCACTGCACAGCTCGGCCGAGCACAACCTCAATCTGCGCGGCGCCTACTTGCACGTCCTCGGCGACCTGCTCGGATCGGTTGGCGCCATCGCTGCTGCCGCCATCATCCTGACTACTGGCTGGTTGCCTGCCGACGCGCTCATCTCAGGCTTTGTCGGCCTGTTGATTCTGCTCGGAAGCTGGAAACTGGTCCGTGAATCCGTTGATGTACTGCTCGAGGCCGTGCCCAAACACATCGATCTCGTCGCAGTGCGCCGTGCCATCGATGAAATCCCCGGCGTCGATGAAGTCCACGACCTGCATGTCTGGACGCTGACCAGCGGCTTCTTTGCGATGAGTGGACACGCAGTCGTTCGGAATCCCGAGAACAACCCGCGAGTCCTGCGTGAGATCAACACCCGGATGCGCGAGCACTTCGGCATCAGTCACATCACCGTGCAGCTCGAGATGCCCACTCTGCACCACCTGGACTCTGGTGCCTGATCGTTGGGGATGGGCCTCGGACGCGTCAAATCGCGTACAAGATCGTGTCTGCCGGTTGAATCGAACCGCTTTTTGCGGTAACGTTAACGGCTGAATTCAACACGATCGGGCCCAAATGATCCGGAATGTCGCCATCATTGCTCACGTCGACCATGGCAAAACAACGCTGGTCGACAAGATGCTCCGCCAGGCCGGTGCTTTCCGCGCCAACCAGGTGGTCGAAGAGCGCGTCATGGACTCGAACCCGCTCGAGCGTGAACGCGGCATTACCATTCTCGCCAAGAACACGTCGGTCCGCTGGAAAGAGCACAAGATCAATATCGTCGACACGCCAGGACATGCGGACTTCGGCGGAGAAGTCGAGCGCATCCTGCGCATGGTCGAGGGCGTGCTGATTCTGGTCGATGCCTTCGACGGGCCAATGCCTCAGACCCGGTTCGTCACGCGCAAGGCACTTGGACTTGGGCTACAGCCGATCGTTGTCATTAACAAGATCGATCGTGATGGCTCCGATCCGATGCGTGTGCATGATGATGTACTCGAGCTCTTCATGGAGCTCGAAGCCGACGAAGCACAGCTGGATGCTCCATTTCTCTATGCATCAGGGCGCGAAGGTTATGCGGTAAATGAGCTCTCCGATGAGCGCACGGATCTCACGCCACTCTTCGATGCCATACTCGCACGCGTGCCCGCGCCACCGAGTGACAGCAGCAGCCCGTTTCAGATGTTGATTTCGACCATCGACCATTCTCCGTACATCGGACGGATGGCCATTGGCCGCGTCGAGCGCGGCACCGCCCGTGTCGGCGATCCGATCGTGCTCCTCGCCCATCGACCCGACGACGTCGTGGGCTTTGCGCCGTTCGAAGGCGATCGTCAGGGCAAAATCGTAAAACTCTACGTTTTCGAAGGGCTTCAACGGCTGGAAGTGGCATCCGCTCCCGCCGGAGAAATCGTCGCGCTGGCTGGCGTCGAAGGTGTTGAAATCGGCGCTACCATTACGGATCCGCTTCGTCCGGAACGCCTGGCTGGTATCGCCGTCGAAGAACCGACCATCTCGGTCGATTTCGTAGTCAACATGTCGCCTTTTGCCGGCCGCGATGGGAAGTACGTCACCAGCCGTCAGCTGCGTGACCGACTCTACAAGGAGCTGGAGCGCAATGTCGCGCTGCGCGTCGAAGACACCGACTCACCTGACACCTACACGGTTTCGGGCCGGGGAGAGCTCCACCTCGGTATCCTGATGGAAACCATGCGCCGCGAAGGCTACGAGTTTGCCGTGTCCCGCCCGCGGATCATCACCAGGCGCGGCACTGACGGCGAGGTGCTCGAGCCCTTTGAAGAAGTCGTCATCGATGTGCCGGATCACTATGTAGGTGTGGTCATCGAAAAACTCGGCACGCGACGCGGCCTGATGCTCGAGATGAAGAACACGTCGATCCGTGAAGACGGCGGAACCGGCGGCCTGGTCAGAATCGTTTACAAGGTCCCGGCTCGCGGCCTGTTCGGCTACCGCAGTGAATTCCTTACCGACACGCGTGGTGAAGGCGTGCTGCACCATCGATTCATGGGCTACGGTCCGTGGGGTGGTGAGGTCAAGACCCGAGAACGCGGAGTCCTGGTTTGTATGGCCGAGGGCAAATCAGTCGCCTTCTCGCTCTGGAATCTCCAGGAGCGCGGCACCCTTTTCATCGGGCCGGGCGTCGATGTGTACGAGGGCATGATCGCCGGCGAAAATGCGCGCGCCGGTGACCTCGAAGTCAACGTCACCAAAGGCAAGAAGCTCACGAACATCCGCGCGGCCGGGGCCGATGACGCCATCATGCTCGAGCCGCCACGCCTGCTCACGCTCGAGGCAGCACTTGAGTTCATTGCCGACGATGAGCTCGTGGAAATCACGCCGGCCGCCATTCGGCTTCGTAAACGGTTTCTCAGCCAGAGTGACCGCAAAAAGGCGTCGCGCAAAGCCGGATAACGGCAAGCGGGGATCGCGGATCGGGGAACGAACGTTTCGCGTGTTGCGAACGCGCCGCGATGCTGGAATCCGCGATCCGCGATCCGCGCCTATTCCGCTTCCTCCAAGCCCGTCGTGGCCGGACCGTTCAGCACCGCTCCTGCAGGCGCGAAGCGCGACCCGTGACACGGGCAGTCCCACGACTTCTCGAGTGAATTCCAGTGCACGATGCATTTCAAATGCGTGCACGCGGCTGAGCGCTTGTGCAGCTTGCCCTTCGGGTCGCGATAGGCAGCAATACGCTTTCCGTGCTGAACGATCACACGACCTTCACCGTTCGGAATGCTGCGCACATCGTCGACATCGCCGCTGGTGACGTAGTCTTTGAACTGGACTGCGACATCCACGTTTTCTCGAATGAACTCGGATGCCGATTTCAGCGATACGCGTTTCGGGTCGTAGAGTTGCGCCCACGGGTTATCCCGTCCCAGCACCAGATCGGTGAGCAGAATACCGGCCATGATGCCGTGCGTAATACCATTCCCCGAATCGCCGCTGTGCATGTACACGTTCTCGGTCCCATCCGGCGTTCGACCCGTGAACGAGAGATAATCGAAGGGCTCCATCACCTGCCCCGACCAGTGGTACGCGAACGAGCCCGCCATCGGAAATCTCTCGCGCGTCCATTGCTCGATGCGGGCAAACCGTTCCGCCGCGTCATCTTCGTGCCCGGTCTTGTGATCCTCACCGCCCACGATCAGGTAATCGACCGAGTTGTCTGCTGATGGCTGCAGCCGCACGTAGTAATATGGGCTGTCGTCATCCCAGTAGAGTCCGTAGGGAATCGAACCCTTGGGCACCGGCCCTGCGATCACGAACGTGCGATACGGCGCCTGCTTGATATGCGTCGTTACATAGTCGGTGATCGATGCGTTCGTGCAAACGATCGCTGCTTTGGCGGTTACCGTTCGGCCGCCGGCCGTTTTGACGGTTAACGGCACACCCGCCTCGATGGCCTCCACGTGGGTTCGGTTGAAGACCGCGCCACCGTCACGTTCGATGCAGCGTGCCAGGCCGCTCAGAAATTTGAGGGAATGAAACTGCGCCTGGCGCGGAAACCTCAGGCAGGGTCCGCTGTCCCAGAAAGTGAACGGCGCACGAGTCACAAACTCGACATCCACGAGTCCGGCCCGGTGTGCTGCCTGCAGCTCTTTCTCGAGGGTTTCCAGGTGATTGTGCTTCGAGCCGTGGGCCGGCGCAAAGAGATACCCATCGACCCACTCGAAATCGCACTCGATCGATTCCAGCTGCGTGATTGCGGCCGCGCGGTGAATCGCCGCCGTATGACTCTCCGCCGCCAGCCGTGCGCCCGCCGCGCCATGCATTCGTTCCAGCGCGTAATACCGATCATCCAACGCATTCGAAATGTGCGCTGTCGTGCGTCCGGTTTCACCGCTGCCGATCAGTCCATCCTCGAGAACAATGACCGATTCACCCGCTTTAGCCAGCAGATAGGCGGTGGTCATACCGGCAATCCCAGCGCCGATCACGCACACATCGACGCTCAGATTGCGGTCCAGCTTCGGGTATTCCGGTACCTCGGCAGTCGCCTGCCAGATCGATTTCGTTTGACGGGCTTCTGGCTTCATCCGGTCCCTGGTCCTCGACATTCGTGCCTGGCGGGCAGAGTACATGCCACGCGATTTCGGATCGCCAGAGTCGCTCGGTCGCAGCGTCCCATTGTCGACGTCCCACATTGCCCTTGACACCACTACCTCACCATGTACCTTGGGCCGCGTCCGACCGGTGGGCCAACTCTTGGCGCTCGGCAACCGGTTCACGCTCTGGGACTCAACGCCTGGTAAGGAGAAGCCGCAATGGCGGGCCTGTTGGATCGGCGCTTGAGTGCCGATGCGAAGGACAAAGAGGCGCTCTTCCTGGCCTACGACGATGAAGAAGAAGCCGTCGAGGAAGAGGAATGGGACGAGGAAGATTGGGACGAAGACGAAGATTGGGACGAAGACGAAGAGTGGGACGACGAAGATTGGGATGAGGACGAGGACTGGGATGATGAGGAGGAGTGGGAAGAGCTCGACCTCGAAGAAGAGGAATAGTCCCACTTCAATGCGGCTGACTGGGCACGGCCGCAGCCAGTAATCCAGATCAAAAGCAGGCGTCGGATCCGGCGAGCTGTCGTTGACGGATCGGACGCCTTTTGTTACTATTCAAAGCTCGCGACGGACATCGTCGCAACGCTGTTTGATAATCAGGGTTTGCGTGTCTGTGTGGGCCCGTTCAGAGGTATACCTTCCTCTGAGTGCCGTAAGGCAACGGGTCTATTTTAAAGGTTTTTCCGAACGCCGGTCGTGCCGTGTAGCGCGGTTCGATCGGTATTTTGATGAGAGCTATTTCAAGCTTTTCTATTGGAGAGTTTGATCCTGGCTCAGGACGAACGCTGGCGGCGTGCCTAACACAT
>JBBDWZ010000053.1:0-7742 GCA_040902615.1 Gemmatimonadota bacterium | reverse complement strand
AGAGCATCTCAAGCTGGTCGAAGCTTATATGAAAGAGCAGGGACTCTTTCACACCCCGGATTCGGTCGAAGCGCAGTACACGGACACAATCGAACTCGACCTGGGCACGGTGGAGCCGAGTGTGGCCGGACCGCGCCGGCCGCAGGACCGCATTGGTCTTTCGAAAGTGAAGGCGAGTTTTCTCGAAGCGCTCGACCTCATGCTCCAGGCCACGGGTCCAGCCCCCGCACCCACTGATGTGGGACGCTGGCAGGGTGAAGGCGGCGATGTCGTTGGCGCAGTCACCCCGACGCACACGCGGCCCGGCATTCGCTGCGTTAGCAAGGGTCAGGAATTCCCGCTCTGCGATGGCGCTGTCGTAATCGCCGCGATCACGAGCTGCACCAACACGTCGAATCCTTCCGTAATGGTGGCCGCCGGACTGGTTGCGAAAAAAGCGGTGGAGCGCGGCCTCACGGTCAAGCCGTGGGTGAAGACCAGTCTCGCTCCGGGTTCCAAAGTTGTAACCGACTACCTCGTGCACGCAGGACTGCAGGATCATCTGAACTCGCTTGGCTTCAACCTGGTTGGTTACGGCTGTACGACCTGCATCGGCAACAGCGGTCCATTGCCGCCCGAGATTTCGGATGCGATCGAGAAGGGCGGCCTGGTCGTCGCGTCCGTATTGAGTGGCAATCGAAACTTCGAGGGACGCATCAACTCCGAAGTGCGCGCCAATTACCTCGCCTCACCTCCGCTGGTCGTCGCTTACGCGCTGGCCGGCAGTGTGGCCGTGGATCTCTACAACGAGCCGCTAGGCACCGATGGCGCAGGCCGCTCGGTCTTTCTCAAGGACATCTGGCCGACGCAGGATGAGATCGAACGCGTCGTCCAGGAATCGGTCAAACCGGAGATGTTTCAGAACCAGTATGCCCATGTGTTCGATGGCGATGACCTCTGGAGAACACTGCCATCGCCAACCGGCGATTTGTTCGAGTGGCATCCCGCGTCGACGTATATCAAGCACCCGCCATACTTCGAGGACATGCCGCGCCAGCCTGGGCCGATCAAGGATATTATTGGTGCGCGCGTGCTGGCGTTGCTGGGTGACAGCATCACGACCGATCACATTTCGCCGGCCGGCTCGATCAAGAAGGATAGTCCGGCCGGCCGATATCTGATCGAACATGGGATTCAACCCAAAGACTTCAATTCATACGGCGCTCGCCGCGGCAACCACGAAGTAATGGTGCGAGGAACGTTTGCCAACGTGCGTCTGCGCAACCGGCTCAATGCGCAGGTCGAAGGCGGTTTCTCGACCTTCCTCCCGACCGGTGAAGTGCTGTCCATGTTCGATGTCGCCGCGAAGTACCAGGAGGCTGGTGTACCGCTGATCATTATTGCAGGGAAGGAGTACGGTACCGGCTCCTCGCGCGATTGGGCGGCGAAAGGTCCGTTGCTGCAGGGCGTGCGCGCGGTCATCGCGGAAAGTTACGAACGCATCCATCGCTCCAACCTGATCGGCATGGGCATATTGCCGCTGCAGTTCGTGGAAGGCGAGGATTATCAGTCGATCGGGCTGAGCGGCCGCGAGCTGTTTCAGCTGAGCGGTGTCGAGCAAGCGGTCATGAGCCGCACGGCTGAAGGCAAGAAGTTGGTGGTCCGTGCCGGGCGTGGCGATGGCAATACCATCGAGTTCACCGTCACAGCCCGCATCGACACGCCACAGGAAGCCGAGTACTACCGGCACGGCGGGATTCTTCAGTACGTGTTGCGACAGTTGTTGTGACACCAGGACCAAACGCGGTCCGGATAATGAACGCCGCCGGAGCAAGTCAGCACTCCGGCGGCGTTGTTCTCTCCCAGCGTCGGGAGAGCCGATCCTCTCCCTCTTAACCCCCGTTGTTCTCTAAGGCACGCTCGAGGCCACTTCTGACATTTTCGGGAAAACGGCGTCGTTCCGCGACGATTGCCCGGTCACTGCAGACTCGACGTTCAGACCATGACCTCCGTATGCATCACTTGTCGCGTCCGCCGAAGTGGACAGGGTCATCCGCCTGCGGGAACCGCGGCTGGAGCGGCGGACCAGTTGCGCGCCTGGATCGGCCACGACGTTTCGATGACATCGCCGTAAACACCCCAGAGCCGATCGTGCAGGTTAACTGAGACGCACACGTGATTGGGCACGATGCGCACGCGCTCGCCTATGCGCGGGCGCCAATCGGTGTGGCTCAGATCGAGCAGTCCGTGTTCTTCCGACATTCCCTTGACCATTACATCGGGTTGGTCCAGCAGCACGCCAAAACCCGGTGCATCCGCGCCGCGAATGTCCTCGCGTGAAAGCGCCTTCGAGCCGGCATCAACCACGGCCTGACCGGGTACCGACGTGCTGACCACCGTGGCCAGCACGGTGTAGGCGCAGTCTGCGAATGCACAGGCGCCGACGGCGACGGTCGTGCGATCGTTGAAGATGTAGGTGCCGGGCCGGATTTCGGTAAGCCGATCGACCTGATGCGATTGAAACGCTGCCGGCGTCGACCCGCCGCTGACGATGTCGGGCGTGAGTCCGACGCGCTCGAGTGCTTCAGCAAAACGGTCCATTGTTTCCTGCAGCGCGCGCAATGACGCGGCCTGCTGGTCGACCGGCTCGCGGATGTGACCGGGGTAAAACATCAGACCGCGCCAAACCAGGTTGGGGTGGTCGGCGATCCGCCGTGACAAGTTCGCGGCAGTTGCAGGCTCACCAATTCCGACGCGGTGCATGCCGGCATCGATTTCGACCAGCACGCCAACGCTGCGACCGCGTACCAGCGCGTATGCGGCGAGTCCTTCGAGCGCTTCCACCGAATCCAGGCCGACTGTGACGCGCACGTGATCAGGCAGATCGAAAAGACGCGCCAGCTTTTGCGGTCCGACCGGTGGATAGGCGAGCAACAGGTCGTCGCTCACCGCCGACATCACCTCGGCCTCGCGCAGTGTGGCCACTGTGAGGCCGACCGCTCCTCGTCTGATCTGCTCGGCCGCGAACTCCGGCGTCTTGTGCGTTTTGGTGTGCGGTCGAAGCGTGAGGTTGGTGCGTTTGACGTAGGCAGCCATGCGGTCGAGGTTGGCCGCCATGCAATTCAGATCGACGATCGCCGCGGGCGTCAACAATTCACCGAGCGCCCGCGGCTCCGTGTGCGTACTCACCTGGCCAGCGACTTCACGCTGAAGTTTGCGACGTGCATGTCCTGGTACATGTTCACCCGCAGTCCCACCACACCAGCCGGCTTCAGGTAGTCGCGTTTCTGCTGATGCACGACCTGGCCGTTGACGATGTGATTCACAGGATTCCACAGGACAGCGTTGGTGCGGCCGACGGTGGCGTGCAGTCCGCTGCCCATGGCCACCAGTTTCACATTGTCGAGCTCCGCGCCGGCGGCCTTGTCATCACGGCGAGCCTGCCAGCCGGCCGGGAATTTCCCGCCACCTGTAACTTCCGGCAGTTTGCCATGATCGTGGCTTTGTGCCAATCCGGGTGCAGCCGAGCAAACCAGCGCGGCGAAAAGCATTGCGGCGCGCATACAGCCTCCGAAAATGTGAAAAAATTATCGATGGAAAGGAACGATGCAAAATAAGCTAACAGCGTTGTGAGACTCGCGCATTATGGGTCCCGGCATTACCGTTGAACATGCAGTTCACCATCCTTGGCGCTCTCGCTCTGTCTGCCCTGGTCGCAGGTCTGGCCGGCTTTTTCCTGCGCAAGCGGAGGATCCGCGCGCGGGAGCTGTATCAGCATCATCTCGAGGATGCGCTGGCGGATGGCGTTCTGACCGAAGAGGAAGCGGAGGAGCTGGCCAACGTGCGGCAGGATCATGCGCTGTCGGAAGCGGAAGTGCGCATGGTTGCCCTGACCATCTATCGTCGTGCGCTGCGCAATGCGATGGCCGATTCGCGCATTACATCGGATGAGGACAAGACGCTGCAGCGTTTGCAGAAGCTGCTCGGTCTCAATGAAACCGATTTGCGCGATGATCGTGACCAGCTCCAGCGAGTGCACGTGCTGGCCGGCATTGAGCGCGGCGAACTGCCGAAAGTGAGTGCACCGGTCGACCTGGATGGTGCGGAGATCTGTCACTGGGTCGTACAAGCTCGACTGGCCCAGAAGCTGACCATTCCCGGCGCGGCCAAACCACCGCTCGCACGCCACACGTTTCAGGTGGATGCCAATACACCATTTCATGTCGGCGGTGAGCGCGCCGCCCTGCAACAGAGCGACGAAGTATTGCCGCTCGACCTGGGCATGATGCTGGTAACCAGTCGGCGCACACTGTTCCGTGGTGCGCGCAAAACTGCGATGCTGCCGCACGTCAAGCTGGACACACTCGAGCTGTACAGCGACGGCATTCGACTGGGGACGGCCGCCGACGGCTCCGGCATGCTGTTCCTGGTCGACGATACGGAGCTCACCGCCGCGATCCTGCTGGCCGCGGCTCGCGCGCGGCGCGCGGAAATCAAGAAGATCCCCGGCCGAACCGCCTGATTCTTCCAACGGCACGCCTTCTGCGAGCGTCCCGCGGGGCGCAGCAGAAAGGAGTGCTCATGCAGAATTCACTCGAGCGCTACTCGGAAACTCATCGAGCAGATGCCCTCAGCGAGCTTCGCTGGGAGTTGGCTGATTTCAGTTACGATGGTGTAGTGCAGCTGGTTGAGGATCTGGCCCACAGTGATGTGATTCGGGGCAGCTGGGGCGGCTGTGTGATTTCCTACAAGCGCGGCGCGCCCGGATCTGCGCGGCGTGATCGGCTGGGACGCGCGCGCAACGCGTTCACCATACTGTGGGACAATGGCTGGCTCACCGATGAAGAAGTCCTCGACCTCGCCAGACTCGAGCTCGCTTACCGCGAGCGATATGTGACAGTTGACATGGCTGCGCGCGGTTGACCATCGAGCACTGCACGGCTAGTTTTTATCACCTGAAGAACGGAGGCCACCCGGCCTCCGTTCTTCATGAGGGCCTGTAGCTCAGCTGGGAGAGCACCTGGTTTGCAACCAGGGGGTCAGCGGTTCGATCCCGCTCAGGTCCATTCTTCTTCTCGCCTTTGATCCATCAGGCGATCCCGTATTCGAGCCGCCAGCTAGCCGACGAGGGTTTCATGCTGCGCTTCCGCTCTTTTTTTGCAATTCCGATTCTGCTTCTGGGTGCATGCTCCGGTGATGGTGCCAAAGATCCCGGACCGGTTGGACCGACGCCGGTGGCGAGCATCACGGTCGCGCCGCCTCAATTCTCGGTTGCTGTGGGCGCGAGCCAGGTACTCACCGCACAGACTCGCGATGCATCGGGCAATCTGCTCACCGGCCGCTCGGTTTCGTGGACCAGCTCGAAATGATGGAATCGCGCGCGTGGATGGCACCGGCCTGGTGACCGGCGTGGCGCCCGGCACGGCGCAGATCATGGCGGTGTCCGAAGGCCGAAGTACTTCGGCCAATGTTACGGTAACGACGCTGATCGCCCGTATCAGCGTTGCGCCGAGTCCAGCCAGCGTTCCAGCAGGACAGACGGTACAGCTCATCGCAACTGCGCGTGACGCCGCGGACGCGGCCATTACCGGGAAGCTTTTTGCCTGGTCCAGCCAGAATCAGAGCATCGCGACCGTCTCCCAGAGTGGATTGGTCACGGGAGTCGTGTCCGGTAGCACGACCATAAGTGCCGCGGCCGAAGGCGTAAGCGGGAACGTCACCGTGAACGTGACGGCGCCGAGCGCCGTCGTGTTGATGCAAATCAATCCGGCGACTCTGGTCGAAGGTCAGTCTGCCACTCTAACCGGCAGCGGCTTCAGTGCGACTGCGGCGTCGAATTCAGTCACGATCGATGGCGTAGCCGCGCTGGTGACGCAGGCTAGCGCGACCACGCTCACGGTTACGGTGCCCAGCTTCGACTGCCGGCCGAAGGGCAACGCCAGCGTCATCGTCAATACAGGTGGCGCCAGCAGCAATACGATTGCACACCCGGTGTCCCCGGCGAGCTTCGTGGCTCTCACGGTTGGACAGCAAACCGTGATTTCCGGCGCGAGCGCGCGCTGCCTGCAATTCGATGCGACTACCGCCACCGAGCGGTACGTGGTTGGTGTGCAATCGATCTCGGAGACGGTGGCCACGCTCACGCCGGTTACAGTCAGCGCGGGCGTCCCGACCGGTTCGATTTCGTCGGAGCCCCTGGCCGTTGCATCGCTGCGGCCAACCGGTCCCGCGATCAATTCGGCGCTCGAGAGCGAGGCGTCCGCGCGCTGGCGGCAGCATCTGGAGAGTACCGCTGCGAATTATGAACGGCAGCGTGCGTTCCTCGAGCCAATCGCTGCCAGTGCGCGCATGCGATCCAGCTTCGCCACCGTGCCGAGCGTGCCGGGTACGGTGCAGGAAGGCCAGCAGATCATGGTGCGCATCCCGAATTATTCGGGGAACACTTGCACGCAATCGAGCAATCTCACAGTCAATGTGCGCAAGATCACCGCGCAGGCGGTGTTCCTGGAGGACATCGGCAATCCGGCGCCGCTCGATCAGTCAGTGTACGATCAGGCCGGCAGCAACTTCGCGACCATCTACGGGATCGATGTCGATAATTTCGGAGCGCCCAGCGATGTCGACGGAAACGCACGCATCGCGATTGTCGTGACCAAGGAAGTCAATCGTATCACCAATGCGCCACTCGGCTTTGTCAGCTTCGGCGACCTGTTCACCAGCACGCAGTGTCCGGCCAGTAACGAGGGCGAAGTATTTTATATGCGAGCTCCCGATCCGAGTGCGCAATTCGGCACTGCATACACGATCGCAAACCTCACCGGTGATTTCACGCACCTGCTGGCGCACGAGTTCGCTCATATCATCCAGGGCTCACGGCGCCGCGCGGTGGGCGCGCCATTCATGGTGTCGTGGCTGGCTGAGGGTCTCGCCACCGCGGCCCAGGAGGTTGCCGGCTTCCAGATGATCGGACTGCTGTCCGGCCAGAACTACGGGCGCAACACCGTTTACACCACGCTGGGTGCCGACCCGCGCAACTTCTTCGGCTACATGGGCGATTATCTGGCCTACTTCGGCTTCGACTTTCAGGGCAACAAGGTCAACGCGACGCCAGAGGAATGCAGCTGGGTCGGATCGACGGCGGCGACCGGGCATCCCGGTCCCTGCAGCTTCGCCATTCGTTTGATGTATGGTCTGCCCTGGAGCCTGATCAAATTCACCATCGATCGGAATCTCGGCGGTGCGGCCAACCAGAAGCAGTATCTGCGCGCTTTCTCGGATTACACGGGTGGTGGTGGTGGTTTTGCCGAGCTGCAGGGAGTCCTGAATCGTCCGATCGCCAGCATGCTGAACGAGTGGGCGCCGATGCTGTACATCGACAACCGCTATCCCGCGGCGAGTGCATTCCAGTACGCCAACTGGAATCTTCGCGACATTGCAGCGGCCTGGCAGACGCCCAACGCCGATCTGAACCCACGCCTGCGCGGCTTTGCGGCGTTTAACGACGCGTTCAATGTGCGTGCGGGATCGAGCGCCTACTACGAGATCAGTGGTACCGGCCGGCCGACCACCGCCATCCGCTTCCGCGATGGCGCAGGCAGCCCGTTACCCGCTTTCGTCACGGTGTGGGCTGTACGAGTGCAGTAAGCATTATGAATCACAGCTCCTGGAGTGGGTGTGCGTCTGTGTTGAAACCGGATGCTGGCTAATGGGAATGCGGAATGGGGGAATAAGGAATTGGGAATAGAGAACTGATTCCGGTCGCC
>JBBDWZ010000052.1:0-7748 GCA_040902615.1 Gemmatimonadota bacterium | reverse complement strand
CGCGGCGGAGACGCTTCAGGCCTGGACGGGCACCGCAGTACAGACCGAGCCGAGCACACCGCCACCGACTCCGCTGCCGACGTTGGCCGAAGCCGAAGCGCTGGCCCGGACTCGCGTGGTGATTCAACTGCGGGATGGCCAGGTAGAGTTTCAGCTGCTGCCCTTCGATGCACCAGCCAATGCCGCACGTTTTGTCCGGCTGGCTCGCGCCGGCTACTTTGATGAGCTCACCTTCCATCGCATCGCGCCCAACTTCGTGATTCAGGGCGGAAGTCCCAACGCCAACGAGTACGCGGGCGATGGCGCGTTCACGCGTGACGAACTGGGCGCCGAGAACTGGCGTGGCACGGTTGGTATCTCGACGCGGGGACGCGATACCGGCGATGCACAGATTTACATCAACCTGATCGACAACGTGCGACTCGACCACGACTACACGGTGTTTGCCCGCGTAACCAGCGGCATGGAGTTTTTCGATCACATGGTCGAAGGCACAGCCATGCGGCGAGTCACCGTTCGGTAAGGCTGGGTCTGTGTGCCGGACGCGGCTGACGCCGGCCGCTCAACCCACGCGAACTCCGAGTGTGATTTCTCCGGTGTAGGCGCTGCCCGCAGGCGATGTTCTCAGTGTCAGCGCCGATTTTTCCTCCGCGGACAAACTGTTGTAAATGCCATCGGAAATATTCACCACGTTGCGGCGGCCTTTGCTGTTGTAAGGACTCTGCGCGTGAACCGCGTCGGTGAGCGCTTCATCGAAAAAGAATTGTGACGTGAACTCGTAGGTGGCAGATGAACCCGCGAACAGGCGCAGTTTGAAGTGTACGTGCACGGCGCGACCGCGATACCAGCCCGGGTAAACGGTCGTGAACTGCGCGACGCCGTTTGCATCGGTGACCTGGTAGCCGCGCAGGAATTTTCGGCCGGCGCCGCCCGCGCCGTTGCCCGCGCCCGAAACGTCGGAGTACGTCCCGGCGGAGTCGCAGTGCCAGACGTCGAGGTACGCGCCCGTGAGCGGTGTGCACGCCCCGCTCGACACTCGCATGACATTGAACTTCAGGTTGAGCAGCGCGCCCGCTGATACCACGCCGGTGGCTGGATCGCTTCGGATATCGGAGCGGTTCAGTTTTTCATCGACGAAGAACGGCCCTTCGGTGAGCGCTGCAGTCTGCACACAAGCGACGGTCGTCGGGTCAGTGATGATCGTGCTGTCCGCTGGCATCGTGATTTGCTGGCTGGAGACGGCGTCACCGCGGGCGAGCAGCGCCTGCGAGACCACCACGCTGGCGGCACCTTTGGCGGCAAAGCCGAGCAGTTCCCGGCGGGTCAGTTGTGTGCGCGCGTCCGCATCGATTGGCTGGATCGGGTTCATTGGTTGAGTCCTGAGATCGTTGTGAAAACTGGTTTCGTGCGCGATCCCAGTGGCAACCCGTGTGCTCCGAAAAACCCGTTGTGCCGGCGGTACCCCGCAGAATCTGCATTGCAATCGTCTGCGAATCCTGCACGGCGCACGTGCGAAAACCGCACGCTGCAAATGTCCTGTGCGGATTCTGCAGTACGGTCCGCCGGTGGCGCGCTGCGTGGGCAGGCGGTCAGGCGTGAGCGGGGTGACTCGCTGCGTCGTGGCGAACGTCCAAAGGGTCGCCTCGTGGCGATAGTGCCCGCGTTGCCCGGCGTGCCTTCCCGCGTGGCGATACGATCCAGGGCGAACGGCGTCCTGGTCGCGGCGGGGCTCCGATGCGTGGAGACACGGCAGTAATGCGCGAACGGCGAGCACAGATGGAAGCACAGCGCGATCAAATGATTGCACGCGTGCGAGGCATTCTTACGACGCCACAGCGAGTGCAATTCGATCGGAACCTGCAGGAACTGCAGAGTCAGAGACAAAACCAGTCCCGTCAGAATCAGGGATAGAGACAGGTACTGTGACGGTCTCGGAAGCAGAGCAGAGACGGAAACAGAAAGCAGGTACAGTGACGGTCTCGCAAGCAGAAAGCCGAGAAGAGACTCACATATAGCTGGAAGCGGTTTTCCGCGAACGACACGGTTTTGGAGGCAGGGACTGAGCGAGCAAGCCCTGCCTCCTTTTTCATCTCGGGAGTTTGGGTGACCCGGGGGTGTCAGGCGTGACGGATTGCTGCGGATTCCGCAGATGTGACTGCGGATCGCGCAGGATAGAGTGCGGCAAGGTGCGAAAATATGTTGGCCGGCAATGGTTGCTCATCGGTATGGCGAGTGCCTTAGGGGTGGTGGGTTACAGGGCATCTTCGAGATGGGTGAGCACATGAAAATCAGGAAGCTTTGGATGGTGGGCGCGGTGTTGCTGGTGGCTGCGGCGGTGGTCGCGGCATTTCGCACACAGGATACGGCAGAAACGTATCGCACGGTCGCGATCGAGCGAGGCACGATCGAAGAGGTGGTCTCGGCGACGGGCTCGGTGCAGGCAACGGAGACGGTCGAAGTCGGCACGCAGGTATCGGGGCAGGTGGCCGAGATCCTGGTCGACTTCAACGATCGTGTGCGCAAGGGACAGCTGTTGGCACGAATCGACGCGACGATTCTGAACAACGAGGTACGTGCTGCCGAGGCGAGTGTTGCACGCAGTCAGGCGGAGTTGGAAAAGGCCGAGCGTGAGTATGCGCGCAACCGTCTGCTGCACGATCAAAAGATCATCACGGACAGTGAATTCGAGCAGACGCAGTACGCGCGGGCAGTCGCCGTGGCCAGCCAGATGTCGGCCGCCGTCGGCCTGGAGCGCGCGCGTCGTAATCTGGGCTACACGGAAATCCGCGCGCCGATCGATGGCATCGTGGTTGAGCGCAGTGTCGATGTCGGCCAGACGGTCGCGGCCAGCACTTCGGCGCCCAAGCTCTTCGTCATTGCACAGGACCTGTCGCAGATGGAGATCCTGGCCTCGGTCGATGAGAGCGACATCGGCCGGATCAAGAACGGGCAGCCGGTCCGCTTCACGGTGCAGGCCTACGGCGATCGCGAGTTCAGCGGCCAGGTCGAACAAGTCCGGCTGCAATCGACCGCACAGGACAACGTGGTGAGCTACGGCGTCGTGGTGCAGGTGCAGAACCCCAATGGTGCGCTGCTGCCGGGCATGACCGCAACCGTGGAGTTCCAGGTAACGCGTGAGGAGAACGTGCTCAAAGTGGCGAATGCGGCGTTGCGCTTCCAGCCAACCGCAGCAATGCGCGAGGCAATGGCGGCGCGGCGCGCGGCGACAAGCGGCAACGTTGCGGCAAGCGGCACCGGCGCGGCCGCGGGATCGCGGATCGCGGATCGCGGATCGCGGAACGGCACTGGAGGGACAGCACGAGTGCCGGTGTCGACCGCTGGACAGGGCGCGGGTGGCGCGCGGACGCGACCCGTGATGCTTTGGCACGTCGATGAAGAGGGCGAGCTGCAAATGATTCGTGTGCGCACGGGCATCACGGATGGACAATTCACGGAGGTCAGCGGTGAAGGGCTCGAGGAATCGCTCGAGGTCATTGCCGGCGTAACCACGGGCGGGGAGCAGCCGGCGGCTGCCGCCAATCCGTTCCAGAGCCAGCAACCACGCGGGCCTGGTGGTCCGCGCGGCTTTTGAGGTGGAAATCATGAATCACGTAATCGAAGCCCAAGATCTCGCACGCGTCTACCAGACCGGCAAGACCGAAGTGCGCGCATTGCGCGGCGTCAGCCTGAAGGTCGAGCGCAGCGAGATGATCGCGGTGATGGGCACGTCCGGCTCGGGCAAGTCCACACTCATGAACATTCTCGGCTGTCTCGACCGTCCGACCAGCGGCACGTATCTGATCGACGGCAAGCGGGTCGACGGCATGAGCAAGGATGAGCTGGCCGATGTGCGCAATCAGAAGATTGGCTTCGTGTTTCAGGGCTTCAACCTTCTGCCACGCACGAGTGCATTGGACAACGTGCAATTGCCATTGCTCTACGATCGCAGCGGCAAGACGCAGGCGATCGAAATCCTGGCGCGTGAAGCACTGGAGCGAGTTGGCCTGGGCGACCGCCTGGATCACGATCCGAGCGAGTTGTCGGGTGGACAGCAGCAACGGGTGGCGATAGCGCGCGCACTGGTCACCAGGCCAGCCTTGCTGCTGGCCGATGAACCAACCGGCAACCTGGACACACGTACTTCAATGGAAGTCATGGCGTTGTTCCAGGAATTGAACGAGGAAGGCGTCACCATCCTGCTGGTCACGCACGAGCCCGACATCGCACGCTACACGCAGCGGGTGGTCGAGGTGCGGGATGGCCGCGTGGTGCGCGATGAGCAGGTCAGGAACCGGCGCAACGCGCGCATCGACCTGGCTCAATTCAGCGATGCAGAAGAACTGGTGGGTGCGGCATGAAGACCAGAGCACTGATGCAGATTGCCGGCAAGAGCATCATCAAGAACAAGATGCGAACGCTGCTCACCATGCTCGGCATCATCATTGGCGTGAGCGCGGTCATCATCATGGTCGCGATCGGCTCGGGCGCGCAGGCGCAGATCGAAGCGCAGGTGAAGAGCCTGGGCACGAACATGATCGTGGTGAGTCCGGGTGCGGCGGTTGCGGGCGGTGTCAGCCAGGGTGCGCAGAGCATGAGCCGGCTGACACTCGAGGACGCCGAGGCCATGCGCTCGCAGAGCTCACTGGTCTCGGGTGTCTCGCCGGTCATCGTCTCCCGGCTGCAGATCGTGGGCGGCGCGGGCAACTGGCGCACGATGATCAATGGTGTCGATGTCGATTACCAGACTATCCGCGATTGGCCAGTGGAGTCGGGCACCTTCTTCGACGCCACCGATGTGCGTGGCATGCGCAAGGTTGCCGTAATCGGCAAGACGGTCGCCAATTCGCTGTTTCCCAATGGCGATGCGGTCGGCCAGCAGATCCGCATCCGGGATGTGCCGTTCCAGGTCATGGGTGTGCTGGCGGCGAAAGGACAGACGGCGGGCGGTTCGGACCAGGACGACGTGGTACTCGCGCCGTATACAACGGTGCAGAGCCGGCTGTCCGGCCGCACCTTCATTCCGCAGATCCTGGCGAGTGCATTCGCACCGTCTGACATCGCAAAGGCACAGGAGGAAATCCGTTTGATCGTGCGCGATGTGCATCGTTTGGGCGCGGGTGAGCCCGATGACTTTCAGGTGCGCAACCAGGCGGACCTGGCCGATGCGGCTTCAGGAACTACGAAGGTCATGACCCTGCTGCTGTCCGCGATCGCCAGCATCTCGTTGCTGGTGGGTGGGATCGGCATCATGAACATCATGCTGGTATCGGTAACCGAGCGTACGCGTGAGATCGGCCTGCGCCTGGCCATGGGCGCGCGCGGATCCGATGTACTCAAACAGTTCCTGGTCGAGAGCCTGGTTCTCGGCGTGATCGGCGGCGGGATCGGCTTGCTGGTCGGCTTCGGCGGCAGCACTGCATTGGGCTGGATCACCGGCTGGAGCACGCGCATCTCACCGGTGACCATGGTAGGCGCGCTCGGTTTTGCCGGACTGGTCGGTGTTTTCTTTGGCTACTACCCGGCCCGCCGGGCCGCGGGGCTCGATCCGATCGAAGCTCTGCGCTACGAATAAGGAGAATCACGAAATGAAGGCATACGTTCCAGCGATGGCGATGGTAGTGGCGATGGCGGCAACGGCAAACGCGCAGTCGCCACGCCGCATCACATTACAGGATGCGATTCAGATTGCAGTCCGGCAGAGCAGCGAAGTAACGCTCGCGGAGAACAACGTGGCACTCGACCAGATCGCGGTAGCGGAGCAGAAATCCCGCTTCCTGCCGTCGCTGAGCCTGTCCACATCGGGAGGCCAGAGTTATGGGCGCGCGTTCAGTGAGGCGGAAGGCGGGCTGATCGGTCAGACCACGAACAGCGTGAACCTGCGGCTCAACTCGAGCGTCACGCTGTTCGATGGTTTTGCCAACCTCGCCAATCTGCGCAGTGCACGCCTGGATGCCGATGCCGGCTCGCTGTCGGCCGAGCGTACACGACAAACTGTTGTGTTCAACGTGGTCGGCGGTTTCCTGACGCTGCTGGAGGCGCAGGAACAGGTCAGTGTTGCGACCGAGAACCTTGCCGCGCAGCAGAAGCGTGAGGCGGAAGTCGATCAGATGGTCAAGGCGGGCAGCCGGCCCATCGCCGAGCTGTACCAGCAACAGTCCGCGGTAGCCGGTGCGAAGTCGGTGCGCGTGGATGCACAGCGTTCTCTCGAGGTGGCACGACTCGACCTGGTCCAGGCGATGCGGCTCGAGCCGACGGCGACGTACGATTTCGTCACGCCTGAGCTGGAGGCCGGCAATGCGACTGCATTGAACGTGGACTCGATGATTGCGCGGGCGCTGAGCGCGCGAGTGGATCTGCGCGCCGCGGACGCGCGGGTCGGTGCAGCGGAGCAAAGTGTGAGTGTGGCCAAGGCCAGCCGCTGGCCCACGCTCAGTTTGTCAGCCGGCTACGGCTCGAACTATTCGAGCTCGAGCGTGCTCGGTCTCTCCAATCAGCTGGATCAGCGCCAGAGCGGCTCGCTCAGCATTGGCGTTTCGGTTCCCGTATTCGATCGCGGAGCGACCAGCCGTGCGATTCAACGCGCCGGTATTACGGCCGACAATGCGCAACTCGAGCTCGCGGATCTGCGCCGGCAGGTGGCGATGGATGTTCAACGCGCCGCGCTCGACCGCAAATCGGCACAGGCCAGCCTGGAGGCAGCACAGGCACGGTTGACGGCCGCCGATCAGGCATTGAAGGCGACCGAATTGCGTTACCAGGCCGGTGTCGCAACGCTGTTCGAAGTACGCCAGACCCGCACCGATTTCGTGGATGCCAGCAGCGCAGCAGTGCGTGCGCGGACACAGGTACTGCTGCAGGATGCCGTGCTGGATTATTACACCGGCGAAATCAACGCACAGAGAGCGTTGAACTAGCGTACTGCATTGTGGCTGGGATCACTCGCTGCATTTCGCGCATGCCAAGATGGGAATGGGGGAATAGGGAATATGGAATGGGGGAATAAAATGGGGAATGAGGATGGGCGTGGGCTCAGGGGCATCAAACATCCCAGCGGTGGTCCAGTCGGCGCTGCGCCGACCCAGCCAGCACCCGAACACTTCACGATCTGGTGAAAGCACAATGCCCCAACTTGCAGCGATACTGGTGGTCGATGATGAAGCTGGCATCCGCAGCTTTCTTTCGGATGTCCTGACCGAAGCGGGGCACCAGGTCGAAACCGCGGCCAACGCGGCAGAAGCGCTTCAGCACTTGCAGGACCGTCCGTTCGATGTGCTGTTCCTGGATCTGCGAATGCCGGGCGAGCTGCAGGGGATGGATGTGCTGCGGCGCGCGCGGGCGGAATGGCCGGAACTGCAGGTGATCGTACTCACTGCGCACGGTACGATCGCTACGGCGGTCGAAGCGATGCGGCTGGGGGCGTTTGATTTTGCGGAGAAGCCGTTGGATAACCCGGCCGCACTGCGCCGCCTGGCTGCGCGCGCGCTGAATTGGCGCTGGAGCACACCACCCCGTACTTATGTGGGCGGCCTGGTCGCCGAGCCTGACGCGGTGAAGCCACGTAGCAGGCTCAGCGATTTCTTCTGGCAATTGCGGCGGCGTCACGTTTACCAGGTGGCGGCGACTTATGCCGCAGCCTGCTTCATCGTACTGCAGACGGAAGAGATGGTCGGCAACGCCGTGCCGGTCGCTGGCTGGTTCTATCCATTGGTAACAGGCATCGCATTGGTCGGTTTCCCTATCGCATTGGC
>JBBDWZ010000051.1:0-46400 GCA_040902615.1 Gemmatimonadota bacterium | reverse complement strand
CGCGGATCGCGGATCGCGGATCGCGGATCGCGGATCGCGGATCGCGGATCGCGGTTCGGGTCGATCTGAGTTCGATTTCGAATTCGAATTCAATTTCAAATTTCAGAATTGGGAATTCAAATTAATTCAAATTCAAATTTTTTATTGGGGGGGCGATGGCTGAGATCAGGAGGGTGGCGGTGTTGGGGTGTGGGTTGATGGGGAGTGGGATTGCGGAGATCAGCGCGAAGGCGGGATATGAGACGTGGGTGAGGGAGGTGAGTGAAGACCTGGCGAAGAAAGGGAAAGGAAGCATCGAAAAGAGTCTCGGACGCGCGGTCGAAAAGGGGAAGCTTCCGGCGGAGGAGCGGGACGCGGCAATGGGGCTGATCCGCACGACGACCGAGCTGGAAGCGCTGAAGGACTGTGATTTGATCATCGAGGCGGTGACGGAAGATCTGCAGCTCAAGAACGACATGTTTCGCACGCTGGATCGAGTCTGCCCGGAACACACCATCTTTGCCAGCAACACGAGTTCACTCACGATCGCGGACATGGCCGCGGCGACGCAGCGTCCGGATCGCGTAGTCGGCCTGCATTTCTTCAATCCCGTGCCGGTCATGAAGCTGGTCGAGGTGGTTCGCACCATCGCAACCAGCCAGCAGACCTTTCGAACGGCCTACGATTTTGCGAAGTCGCTCGGCAAGGAGCCGATCGAAGCCAAGGACACATCCGGCTTCGTGGTGAACCGGCTGCTCGTGCCGTACATGCTCGATGCGATTCGCTGTCTGGAGCAGGGCCTGGCCAGCATCGAAGACATCGACAAGGGCATGGTGCTGGGGACGAACTACCCGATGGGCCCGTTCACACTCGGCGACTTCGTCGGCATCGACACGCTGCTTCGCATCGCCGATATCATGTTCGAGGAATACCGTGAGACGCGTTTTGCGCCGCCACCGCTGCTCAAGCGTATGGTGAGCATGGGGTACTACGGGCGGAAAACCAAACGCGGCTTTTACGACTACACGGGGGAGCAACCCAAGCCGGTTGACTTCGGCATCTAGCTCGGCGGCGCGGCGCGCCACCGAGCTAGTGCACGGGCAGGAAGTAGAAGGCCATCCCGAGGATGATGTAGACAGCCAGCAGCTGCACGCCCTCCATCCAGTGGGTTTCTCCATCTTGTGAGATGAAGGCCATGATGCTGACGGCGATCGCGACCGCCACGACCTCGAAGGTCGTGAAGATCAGATCCATGGGCTGCGGTCCGATTACGTAGCTCAGGAAAACCAGGGCGGGTGCAACGAACAGCGCGATCTGAATCGAGGAGCCGACGGCAATATTGATGGCAGCATCCATCTTGTTCTTGCCTGCCATCAGGATCGCAGTCGAGTGCTCCGCGGCATTGCCGATGATGGCAACCAGGATCACGCCGACGAAGACCTCGTTCATGTTGAGGGTTTCGGCAGCGTCCTCGACCGCGCCTACCAGCATTTCGCTCATGAGAGCGACGCCCGCGGTGGCACCCAGCAGCAACGCCAGGGCACTGCCGGTACCGCCGGTTTTGACCCCGGCTTCTGCGAGTGCGTGGGCGCCGGCATCACCGACGTAGAGATGCCGGTGCGTTTTGAGTGTAAAGACGAGACTCAGAATGTAGGTCACGATCAATACGATCGAGATCTCGAAACTGAGCGCGCCTTCGGTCCGGGCCGACGCACTGCCGCCAACCATGTGGAACAGCGCGGGCACGACCAGCCCGATCGCGCTGAGCACCAGCAGGGTGGCGCCCAGGCTGGCCGCGGTCGCGTTGAATTTTTGAAACTGGTGCTTGAGACCGCCGTAAAACGCGCTGAGTCCGAACACCAGCAGGATGTTACCGATGATAGAGCCGGTGATGGACGCCTTGACCAGGTCGTGGAGCCCGGCGCGCAGCGCTACAATCGCGATGATGAGCTCAGCGGCATTACCGAACGTCGCGTTGAGCAAACCACCAATGCCTTCACCCAGCGTTTCAGCCAGCTGTTCCGTGGCGCGGCCCATCAGGCCGGCCAGCGGAATGATGGCCAGCGCGGATGTCGCGAAAATCACCATGCCGCTTGCGTGCAGCAGGTATTCGAGCGCAAACGAGATCGGCACGAAGACCAGCAACAGATTCAACAGATTGGCGCGCAGCCACTCGCGATTGGGAAGAGCCATCAGGGGATGGGATGTCCATTGTGAAGGGCGTGTGTGTACCGATCATACTCATCAGCGTGGGCGAGGTTATCGTCGACCCAGACCTCTAAGGGTGGCAGCGGCAGCCGGCGCTCCAGATCCTGCACGACCGTCATGGCCAGCTGAAAACGGTCGCGTGCCTGGAAATCGATGACACGGCCCTCGAGCAAGGTCTCGACCAGCCCCCTGAAATCGGCGGATGACATGAGCGCGATGAGGTGTGACACCTGGTCGATGCGATAGGACTCGTAACGCGAGCGGAGCTGTTCATAGGTGAGCCCAACGGCCGCGCGCAATGCGTGCGGCGCCAGCTCGGTAGCGCGCTCGGCCAGGAGCTGGCGAAACCAGCGATTGTAATCGGCAGCGGCCTGTCGCCGCTCATACGTGTGGAGCGCGGAGTCGAGCAGGTTTTGCAACAAGGGACGGCCCAGCGCACGTGCGCGTGCGTCGACTCCGTTCTCGGTGGTCTCAACGAACAGGTCAGCCGTCCGGATCTCGCCATCAACGGTTGCATAATCGGCCGAACGGAACATGAAGTATCCGCGCCACTGACCGTCAGCTCGCGGATAGGTGACCAAAAACACGGTCCACCGGCGCGTTGCGTCTTCCAGGAAGCAAAACGAGCGGCAGCGAACGCGCCAATCGCCAGTCACAACCACCGCCCGGTTGTTCTGCGATCCTGCGCGATCATCGTCCGCCCGGGGAAACATGACTCACGCTAAACCCTCGGTGCATGCCCGTCAACGCACGGGCAACGATGCTCGAGTGCTCCGGGAGGGGGTGTTCCCCGAAGGTGAAAAACGAGTTTCCTTAAAACTCAATTCTGGAATTTTTGAAAGTCTCACATCTGTTCCGGACACGCGTCGACCAATAACCCTTGGGGCACGTATTTTTCACGGTCACCAGGTTGTAACCAAAAGCAGATTTTGGCGTCACAAATGCGCTCGAATCGAATCCGGCAGAATCCCGTAAGTCATTGTCAAATTATGCACTTCTTGGGTAACGATGTTCACTGCTTGGGGTTACGGAAAAGCTTGACGCACACGGGAGGCAGGTCTATCTTTCCGCGACTTGAAAACCTGAAGACAGCGGATCCGCCGGACCCTCCAAAGCGGTGGGTTCAATCCTAAAAAATATCAAATTCTGACGTTGGCTGAGGTCGAGCATATGTGGGATACGTGTGCTGTTGAGCTGCGAGTGAATTTGCCGAAAAGTGTAGCGGCTGAAGTGGAAGAGGTTCAGCGCAACGATCCCGAGATGCTGAGTAGAATTCTGTATTACGCGATGACGAGGCGCACGATCTTTGACCATTTGGCGGCGCGCACGCGGAATCTGGGCGGCGCCGACGCGCTGACCCCTCGCAAGAAAGAGCTGCGGTAAAAAAAGCCGAAGATTGGTTCGACGGCGATGCTCTGACGAAGGAACATGGGATCACCAAACGCGCGCGAGACCGAGCTCCGCGCGAAATACCTCGACTGGTGTTCCGCCCGCCTGGCCGATCACTTCCTGGCGCTGAGTCCGGACGAGATCTATGAGATGGCGGAACGAGCGAGCCACGGCCGTGAACCGGAAACGGACGCGGTCGTGGCTATTGGCGCTTCCAGCTCGAGTGAACTGCAGTGGCAGCGGGATGCGGCGACTGTGCGCATACCCGATGCATGGCGAGAGAACCAGACCTTCCGTGTATTGGTCGCGCGGGTGACCGAGGTGCTGGCCGATACGCTGCCGTCATTCGAGGAGTGGTCGGCCGCGTATGCAGCAGAGCCGGACCGTTACGATGACGAGTTGCTCGGTTTCTGGAAGGAAAAGCTGTAGGCCCTAGTCGTGATGGGCCGGCCTCAAGTTGTGCCACCAGGTTCCGACGACGGCCGAAGTGCCCGCCGCCAGCAACAGCACACCCACCAATCCCCAGGCCAGGCCGTAATCAGGGCGATGATGATTCAGCCCCGCGAATGATTTCGAGAGTGCGAACAACGCCATCGCAATCCAGCTCACGCCAATACCGAACCCGGCCGCGAGCGCTAGCTTGTTGGGTTGCTGTCCGTTATGTGCCATGCGAAATCCTCATAAGGGTTCGGACCGGCGGCCAGAATATCCCGTGATGCGCGGTGCAGCAAGGGATTGCGTTGACGGAACCGGGACAGGCATCGTTGGGCCGCCCGCCACTGGAGCAAGCAATGGCCATACCATATGCCGCGCTGCCCGAGGGCACGCGGGTCAAAATCGTGCAGGGTCAGTTCCCGCAGGACCCGGCGCTCATTGGGAAAACGGGGACGGTGATTTCTGCGAGTGAGTACCAGGCAGAGCGAATTGGAGTAGTTCTGGATTCGGAGTCAGTGCCGCGCTACTTCGCGGTGACGGAACTGAAGGTGACCAGCGAGCCGTTGTTGCCGCCGGAGCGGGAGACGGCGAAAGCCCGGCGTGCGCTACCGTGACGCCGGGCTGATTCGACCCCTCTCAAAACGGCAGGTCGTCGTCGTCCGCCTCGAACGGTGATGTGGGCTGAGCCTGGCCAGCAGGTTTGGCCCGCGGCGCCGCGCGCTGCGGGCCGGCGCTACGCTCGAAGGCGCCGCCGCCGCCCATACCGCTGTCCCGTCCGCCAGCACCGCCGAGCATGACCAGTTCGCGGACGACGATGTCGGTCCAGTAACGCGGCTTGCCGCTTTCATCTTCGGTCTGCGAATACTCGATGGAGCCTTCCACGTACAACCGATCACCTTTGTGGACGTACTGCTCGATCAAATCGGCAATGCGATCCCACGCAGTAATGCGATGCCATTCGGTCTTTTCCTGCTTCTGACCGCTGCGATCGTTCCACACGCGATTGGTTGCGATCGAGAACTTGGCGACTTTGACACCGCCACCGGTGGTCCGGATCTCCGGCTCCGAACCGACATTTCCAATCAGCATCACTTTGTTGAGCGAACGACTCATGTTTCCTGCTCCCTGATCCTAATGTTCGTTGGGCGCTAAGATGCGCGCCGCGCGGAGCCGGCGCCATGGCCGGTTGTAGCAATCTGCCGGTCTTCTTCGATCCAGGTGCGATAGGCGTCGCGCAGGCGGCGCGTGATCACGCCAGGTTTGCCCCCGCCGATGGTTTTGCCGTCCAGGCTCACGATCGGCATGATTTCCGTAGTAGTGCCGGAAAGGAACAATTCTTGGGCATCGTAAACTTGCGATTCCGGTATGGATCCCTCGCGCGCGCGGATACCGAGCTGTTCTGCTTTCTCCAGGACGAGCAGGCGGGTGATGCCGGTCAGGATGTGGCCTCCCTGCGGGTAGGTGAGCAGCTCGCCGTCCAGCACGCCGAACAGGTTCGAGTGCGAGCCTTCGATCACGGCGTGGTCGTACACATAGAGCGCTTCGAATGCACCGGCCTCTTTGGCCTGCTGATTGGCCAGTACATTGGGCAGCAGGGCAATCGATTTGATGTCGCAGCGGCTCCAGCGGATGTCGGGCACCGTGATCGTGGCGATGCCCTGCTCCCAGTATGCGGCAGGGTGATTCTTGAACGGTTTGGTCATGACCAGGATGGTGGGCGGCGTTTCCGCGGGCGGAAACGCGTGCGCACGAGGCGCCGCGCCGCGCGTGATCTGGATGTAGAGCGTGGCATCACCGGTGTGCAGGCTGTTCTGCTCGAGCAGACGGCTCGTGATGTTGCGCATCTGGTCGACTACATCGGCGCGGATGCGCAACTCGCCCAGGCCGTAGCGCAGACGCTCGAGGTGACGCTCGAGCAGGAATATGTGACCGTCATAGATGCGCGCGACTTCGTAGACACCATCGGCAAACAGGAAACCGCGGTCATCGATGGAGACGCGCGCGTCCTGGTAGGGAACGAAATCGCCGTTCAGATATACGATCATAGCTGGCTCCGAATGCAGGAACGTGGAGAATCGCATCCGGGCAGAAGTGCGTCAATCCGATCGCTCGATGGTCATGAGCAGACGGCCGCCGCCAAACACGCGGGTATCACCGGTGGTTTCGGAAACGGCAAATGCAATGCAGTGAGTACTGCCCGTGATTCCCGCGGCGGCGCGATGACGGGCACCCAGACCCGAGGGCACCAGGTGCTCAGGTGCCAGTTCCTGCAAATAGCGGCCGGCGGCAACGATGATGCCGTCACTGCGCACCACGAACGCGCCATCCATCCCGGAGAACTCCCGCAGAGCGCGTCGGGCGGCAGGATACAGCACGCAGCGGTCTTCTTCCGGGTGTCCTTCGAACGGGTTCAACACGATCTGGTGTGAGCGCTCGAGTACATTGTCGGCGTCGCCGAGGGAGACCAGCACACCGACTTTCTTGCCTTCCTTACCCTCGTGGCCGAGCTCGACACACAGGCCGAGCACGGCATCGAACGTCGCGGGGTCGGACACTTCACGCAGAATCGAAAGTGGGGCATCCTTCTGCGTGCCAAGGTAGTCTTCATCGTCGTCGAGCTCGATCACCGCCACCGTGTCGAGCTCACACTCTCCATTCACGGCATTCCCGGAAATCACGACCACTCGCTGACCGGGTAACAACAATCCCGACGCGAGGCCTTCCAGCAATGCGACCTTGGCGCGGCCGCGCCGGCGCAGCTTCACTTCGGGCAGTGCCAGCATCTCACCGTCTTCGATTGCGGATCGCCGGGCGGTCGAACCGGCCGCGGTGATCACCCGCACCCCAGGTTCGAGCGCATCCCGAAGGAAACGCTTCTCGTTCGTGAGCGCCGCAGCCAGAATCACGGCATCAGCGGATGTGCGTTTGGCGACGTGTACCGCGCCTTCGAGGATTGCCCGGTTTTTGTTCTCAGTGCTCATATCGACTACAGAGAGCAAGGGGCGGGCCGGTGGCCGCCCAATCGACAATCAGCGTCCAGCAGAACGGATCAGGGCCTTGGCCCGGTCGGAGTCGATCGGATGGTGGGCCCGGCCGTCCCGTTTGAGCGCGCTGCCCACAATCGCGCCATCGGCGATCTCGAGCAGTGGCCGCACGGTCGCCTCGCGTACGCCGCTGCCGATCCAGACTGGTGTATCGGGCAATGCCGTCTTGACGGTCTTTGCACGTTCGGGATCGGTGGGCGCACCCGTGGCCGCCCCAGTCACGATCAAAACGTCGGCCTGCCCGCGGATGCGTGTGTCTCGCGCAATTTCTGCCAGGTCCGCACCCGGCGGTGCGATTGCGTGCTTGACCAGCACATCCGCGCAGATCGCGACTGGTGCGCCCAGCTGCGCGCGTTGCCGCACGGTTTCATGGGCTCGACCCGACAACCAGCCCTGATCGGTGAGCATCGCACCGGAATGCACGTTGACGCGAATGAAGCTGGCATCGGTTGCCGCGGCGATAGCAAGTGCGCTGGCTGCATCATTGCGCAACACGTTCACGCCGAAGGGCAAACGTGTGGACTGGGCCAGCCGCGCGATGACAGCCGTCATTGCAGCCGTCGTGACCGCTGGCACTGCATCAGGAAAGAATGGTGCATCACCGAAGTTCTCGACCAGAAGTGCATCGAAACCCACAGCTTCGAGCACGGCTGCATCGGCGAGTGCGCGTTGGATGACATCGTGCAACCTACCCTGCCAGCCGGGGGCACCGGGCAGGGGCAGCAGATGCACCATGCCGATCAGCAACTTGCGCCCCGGTGGCGGGAAGTTCTTTTCCATGGCGCGAATATAAGGTAGTGCCTACGTTTTTGCGCCTTGTGGAAGGCAAATTGGACGTGAAAAAAAGCAGCACAGGCGCGGAGTGTGATGCAGTTATTCGATCCTTCGACCCTAGATCAGCGAGTACTGGGCAACGGACTGACTGCGATTGTACGGAGCGATCGCAGTGCTCCGGTCGTCGCGGTAGTCACCTATCTCAAGGTCGGGTACTTCGACGAACCCGATGATCTGGCCGGCATCAGTCACGTGCTCGAGCATATGTTCTTCAAGGGCACGCCGACTCGCGGGCCCGGGCAGATCGCACAGGAAACCAAAGCGGCTGGCGGCTACCTGAACGCCTCCACGATCTACGATCACACCAGCTACTACACGGTGTTGCCGTCACGCTCGCTGGAAGACGGCATTGCCATCCAGTCTGATGCGCTGCTGCGCAGTGTGATCGACGCGGACGAGCTGAAGCGGGAACTGCAGGTCATCGTCCAGGAAGCCAAACGCAAGCTGGACAACCCTTCCGCACTCGCCACCGAGTCGCTGTATGAGCTCATGTTCGATGCGCACCGTATGCGCCGATGGCGGATCGGCACCGAAGCGTTCCTGACCAGTCTGACCCGCGAGCAGCTCTGGGATTACTACCGCAGGTTCTATCGCGGTGCGCGGACCATCGTGGTCGTCGCCGGCGATGTCGACCACGACACCACTCACTCCATGATCGAACGGTATTATGGCGGTCTCGAGTCCGGAGACCCGGTGATCGATCGCGGGCCGGCCGAGCCGGCACGCGCCGGTTTCAGGTTCCGCGAACGCTGCGGTGACGTGGTCCAGTCACATCTCGAGATCGGCTGGCACACGCAGCCTGCCACGCATGAGGATACACCGGCACTCGATCTGTTGAGTGTGATCCTCGGGCAGGGGCGCGCGTCACGGTTGTATCGCAATGTCCGCGAAACGGGACTGGTCACTTCGATCGGCGCACACAATTACACCCCCACCGAACTCGGGGTTTTTCAGATCAGCGCCGAGCTCAAGCCGGAGACGACCCGCGCGGCGCTGGAAGCGATTGCGGGTACGGTCTCGGCGGCGGCGCGTGAAATCAGCCAGGCAGAACTCGAACGTGCACGCAGCATTCTCGAGGCACGCTCCGTGAGACGATTGGAGTCGATGGAAGGCCAAGCGAACCACCTTGCCGAATGGCAGTCGATCGGCGACTGGCGACTGGCTGATGCGTACCACGCGCAACTGTCGGAATTGCAGCCGAAACAGTTGGCCGAAGTCGCTGAACGCTATCTGCAGGTCGAGCAGGCCGCGGTATTTGTTTACCGGCCGAAACCGGCGCCAGCGTTCGAGAGCTCGGACCTGGAGCTCGCCAGGACCTTGCGCGCAGCCCCACTCAAGCCGGTGGCTGCGCCCGCTCCGAACGTCCAACCCGCGATCGCCCCGATCCGTCTGCGCAGACAGCGCATCGAGGATGAGGTTTCATTCTTTCGTACGACGACGGGTCTGGACATTGTCATCAAACCGCGCCGGTCGGTCCCCCTGGTGACCATCGCGCTCGCGGCCAGAGCCGGTGTTGGATTCGAGGATGCCTCGCATGCCGGTCTTACGAGCCTTACCGCCCGCAGCTCGATCAAAGGCACGGCGCGGCGCTCGGCGACGGAACTCGCTTTGGCTGCGGAAGCGCTCGGCTCATCCATCAATCCCGGCGTCGGCGCCGATTTGCTGGATTGGAGCATCACGGTGCCGCGTCGTCATTTCCAGACCGGGCTCGATCTGCTGCTCGATGCCGCACTCGATCCGAGTTTCCCGGATGCGGAGGTCGAACGGGAAAAACAGGTCACACTCGCCGACCTGGAACAGCTGCGCGATGACATGTACCGCTACCCGCTGCGTCTCTTCATGAGCGCAGCGTTCCCGAATCACGCGTACGGCTATCCGCTCGAAATGCTGGAATCGGCAGTTCGAAGCACCGACGCCGCGACATTGCGCAACTGGCACGATCGTCAGGTGCGCGGCAATTCACCCACCGTCTTCGTGGTTGGCGATGTCGATCCGGAACCGGCCGCTGCCGCAGTTGCGGGTGCCCTGCGTGCGCGAACGAATGGGGAGGTCCACGCCGAGCGTCCGGTCTGGCCGGCGTCTGCCGTACAAGTCACGGATGCGCGGGAAAAAGCACAGACCGCTCTGGTGGTCGGTTTTCCGGGCGTAGATCGTCAGGACGCGGATCTACCCGCGCTGCAGGTGCTGGCGAACACGATTTCCGGATTGGGCGGCCGCCTCTTCGAGGAGCTGCGCTCGCGCCGATCGCTCGCATACACCGTGACGGCGTACCCAATTGCGCGTGTGCTCGGAGGCGCTTTCATCGCCTACATTGCGACCTCACCCGAGCGTGAGACCGAGGCGCGCGACACGCTGCTGGTCGAGCTGCTGCGCACGCGCGAGGAATTGTTGCGAGAAGATGAAGTGGAACGCGCTCGTCGATACACGATCGGGACCCGGCAGATCCGGGCTCAGACCAACAGCGCGCAGCTGCAGGACCTGATTCACGCTCTGCTGGCCGGACCCGGCCTGTCCGAGTTGCGCGACTTCGAATCGCAGATTCGTGCGGTGACGCCGGAACGCATTCGTGAGGTCGCCCGCAAATATTTCGATGAAGCGCGGCTGGTCGAGTCGATCGTGCGCGGAACCGGCGGCGCCCGCTAAGAGCGACGAGCGACGAGCGACGGTCCGGTCCAGTCCGGGGAAAGACTGCAAATGAACGATCACGTGAACACAAGGGCAAGATATGGCTGATGAATACGTGAAGGTTGAGACGGCGAATGGTATTGCAACGGTTACCGTGGATCGGCCGGACAAGCGAAATGCATTGAACGCCGACATCGTGACTTCGCTGTTTCACACCTTCCTGGAGCTGGACGGGGATCCGTTGGTACGAGCGGTGATCCTGACCGGCGCGGGTGAAAAGGCATTCGTCGCCGGCGCCGACATCGGCGAGCTGGCGCAAATGACACCATTGAGCGGCATTGAAGTTTCCCGTGCCGGCCAGGACGCGTTTCGATTCATCGAGACAATGCGCATGCCCGTGATTGCGGCGATCAACGGCTATGCTCTGGGCGGCGGACTAGAGCTGGCACTGGCCTGTCACATTCGCCTCGCCAGCGAAAACGCGAAGCTCGGCCTGCCCGAAGTAAAACTCGGCATTATCCCCGGTTATGGCGGCACTGTGCGCCTGCCGCGGCTGGTGGGCCGTGGCCGCGCGCTCGAGCTTATCCTGACCGGTGAGATGATCGATGCCGAGGAAGCTTTCCGTATCGGACTGGTCAACCGCGTGGTGCCGCTGACCGAACTCATGCGTGTGGCCCAAGGGTATGCCGCAAAAATCATAGAGAATGGTCCGGTTGCGATCGCATTGGCCATCGAAGCGATCGACCACGGTTACAACAGCACCACGGAAGATGCATTGCGCCTCGAGTCGAATCTGTTCGGATTGCTGGCCGGCACTACCGACATGCGCGAGGGCATGGCGGCGTTCCTGGAGAAACGGAAAGCGGACTTCCAGGGCAAGTGACCACAGGGAAACAGAGAACGGATCGGGATTTGGGGATTGCGGGATTGCGGGATTTCGGGAGTCGGTGTTCGGTGAGCAGGAGCGGGAGGGGGAGCAGGAGCGGGCGGGTGTTCGGGACAACTTGACTTTCGTGGCAACGTGCGGGCGCGATCCCGAAAGAACTGTTCGTGTCTTAACGGACGAAATGCATTTCGGTGGAGCTGACCGCAATTAGAGAATTACAAGAGAAATGATCCAGAGTGGTGAATGCAAGTCGTGCGCTCAGGATGCACTGTGATCCCCGTGTTCTGTGGTGAATTCTGCTTTCGTGAGGCGCAGCTGAAGGGTATATTGCCCAGCATCCAATGAGCGGCGCATCGACCTCGCTCGCATTCCGTGAACTGCGGTTACGTCAGTTCCGAAATCTCTCCGAGCTGGAGGAATCGTTCCCGGCCGCCGGTGTCGCCATTATTGGGGAGAACGGCTCGGGCAAGACCAATCTGCTGGAAGCGATTTACTACCTGGAGATCTTCCGTTCGTTTCGAGGGGCTCAGGACGAGCAGCTCGTACACTTCGGCGCCGAGGCATTTCACGTGCGCGGCCGTCTGGCAGACCCGAACCGCAAAGGTCACCAGGAAATCACAGCCGGGTTCGAGCTGCGCGGCCGCCGCAAGAAAGTCACACAGAATGGAGTCGAGCCGGATCGGCTGGGCGATGCGCTGGGCGGATTGGGTGCGGTCATCTTCTCTCCTGCGGACGTCGAGTTGGTACGCGGGTCACCCGCCGAGCGGCGCCGGTTCCTGGACATCGTTCTTTCGCTCAACCGCGCCGGCTATTTGTCGGCATTGCAGCAATACCGCCAGGTGCTGCGGCAGCGCAATGCGTCGCTGCGCGATGCGCGCGCGGCCGCGGCGATGCATGCCTGGGACGACGCATTGGTGGATGCGGGAACCAGCATCATGCTGGCGCGGGCTGAATGGCTGCAACAAAACGGAGACGCATTCACGCGCCGATATCGCACGATCTCGGGCGGGACCGATGTGGTATGGCAATACCGGCCGGGGGTCGCGCGCGGCGGCGAAGCGGCGATGAGTGGTGATGCCGAAGCGCTGCGAGCTGGCTTTCGCACCGAGCTGGAACGGCTGGCGCCGAGAGAGCGGGAACGCGGCGCAACGCTGGCTGGTCCACATCGCGACGAAGTCAGCTTTCTGACCTCAGGGGAAAACGATTTGCGCGATTACGGATCGGGTGGGCAGGTGCGTACAGCCGCAATCGCGCTGCGCATGGTCGAGGCCGATACGATCCGGGCGCGGCGCGGCAGCAACCCGCTGATCCTGCTGGATGACGTTTTCGCGGAGCTGGACCGTCCGCGCTCGGTACGCATCTTCGACCTGCTCGAAACCGAACAGCCTGGACAGGTAGTCCTGACCGCACCGAAGGAATCGGACCTGCAGCTTCGGTCAGGCCAACTCGAGTCATGGCGCATCGCACAAGGGACGATCGAGAACTAGCCGATGAGCAACGAGCGACGAGGGACGAGAAAGACCAAGGCGAAAGGGCCCACCCAGCTGGGCGATGCGTTGAAGGCCTATCTCACGGGCACCGAGGTAGGGGAACGCATCGAAGAGGCGTCGGTGGTTCCGGAATGGGCAGAGCGGGTTGGAGCCGCGATTGCAGCGGTCACGGTACCGCTCCGGGTTAACCGCGGGACGCTCCAGGTCGGGGTCCGCTCAAGTGCCTGGCTCATGGAATTGAAGCTGATGGAAGGCGAGATTGTAGGGCGGCTGAACCGGGACCGGGGCCGAGGCAAGATTTCGAAAATTCGGTTTCTCATGCTGGACCAGTAGACGGTCCGGAAGGCCAAGCGCGGGTGTGCTTTTCCTGCAACCCGCGGGGCCCGCAGGGGTATCACGAAAACCAGGAAATATCTTCCACTCCAAGCGCGAGCATTATGGCCAAGGACAAGGACACACCGAAGGGTTATGACGCCAGCCAGATCCAGGTCCTCAAGGGTCTGGAAGCGGTCCGCAAACGTCCGGGCATGTACATCGGATCAACCGGTCAGCGCGGTCTGCACCACCTGGTTTATGAAGTGGTCGACAACTCGGTCGACGAAGCATTGGCAGGCTACTGCACGCGCATTGACGTAACGCTTCACCCCGACAACTCCGTAACGGTCGAGGACAACGGCCGCGGCATTCCGGTGGATCTGCATCCAACCGAGAAGCTGCCCGGTGTCGAAGTCGCGATGACCATGCTTCATGCCGGCGGCAAGTTCGACAAAAACACCTACAAAGTTTCCGGCGGCCTGCACGGCGTGGGTGTCAGCGTGGTCAACGCGTTGTCGGAATCGCTGGTGGTCGAGATTCGGCGCGGCGGCAAGATCTATCGGCAGAGTTACGCGCGCGGAGATCGCCAGACCGAATTGCAGGTGCTCGGTCCGACCAAGGAGACCGGTACCACGGTCACCTTCAAGCCGGATCCGGAGATCTTCACGGATGAGAGAGACTACAACTTCGACACGATCTCGAACCGGCTCCGCGAGCTGGCCTTCCTGAACCGCGGATTGCGGATCACGGTTGCCGACGAACGCGATCCGCCGCACAACGAGGAGTACTTCTACGAAGGTGGCCTGATTCAGTTCGTCGAATTCCTGCGCGGCTCGCGTAAGCCACTGCACAGCAAGCCGATCTATATCGAGGCAGCGCGCGAGGAAGCGGAGATCGAGCTATGCATCCAGTACGATGACGGGTACAACGAAAACACATTCACATTCGTCAACAACATCAACACGATCGAAGGCGGAACCCACCTCACCGGGTTCAAGGCGGCCCTGACTCGCACGCTGAACGACTACGCGCGCAAGAACAACTCGCTCAAGAAGGAACTGGATGCGTTGTCGGGTGAAGACCTGCGCGAAGGTCTGACCTGCGTGTTGTCGGTGAAAGTGAAGGAGCCGCAGTTCGAGGGGCAGACCAAGACCAAGCTGGGCAACTCGGAAGTGCGCGGTGCGGTCGAGGCTGAAGTGAATGCCAAGCTATCCAGCTTCCTGGAAGAAAACCCGTCGGTCGCTCGTGCCATCATCGACAAGGCGATCCAGGCGGCGCGGGCGCGCATTGCCGCGCGGAAGGCGCGTGAGCTGGTACGCCGCAAGAACGCGCTCGAGGGCAGCGTATTACCCGGTAAGCTGGCCGATTGCTCGATCAGCGATCCCGCGCTCTGCGAGTTGTACCTGGTCGAGGGTGACAGCGCAGGCGGCAGCGCCAAGCAGGGCCGCGATCGCCAATACCAGGCGATCCTGCCGTTGCGCGGCAAGATCCTGAATGTCGAGCGCGCGCGCCTCGACAAGATTCTCTCGAACGAGGAAATCCGGACGATCATTTCCGCGATCGGCACCGGCATCGGTGAGGAGGATTTCGATACCAAGAACGCGCGCTATCACAAGATCATCCTGATGACCGATGCCGACGTGGATGGACAGCACATTCGGACACTGCTGCTCACCTTCTTCTTCCGGCACATGCGCCAGCTGATCGAGCAGGGCATGATCTACATCGCACAGCCACCGCTGTATCGGGTGGCGCGCGGCAAGGAAGAGGTGTACGCGTACACCGAGGACGAGCGGAACCAGGCGATTCAGCGCATGAGCGCGCCCGGCAAGGACGGCAAGGAGAGGACCGTGAACGTCCAGCGTTACAAGGGTCTGGGCGAGATGAATCCCGAGCAGCTCTGGAACACGACCATGGATCCCGAGACTCGTACGATTCTACAGGTTACCATTGAGGATTCGGTCGAAGCCGATCAGATCTTCACCAAGCTGATGGGTGATGAAGTCGAGCCGCGCCGGAAATTCATCGAAGAAAACGCGAAGTACGCGAATCTCGACTTGTAACGCGGATGGAACCTGACGCCGCAGTCTCCGCACTGGCGCAAACGATTCAACTATCGCTTGCGCCAGTTTTCTTATCGAGCTTGAAGAGCACGACGTATTCGACGCCCAGCTCATCCTCGATGGATCCCAGCATATAGTCGCGGCCAATTTCGTAGACCTGAAACCGCCGCGGCGTGTTGACCGTGGTGACCCAACGGCCATCCGCATCGAACACGTACCACTTCACGGTGGTCATGCCCGGCAGCTCGGGTTCACGCGCCCAGATGTTGCCGTCTCGATCGATCTCGAGCCGGCGATAATGAGAGACACTATCGGCGCGGAGTGCCTGGTCGAATTCCCGCTCCTGCTGCGAGCGCCACCACGCGGGTGAGGTCTGGCCGCTTGCAACGGCTCGGTCGGCAGCTTCCTGCTTGTAGGCGGCAACGAGCTCCTCAGTTACCGGCTGTGCGGCAACTGCGCGCCGCGCGATCAGGCGCACCGATCCCAGCGTGTCGAACACTTCAATCTGTGCCAGATCGCCGCGCGTGTAATACATCAGGTCTCCTGAGGATTGACCCACGCCGGCCGGCGCAAACAACGGTGCGCGTTCGGCGCGGAACGTACCGCCGCGCGGTGAGCTGATTTCGCTCGTGTAACGCGTGAAGCCCGGCCGCCTGGCCATCAGGCCTGCCTGCGTACCGTCTGCACGGTAGCGAATGTAGAGGTTGGAGTCGCGCCGAATGCCGACCGCGTCGCGCTTTTCCGGCGGCACCAGGAACAGCACCATCCCTGTGCGCAGCGGTCCGAGGAGTGCCGGATAGGATCTGCTCGGCATGTCCCTGGGCAGCTCGAACGTTACTGCGCGTGCATAGCGGCCGCTGTCGTCGTACACCTGCAAACGGCGGGACTCGTGATGCCAGGTGCCGATGGAATCGCCGGGGAATCCCCATAACGCCGAGATATAGGCGCCTTCGCTGCCGGAAAACTCTCCGGGTCCGCCACCACCCCGGCCGGTGCCAAGCAGGAAGACGCCGGCTGAATCGAACCAGCGCAGCATGGGCACCGGCTGATGCGCGATCACGATCCGGCCGTCGCTAAGGCGGACCGCACCATACACGCGGTGCAGTGCGTACGTGCTGTCGCCTTCGGCGGTCCCGATCCTGAGGACTGGCGCGCTCGAGATCTGCCAGGAGGAGTCCGGCAGCAAAGGCGCCGAGCTTTCGACAATGCGGATGCCTGCACTGTCACGCGTCACAATGGCGCCGCTGCGATCGGCGGATCCATCGCAAGCAGCCAGCAACGGCAACGCGATGAAGATTCGGGCGGCTCTCTTTGGTATCACCATCGCAAGCGGCCTGGGCAGGGGACCATATAAGGCCCAGCATTTACCGCGGATATGTTCGGGTCAACGGTCGTGCGGGGCAATACAGGTTCACAGGCACAGGCGGACCGCCGGACCGGCGGCTATCTTCGCTAGGGATTCCGTTCCGGAGGCATCAATGTCATCAGCGCCGTCACTGGGAGTGCCGGAGCTTGCCGGTATCGCTTCGTACAAAGAAGCCACCAAAATCGGCTATTCGGTGGAGGAGAACGTCAGCCGCCTGCTGCGTTATCATTGGGTTGAGCGCCGGCTGTCGCAGATCCTGGTCGCGCGACTGGCGGAAACGCCAGAATGGGAAGTGAAGGGCGGCTTCGCGCTTCACCAGTGGCAGGATGTCGAGCACGCGAGCGCGATCGCCGATCGCATCCGCGAGCTGCGGCATCCGACACCACGGCTGGATCGTGCACCCAGCGAAGCACTCGAAATATTCCTGCTCGAGATCGAGCAGGCCCAGGACACGCTCGAGTTGCTGGCCGGCGTGTACCGGGTCGCGCGCGCGGACCTGGCCGCGGCGTATCGCGAGCACATCGACACGATCAATCCGCTGGTCGATCACCCGACGCGTCGCTCGCTTCGACTGGCGTCCGCCGAGGAAGAAGAGGCGCTGGGCTGGGGCGCGCGCTCACTGGGTGCACTGACCGGCAACCGTCCGGAAGCCACGGCGCGTATCCGCCGTTGGGAGGAGCATCTGCACGCGTTCCTGGGCGCGGCGCGCGGTGTTGCCGGAGACCTGCCTCTCAACAGCGGCACCGCCTTGCCCGCACGTCGTGCTGAGACGCCGCGGCCGCGCAGCTTCCGCCCTCGACGCGATCATCGGTTCAACGGTCAACACAACTTCTCGTTCCCGCCGCACACGGTCTACGACAAACCACACATCCCGCCGATCGAGCGCAACCTCGCTCTTTTGTGCAAACGTTTGCTCGAGATGGACGTGCCGGAGATGATGGCTTCCTTCATGACCGAGGAACGCGATCAGCCGTGGGAGTTCCAGCGCGATTATTCGCGCCAGCTATGGGATGAGGCGCGACATTCGATGATGGGTGAGGCCGCATTTGAGGCGCGCGGCGTGGACTGGACGCGGATCCCGCTGAATATGGGTTTTTCGTTGCGCCTGAACCTGCACGCATCGCCGGAGGAACGGCGCATCCTGCTGCTGGCCGTTGAACAGAGCCTCATGCCCGGCGATACCGGCAAGAAAGCCGAGCAGGAAACAGCCAGGCTCGCCGGTGATGCACTATCCGCACATTTCCATGACTACGATTGGGCGGACGAAGTGTTGCACACGCAGATTGGCCGGCGCTGGCTCAAAGAGATCGAAGGACGGAAGGATCTGGCCACGCGCGCAAAGGAGATCCATGAAAAGACCTGGCGCGAGCTCGACCAGTACAAATCGCTCGACTCACAATCTGCAGTGTGGTGGCTCGAGTTCGTTCAGCGCGTGCTCAATACCGAGTCTGCCGCGCGGCCGGAAGATCTGGAGCCCGATTCCGTTGATGTGATTCCCAACGGGTAAAGCAAAATGTTGCGGTTCTCCTTGAACAGACTGGGAATCGCCGGCGTCGCAATCACAAGTGTGCTGATGATCGGTTGCGATCGAAGGCATATCGGGCTGCCGGAACTGCTGCCTCTGCTGCCCTATCGGCCCCCTGCAGATCAGCAGCGCTTCGAAGTACGCGACAGCATGGGTGTACAATTGGTTCACAACGGTGCAGCCGGCGCGGCAAGGCCGCACAAGTCCTGGTCTTCGATTCCAATGGCGGATTCGTTCGCAGAATCGGCCGAAAGGGGCAGGGTCCGGGCGAGTTCGGTTCGGTGACCCGGCTCTGGCTCACGAACGACACACTGGTCGTGACCGATACGGTAAACGTCATGACTACTCTGCTGTCACCGGACGGACGGCCGCTCCAGCTATGGTCACAACGTCACCACCAAGGCACGATGCGTCCCTGGGCCAGCGGACCGTCCGGCTGGCACGCGTTCCTGATGCCCAGGCGCGCGCGCTTCCCGACCGGCATGTATGCGGGCGGTGATACGGTTGTGCTTGGGCGAGTCGATCTTCCGAATCGAACCGTGTACCGCTATTTGCCCGACAGCGGTGTCGTAACTGCATTGATCCACCAGATTCCAGTGCCGCCCAGATTCGTGCATCAGAAATCCGAACGCTACTTCCACATCACGCGGCCGCTCTTCTCGGTGGAACCATCATACTGCAGAAAAGCTGGCCAGCACGATCTATCGGTTGTACAGCGACTCAATGTTATGGAGTGAGCGGAACGGCCTGAGATCGACAATCACAAAGCGGGCGAAACATCTGCCGCTGCCGGCCGCCATGCCGCCGCTGGGCCGTATTCAGGTCAGCGCCGATGGCTCTTTCTGGATCGAGCGAGCCGATGCCATCCCCGCGGGTCAGCGCGAATTCGAATTCCCGCGGAGCGGAATCAGCCCGTCCGGTCCGATCGAACGCAAGTCGCTGCCATTTCCCACGCGCTGGTCTGTTCGATGCCGTGGGCCGTTTCCTCGGCACCGTAGAAACGCCACCACGTTTTGTTGCGATGGCGGCCGCGGTCTCGAGCTGACCGGCGTTCAAAAGGACGAATTCATGGTGGAATACATCATCATTCCTTATTCCCCATTCCCTTTTCGCCATTCCCAACCGGCCCCGCCGATGCGCTGCAGGAGCATTAACAACCGATCCTGCTTTAGAGCAGTTCTTCGTACATGGGGTTGGTCAGCAGTTGTCCATCATCATCGACGACCTGGCGGTCCCACGGGAAGATGATGGCGGCTTCCGTGCGCAGCGCGTAGAAATCCGGCTCGTACTTGCCCTTGGCAAAGCTGACCGCGGTTTTCATCTCGGCGGGCGCAACCTGGCGGAGTGCATTCAACGCCATGCGCAGAGTTTCACCACTGGTCGCGATCTCATCCACGATCAGCACATTCCGGTTCTGCGCTTCACGCGGCGTCTCCGAGAAAATCTTCGGACGTGACCGCACGCGCTCCACGCCGACGTCGCGGCTGATCTTCATCGAAAAGAAATCGCAGCGTAGAATAGATGCGATGACCGCACCGGGAATCACACCCGCCTTGGCAATACCGATGACGAGGTCGGGCTTGTAGCCGCTTTGTGCCACCTTCACCGCCAATGCGCGGCAGAACTCGCCGAACACTTCCCAGCTGAGCTCCAGCACGGCTGAATCCATGGCTGGTTCGCGTACGCGGCGCGGGCTGGTCCGTGAAATCGGCATGGCAACCTCCAAATGGCTGGGCTACCCAAGATAGAGCGGGCAACCCGACGAGGGCGAGGGGTTGACTCACGGCTGCGGAGCGTTTGCAGCTTGCCCGATGCGGCCTGGCCGGCCATTCTGTCGCGCCATGGCGCAAGATGAGAAAACGCGGGCCGAGAAGCGCACGGACACAGCGGTTGCAGAGAGCGGCTTCGAGGATTTTCGTCCGGCGTTTCGGGATCGTTTACGCCGGCTGCGTGAGGACAAACCCGTTGCGTTCGCCGCTGCGTTGCGTTACTACGAGGATCGGCTGCTGCCCGTAGTGGCTGACGAATCGTCGGACGCACTCGCCGAATGGGTGGCCTATGGCCAGCGGCTGGGCGAGCTGACCAGTGTCGGCCAGACCCTCAGCATCGATGAAACCGGCCGCGCGCGGCCGTATACCGAAGTCGGCTCCCGTCTGCTGACACTGCACATCCCCAATGACACGTCGGCCGAGGTCCTCGCTCTCCTGGTGCCGCGCGAACTGTCGCGCGCGCAACGCGCCACCGTCGAGCTCCTGCTCAATCGCGCGCGGGCACTGACCGAATAGTTCGCGATTGGTGAAATCTATCCGCGTGCCATCGAGTCGAGGAATTCCTTGTTGGTCTTGGTGCGCTTGATGCGATCGAGCAGGAACTCGAGCGCTTCCGCGGGTGGCATGTCCGCCAGGAAGTTGCGCAGCAGATAAACCCGGTTGAGCTCGCTCTCGTCGAGCAGCAGCTCTTCCTTTCGGGTGCCGGAGCGATTGATGTCGATGGCCGGGAAGATGCGCTTGTCGGCGATGTGGCGGTCCAGTACGACTTCCATGTTGCCGGTGCCCTTGAACTCTTCGAAGATCACTTCGTCCATACGCGAGCCGGTTTCGATCAATGCCGTCGCGATGATCGTGAGTGAACCGCCGCTGTCGATGTTGCGAGCGGCACCGAAGAAGCGCTTGGGCTTGTGCAGAGCATGCGCGTCGACACCGCCCGACAGGATCTTGCCCGAATGCGGCACGGTCACGTTGTAGGCGCGCGCCAGACGGGTGATCGAGTCCAGCAGAATCACCACATCCCGGCCATGCTCGACCAGACGCTTGGCCTTTTCGATGACCATCTCGGCCACCTGGGTGTGGCGGTCGGCCGGTTCATCGAACGTCGATGAAATCACCTCGGCCTGGACATGCTCTTCCATGTCCGTGACTTCTTCCGGTCGCTCATCGATCAGCAGTACGATCAAATGCACTTCGGGGTGATTCTCGAGGATCGCGTTGGCCATCTTCTGCATGAGCATCGTCTTGCCGGCCTTGGGCGGCGACACGATCAATCCGCGCTGGCCTTTGCCGATAGGCGTCATCAGGTCCATCAAACGCATCGACAAGTCTTCGATCTTGGTCTCGAGCCGGAGCCGCGATTCCGGATAACGAGGCCGAAGGTTGTCGAAGGCAATGCGATGCTTCGCCCGCTCCGGATCGTCGATGTTCACCTGCTCGACCTTCAGCAGCGCCAGATAGCGTTCACCCTCCTTGGGCGGACGGACCTGGCCCATGACCGTGTCGCCCGTGCGCAAATCGAAACGCTTGATCTGGGACGGACTGACATAGATGTCATCAGGACCGTAGAGGTAGTTCCAATCCTGCGAGCGCAGGAAGCCGTAGCCCTCCGGAAGAATCTCGAGAACGCCCTCACCCCGCAGTACGACGTCACTGTCGAGCAGGTTCTGCTCGATCCGGAAAATCAGGTCCTGTTTTCTGAGGCCCGAGTAATTCGAGATGCTCAGTTCCTCGGCCATCTCGTGCAATTCCGCTATGGACTTGCTCTTGAGTTCGGCGATGTCCACGTATATCTCCGTTTGATGATGCTCAGGAAGGTGTACTAGAAATCAACGCCACGATTGCGAGTGATCACGATAATCTGATTCGGGAGTCGCTACTGATTGCCCTTGGGTCGGAGCTTGTGCGGTTCCGATACGGAAGGTTCACCGTGTCGTGGATGCGCACAGTGTAGCACTGACCCATGGTACGGTCAAGGGTAGTTTGCCCGTTTCGTGTCGCCGTCTCCGCCGCGGTTTTGACGACCGGCCACGGGACCGCGAATGCGGGTTGGTGTGACGTTTTGTAAACCCGAAAACAGGCGAAACCGAACGGTCGGGCCGGCCCGACCGTGGCCGGACGCCGCGCCAGATTTTTCCGGGTTTTTCTATTGACAGCCCGGGGAGTGGCCGAGAAATTCGCGGCGTTGTGGTTCGCCCTTCGAGTAGACACTGAGGTGGCATGGCCCGTCACAATCGAGACGCACGAGGCACGGACCAGCGCGGGTTCGATTATGAAGTGAGTTACCAACCGGACTGGGTGCGATTGATCAAAGTGACGCGATCGCTGGAGAGCGGGCGTCAATCGACCAAGACGCTGTTCAAGAACCCAAACCATCGTGAGCAATCGCCGGGCGGTAAAGTTCGAACCCGCATCGAGTGCAAAGAACAGGAACTGGCGTTCGAGATCGAGGTCGATGACCCGCACGGTGTGGTTACGCGAGTCATTGTGGTGACCCGGCCGCCCAACGCGGCGGCGGGTGAGACGCTCGAGTTCACGATCGATGACCGGTTGAATTCCCCCGACTGAGCGACGAGCAGGGAGCGACGAGCGACGAGTAACTGCACTACGGGCCCGCGCTCGTAAGAGCACACTGGCCACGCGCGTTACGGTGCATAGTAGCAGTGATCTGACCAACGCGGGCCCGCAAGGTGGTTGCTCGTCGCTCCTCGCTCGTCGCTTTCTTCCTCACTTCCCACCCAGCCAGAAGCGCAGCGGATCACGCCGCGTGATTGCGACCAGTGAGTCGAGCTCGAGTTGCGCGGCGTGGAGCGCTTTCATGATGGCGGTGTCCTGTGCAAAGCGGGGCAGCGAGCCATTGGCGAATTGTGTGCGCAATTGTTCGAGCTGGGCGGAAATGCCGGAGGCCCGCTGTTGCAGACCCGCGAATGCCTGACGTAGCTGGGGATCGGTGAATTTCGATGCAACGGACTGGAAGGCGGTCCCCAGCTGCTGCGCGGTGCGGCCGGTTTGGGCGAAGGCGTTCTGCAATGCGGAGTCGTTCATCAGAAGGCCGCCACTGCCGCCGGACATGTTGTTTTTGATGTCGGCGAATTCGAGCTGAAGACGGTCGAGCCGAGTGGTCAGGCGAGCGAACTGCAGGCGGCTGCGGGTCGCCGCAGGCGTCAGGCCCCGCGTCGTTGCCAGCAGCGAGTCGAGCGATTGGTTGAACCTGGCCAGGCTCCGCATGGCCTGGCCGGAACTGACTGGCGGCAGGGCAAAGAGCGTGTCGCCGTCATCGAGCGGCGGCAGGCCGCGGTCACCGGGTATGATGTCGACGACCGGCTCGCCGATCAGGCGCGCCGTTGCCAGACGTACCGTGCTGTTCCGGCGAATCAGCGAGCGATGCTTGGTCGGAATTTCGACGCGCACCGCAATCGACAGAGATGAATCGGCCAACACCGGCTGGAAGCCGATGCTCACAACCTCGCCGACCGGATGGCCGCCGATCCAGACCGCTGAGCCCACGCGCAAGCGTGGTGCGGTGGGAAACACCGCATACAACGCGTAGCGCTTCTCGAACGCATCACGAATGCGATCGGCGAGGAAAACGGCGACCAGCAGGCTCACGAGGCCGAGCAGCAGCGCGAACCCCGCCAACACCCGACGGCTCTGGCCTTCAATCATGACGTTGCCGACATTGCGGGATCATGCTTCGACTTGGACACATCGATTACAGTAACTGTCTGCCGGTGCACGCGGCACTGCTCGAGCAGCGGCCCGCAGGCGTTGAAATCATTCACGGCACACCGGCCGAGCTCAATGAAGCTCTCGCGCGCGGCGAGATCGATATCGCCCCGGCATCGAGCATCGAGTATGCACGTCACCCGGGCCGCTACCGGATCGTGCCCGGTCTGTCGATCGGCTCGTTCGGGCCGGTGCAGAGCATCCGTCTGGAAAGCGCCGTTCACATCGAATCGCTGGCTAACGCACGCGTAGCGGTACCGACCGCTTCGGCAACGTCGGTCGTGCTGCTGCGGATCCTGCTCGAATTGCGATACGAAATTCGGGTGCATTATCACTGGTATGCTCAGGGCGATGACATCGACCCGCTGGACGAATCGTGCGCGGCGGCGCTCCGCATCGGAGACATCGCGCTGCGGCGAAGCGTGCGGCCGGATCGGCTGTCGTACGATCTCGGCGAGCTCTGGACAGAATGGACCGGGCTGCCATTCGCGTTTGCTCTCTGGCAAACCCATCTGCCGGAAGAGCGCAATGCCGAGCTCGACCAGCTGGTGCAATCGCTGCGGGCATCGAAACACGATGTACTGACCCAGCCACTCCGGCTGGCCGTCCGGTACGCCGCGCATTTTGGTGTGCCGGCCGATCGGCTGGCGACCTACTGGACCGGCCTGCGCTATGACCTGGACGATGACATGGTCGGCGGGCTCCTGCACTATTATGCACTGGCGGCCCAGCTCGGCGAGATACCGTCCGTTCCGGCGCTGCGCCTCTTGCAAGTTCGGAACCCTTGAGCGTGACCGTTTACGGTTCGCCTAGGCGCGACTAGGTTGAGGCAATGACAGGGGCGTGGAGCGAACCGCTCGCATGGGTAGGCCGTTCCGCGACGGCAACGGCCGCGGCGTTCGGTCGATTCGGCGCATTCTCGGCCAGTCTCGGGCGAGCCGTTCCCGACTTGGGCACGTGGGGGCAGCAGGTCGTTCTTCAAATGATGCGTCTCGGTGTGGCGTCGCTGCCCATCGCGCTCTTCATTGCCGCGTTCACCGGCATCGTCCTCTCGCTTCAGGCCTCCTACACAATCACCGGTGCCGTGCCCAAGTATTTCGTGGGCGGACTGGTCGGCAAGAGCATGATCCTGGAGCTGGGCCCGGTTCTGACCGGCCTGGCACTGGCCGGACGTGTGGGGGCGAACATCGCTGCGGAAATTGGAACCATGCGGGTCACCGAGCAGATCGATGCGCTCGAGACACTGGCCTACGACCCCATGGCCTACCTGGTTCTGCCGCGCGTGATCGCCGGTGTCGTGATGTTTCCGATCATTGTCGGCTACGCGGTTGCATTCGGCATCGTGGCCGGATGGATTACAGCAATCAATCTGCTGGACATGTCGTCGGCAGAGTTCGTTCGCGGACTCCGCCTGTTTTTCGAGTTGCCCGATATTCGCTTCGCGTTGATCAAAGCAGCTTCATTCGGTTTCGCGGTTACCATGGTCGGCAGCTTCTACGGATTCTCCACGGCTGGCGGTGCCGAAGCGGTCGGCCGTTCGACCACGCAAGCGGTCGTAGTCAGCAGCATGCTGATCCTGGTGCTGGATGCATTCTGGGCCGTGGTGCTGCTATGAGCATACAGCTGCTCGATGTGCGCAAGTCGTTCGGCTCACGGATCATTCTCGACGGCGTTTCGCTCGAAGTGGGTGATGGCGAGACGGTCGCCGTGATCGGTCAGTCGGGCGCCGGCAAGTCGGTGCTGCTCAAGACCATCGTGGGATTGCTCGAGCCGGATGCAGGCAGCGTGACAGTGGATGGCCAGGAAGTCGCCGCGCTCGAACGGGAAGAGCTCTACGCCCTGCGCCGCAAGGTCGGCTATGTCTTTCAATTCGCAGCACTGTTCGATTCCATGTCGGTATTCGATAACGTGGCCATGGGCCTGCGGCGCATCGTGACCATGACCGATGAGGAAATCGCAGAGCGGGTGACCGATTCACTGCACCGCGTGGACATGGACGGCTTTGCCGACCGCATGCCGGGCCAGCTGTCCGGTGGCCAGCGCAAACGCGTAGGCTTTGCCCGCGCGATCGCAACCCGACCCAAATATTTGCTCTACGATGAACCAACCACGGGACTCGATCCGGTCACGACTGCCGTCATCGACGAGCTGGTCCTGCGTATGGCGCGTGACCTCGGTGTCGCCGGTATCGTGATCACCCACGACATGAAGAGCGCGTTCCGGGTGGCCAATCGAATTGCGATGCTCTACCAGGGGCGCATTCGCTTCATTGGCACACCGCAGGAGGTCGAGACCGCCGAGGACCCGATCGTACGCGCATTCGTGGATGGGCGTCCGGATCTCATGAACGAGGTGGCGGCGTGAAGCGGCGCAACGAAGTGCTGGTCGGACTGGCCGTAATCGGCGGGATCGTCGTGATCGTGTTCGGTACGATCTGGCTCAAAGGAATGAAGCTCGGTGAACAGCCGCGGATCATTACCGCCCGCTTCGAGGAAGCCGGCAGCCTGCTCAAGGGCAACAATGTCAAACTTCGTGGCGTTCTGATTGGACGGGTCGAAGACATCCAGCTCGAACCCTCCGGGGCCGGCGTCCTGGTCAGCATGAGCATCGACCCCGAGGTCCGTCTGCCGGACGACCCGGTCGTCATCGTCGCGCCTGAAACGCTGTTCGGTGACTGGGGTGCCCAGATCAGTCCCCGCAGCACAGCGGCGCAGTACGCGTACGCCGAATCGCCCGATCCGAGCGTGTTGCCCGGATTCTCCCTGCCGGATCTTTCCAGGCTGACGGCGGTGGCCGATGAAATCGCCGGAAACCTCCGACAGTTGACCGGCCGGTTCGAGACCGCGTTCACCGAACAGACTGCCCGGAACGTCAGTGACGCGATCCGCAACATCGAAAGTGTCAGCGAACAGCTGACCGGCCTGATCTCACGGCAGCAGCAGAACGCCGATGAGGTCGCCGCCAATCTCAAGATTACCTCAACATCGCTCGGCGAGGCGGCGGAAGCCGCGAGCGAAGTCTTCGCGCAATTGCAGATGGCGGTCGGTGATGGCCGCCTGACCGGCGTTGTCGAAAACCTCCAGCGCGCAACCGCGCAGACCGATTCCCTCGCCAAATTCCTGCTCGAGACCAGTCGACAGGTGAAATCGACCGCCATTACCGCGGACAGCGCATTGCGTTCGGTCGGTCAGATCGCGCAGGCAATCAATCGCGGTGAGGGATCGCTCGGGCGCATGCTGAAAGACACTGCGCTCTATTTCACGCTGACGCAGAGCAGTCGCGAGCTGCAGCTGCTGCTGCGTGACTTCCGCGCGAATCCGCGCAGATACATTAATCTGACGATTTTTTAATACGAGGATTGCTGGTTTGCTGATTGTTCAGAAGTTCGGCGGGACGTCGGTGGCTACACCGGATCGGATTCGCCTGGTCGCCGATCGGGTGGTACGCGAGAAGAAGCGCGGGAATGCGCTGGTGGTGGTGGTCTCGGCCATGGCCCACACCACCGATGAGCTGCTCGAGCTGGCCGGCAAGGTTGTGGATGACCCGCGCCGGAAGCACCCGCGTGAGGTCGACATGCTGCTCACCTCGGGCGAGCGCATTGCGATGGCACTGCTGGCGATGGCAATACGCGAGCGCGGCGTGGAAGCGATCAGCCTGACCGGCTCCCAGGCGGCAATCATCACGGATGAAACACACACCGGTGCGCGCATCCAGGAGATCCGGGCAACGCGGGTCCGGGAGGAGCTGGAGCGTGACCGGGTTGTGATCGTTGCAGGGTTCCAGGGCGTGAGTCGCACGAGGGAAGTGACCACGCTCGGCAGAGGCGGGTCAGACACGACGGCGGTCGCGCTGGCGGCCGCAATACCGGCTGACCGCTGTGACATCTACACGGACGTGGAGGGGGTGTACACCAGCGACCCCCGGCGGGTGAAGGGGGCTCGGCTGATTGGCGAGATCGACTACCAGGAAATGGTCGAGCTGGCGACCTCCGGTGCACAGGTCATGCATCCCCGCGCGGTTGAAATCGGCGCGCGTTTCGGCGTTCCAATCCGGGTGCTTTCTTCGTTTCACGATGACGACAGCGGTGGCACACTCATCACGCGCAGGGATTCGACCATGGAGGGGTTGGCATTGACCGGGCTTGCCTGCGAGGGCGGCTATGCCCGGATCGCATTCCGGGGATTGCCCCCGGACATGACGGCGGTAACCGACATCTTGAGTCGTCTGGCGGAAGCCGGTGTCAGCGTCGACATGCTGGCCCAGGTGGAGCGCGACGACGGTAAGCGTCAGGTGCAGCTGACGGTCGAAGAGGAGAGCTTCCGCAATGCTCGCGGCTTGTGTGATGAGCTGCTCGAGAAGCACGGGGGCGAGTCGCTGGATGTGAAGACCGGGCTGACCCGGGTGGCCATGGTTGGCAGCGGGATGCAGGGACTGCCCGGGGTGTACGCCCGGACCTACCGGGCTCTGCTCGATGCCGGCATCGAGGTCTACGCCGTATCTTCCTCCGCAATCTCGATTTCGCTGCTGGTTGAAAGCGGCGATGAGGATCGAAGCTTGCAGGTATTGCACGCGGCTTTCGACTTGGGAGACACCAACTGATGAGGGTGGCGGTGCTCGGCGCGACCGGGGCTGTCGGTCGCACAATGCTGAGTGTTTTGGAAGAACGGGCGTTTCCGGTGACGGAACTCGTCCCGCTGGCCTCGGAGCGCTCCGCCGGTGAGCGGCTGCCCTGGCACGGTAAGGACTGGACCATCCAGCTGCCTTCGGCTGAAGCCTTTGCCGGCTGCGATGTCGCGCTCTTTTCCGCGGGCGCAACGCGCAGCAAGGAATGGGGCCCGGTGGCCGCCGCACAGGGCGCGGTCGTCATCGACAATTCATCCGGCTGGCGCATGGACCAGCAGGTGCCGCTGGTAGTGCCCGAAGTAAATGGACGTCGTGTACGTGACCGACCCATCGGCATCATCGCCAATCCAAACTGCGCGACCATTCAACTGGTAGTCGCACTCGAAGCGTTGCGCCGCGCAGCCGGCCTGACTCGCGTGGTGGCAACCACGTTCCAGTCGGTGTCAGGTGCCGGACAAAAGGGCATCGCGACGCTCGATGCCGAGCTCAACGGTGGCACTGCGAGCGAATCTCCGTTCGTCGGCACGATTGCGCACAATGTCGTGCCCTGGATCGGGCCACGCGGCGCTGACGGCTGGAATGAAGAGGAAAACAAGGTTCGTCTGGAAACGCGAAAAATTCTGGAACTGCCTGACCTGCCGGTAGCCAGTACGTGTGTGCGGGTGCCCGTGCGCGTCGGTCACTCGATCAGCGTCACCGCTGAGCTGGACCAGCCGCTCACGCGCGACCAGGTGATGGCCGCGCTCGAAGCAATGCCGGGCTTGATCGTAGATCGCGACCGAGACCCGCTGCCTCGCGATGTCGCCGGCACCGATTGCGTGCGTGTCGGCCACGTGCGCATCGATCCCGACCTGCCCAACGTCGTCCACCTGTGGGTGGTTGCCGATAATCTCCGCAAAGGCGCCGCCACCAACGCAGTACAGATTGCCGAGGACGTGCTGCGTGGCTGAGCATTACCATCGTCCGTCGGGCAAGCCGCGGCGCCGCTCGAACGATCGCGTGCGCATCGAGACCAGCTCGGGAGGCGTGGTATTCCGGCGTTCGGGTGAGGCCAACGTATTCCTGCTGATCCGCGATCCGTACGGCAACTGGGGTCTGCCCAAGGGACACCTCGAGGGCGGCGAGACACCGGTGCAGGCTGCAGTGCGCGAGGTTGCGGAAGAAACCGGACTCGACGCGCTGGCCGTGCACGAACAGCTGCCTACGATCGACTGGTATTTCAAGGATGGGCAGGTCGTCGTGCACAAGTTCTGTCACTTCTTCCTCATTGAAAGCCCAACCGGTGAGCCCTGCCCACAGGAGGATGAAGGAATCACGGAGTGCGTGTGGCTCCCGCTGGACGGCGCGCTTGGTACGCTCAGTTATGCGAATGCTCGCGAAGTGCTGAAAGCTGCCGGCCGCGTGCTCATGCCGCCCGGCGATCAGTCCGCCCTTGCTTCCTGATACTCTGGCCACGTGAACCAGAAAAAAGAAATTGCCCGGGAGTGGCCGATTCTGTATTCGGCGGTCGTGCTGGTTGTTGCTGCGATATTCTTTTACCAGTTGATACCGGTGCTCTCGCCTGTAGTCGCGTTCGTAGCGCTCATGATGTTGCTCACCCCGTTCGCCGGGAACTGGCAGTATCGCATGCTCGTGATCACGGCGAGTCTGCTCATGGCGTTCTGGTTCCTGCGCACCCTCGGATCCCTGCTTGCCCCGTTCGTACTGGCTTTGGTCATCGCGTACATCCTCGATCCGCTGGTCGACAAGATCGAAAACCGCAGAGTGAAACGGCCGATCGCTGTAGCGTTGCTGCTGGTGCCACTAATCAGCCTGGCAACTCTTGCGGCAATCTTTGGCATCCCCGCGTTGATCAATCAGGCCGGCGACGTGATCGACAAGATTCCGGCCGCGATCGATCGCGGCATTGCCTGGATCGAAAGCACACGCGCACGGCTGCAGCGACTGCCGCTCTTCCGTAATCAAGGCATGGCGGGCGCCTTCGACTCTTTCAGCGCAGAGCGGCTGGGCGAATACATCCAGCAGCAGCAGGCTGCAATCGCGGGCCGCGTGTGGGGCGGTGTGCTCGGCGTCGGCAAAGGCGTCACCACCGTGCTCACGATTCTGGGATACCTCGTGTTGGTGCCGGTACTGGTCATTTATCTGTTGCTCGATTTCGATAACATCACGCTGCGTGCGCTTCGTCTGCTGCCCGTGCCCGTGCGTGAGCGTTCCATGCCGATCCTGATCGAATACAACTCGCTGCTGGCGCGCTATTTCCGCGGTCAGGTGCTGGCCGCACTGATCGTCGGCGTGCTCACCTGGCTCGGCCTGCTGATCGTCGGTTTCCCGTATTCCGGTTTTGTCGGCGTGGTCGCAGGCGTGTTCAACCTGGTGCCTTACCTGGGCCTGGTGGTCAGTGCGATTCCAGCGCTGGTCATCGCCGTGCTCAGTGGCGACCCGGCGACTGCCCTGCTCAAAGCGGGTATCGTCTTCGCCATTGTTCAGGTCATCGACGGCACGGTGACCGGTCCAAAAATTGTCGGTGGATCGGTCGGTCTGCACCCGGTCTGGGTTATCCTCGCGCTCACGGTTGGCAGCTTCTTCTTCGGCTTCGTCGGCCTCCTGCTGGCGATGCCGGCTGCCGTGCTGACCAAACTACTCGTGCGCGAAGGACTGATTCGGTACCGCGCGTCTGCCGTGTATCATGATGCCGGTCATGAAGCTCAACGCCCCTAACGCGCTTTCGCTCGCGCGCCTGCCTCTCGCCGTCGCCTTCATCTTTGCAGAGTCCACACTACTACGTGGTGTCGTCATCATTACAGCGGGTTTGACCGATTTCATCGATGGCTGGATCGCCAGGCATTTTCGCCAGCGATCGCGCGCAGGAGAGCTGCTCGATCCGGTAACCGACAAGCTGTTCGTGTTCACAGTGCTGATCACCTTGCTCGTGCGTGGCCACCTGCTCTGGTGGGAGCTGTTCCTGCTGCTGCTCCGCGATCTCTACAACACGCTCGTGTTCACCGCACTGAAGCTGCGTCGCGTCGACCTTCAATTCAAAGCGCGCATGAGCGGCAAAGTCGTCACCGTTCTGCAGATCGCAACCATCTTCGCAATCACCGTAGTACCCGCAGTCGCACGCGTGACTCTACTGGTCGCCGTGGCCGCATCGATTTATGCGATTGTCGACTACACCAGGTACGGCCTGCGCTGCTTGCGCGGCACGCCGCGCCCCGGCTAGCATCGTGCGCGCAATGCACCGTGCGCAGCACGTGCGTGCCCGGTGCGCCCCAATGCTGGAACAACCTGAAACGGTAGTCACCGAGTGGAAGCACGAGACTTAACGATCATTGGCGGCGGTCCGACCGGTCTGTTCGCTGCGTTTTATGCGGGACTGCGTGGCATCAGCTGTCGCATCATCGATTCATTGCCCGAGCTGGGCGGACAACTGACTGCGCTCTACCCCGAAAAGTACATCTATGATGTGGGCGGTCTGCCGCGCATTCTCGCTCGTGATCTGGCCCGGAACCTGGTCGAACAGGGTTTGCAGTTCGGGGCGGATGTTCGCCTGGAAGAGCAGGTGCAGGATCTGATCAATGAGGATGGCCAAATGGCCATCACCACCGATCGTGGCCGGTACCCGACCAGGGCGGTGCTGATCTCGGCGGGCAAAGGCGCGTTTGCAGCGCGAAAACTCGAGTGTCCGGGGTACGACCGCCTGATGGGCAAAGGCGTTGCCTATCACGTGAAGGACCCCGCGCAATACGAAGGCAAGAAGGTGCTGGTCGTGGGCGGTGGTGACTCGGCAATCGACTGGGTGCTCAACCTGAAAGCGCGAACCGAGCGGCTGATCCTGATTCATCGGCGAGAGGGCTTTCGCGCGCACGCCCTAACCATGAGACAAATGCACGATGCGGTCAAAGCTGGCGAGATGGAGCTGATCACGCATCGGGAGGTAAGACAGATCGATGGCGATACCTGTGTGCGCAGCGTCACCCTCTTCGACAACCGCACCAATGAAGACACTACGTTCGACGTCGATGCCGTGATCGCGTTGATCGGCTTCAAGCCAGACCTGGGGCCACTCGAACGCTGGGGCCTGCAATTCCAGAAACACTCGATCGTGGTGAACGCGATGATGGAAACCAACCTGCCGGGCGTGTATGCGGCCGGTGACATCGCTACCTACGAAGGCAAGCTGGAGCTGATTGCAACCGGTTTTTCGGAAGCGGCCATGGCGGTCAATCACGCGGTACGCGCCATCGATCCGAAGGCGCGTTACAATCCCGGTCACTCGACCAACCTGAAGATCTTCAAAGCGCGTGAGGAAGCCGAAGACGCCGCGTTCGAAGCTGGCGGGTAGACTGCCGTGCGCTTCGTCATCCTGGGTGGCGGCTGTTACGGCTCCTTCTACGTACAGCAGCTGCTCAAAGCCAGAAACGCGGATGCATTGCACTTCGACGAAATCCTGGTAGTCGATCACAATCAGCGGCCAGCCGCGTACAAATCAGGCGATGCACCAGGAGTCCGCCTGGTCCGGCGCGAGTGGGATGAATTCTTCGATGAACATCTCGTGGATTCGGCCAACTCGGACGATCAGCTCGTGCCATCGCCGTTCAATCCGCACCTCGCGCTCGGCTGGCTGATGCGTGGCATCGCTCGAAATCATCCAGGGCATGCACTGTCACTGGAGACCTTCAACCGCATGCCCGGCACACCGTTTCAACAACAACGGGAGCATGGCACGCTGGTGGCTTCACACGCCGACTGGATCTGCCCGGTTCACTGTATAGAGCCGGAGATCTGTCCCCATACCCGGGGCCCTCGTTTCTGGGACATGGACCGGACCGGGCGCGCCCTGGCCGCAGAACTGGAGGAGGAGGAGCAAACCGTCTCCCAGGTGCATCTATTCCACTGTCACCACCTTGCCTATGGCGTCGGTGCTTACCCGGTCGCCGAGTTGATTGCCGCCCGCGACGCGATCGAGGTAGAACTCTCTCGCTCGCCAGCAGTTGCGCGCTTTCTCGTAGGCACGATTTCACGCTGCCACGGCGCATTTCACCTACTAGCCGTGCGCCTTGGCATGGATACTGTATCCACTCCCGCCGACCGGAACTGAATCCCCCCGCTCCCAGGACCGAGCCGCCGACGATGACGGATCAAGCCCAGAAAACCGTATTACTGGTGGAGGACAACGAGGACAACCTGGTCGTGTATCGCACGATCCTCGAGCACGTGGGCTTTCGCGTGATCGAGGCCCGCGATGGCGAGGAGGGCGTCAGGCAGGCTCGTAAGTTCAAACCCAATCTGATCCTGATGGACATATCGATCCCGAAGATCGATGGCTGGGAAGCCACTCAGCAACTGAAGTCGGATCAGGATACGAAAGGCATTCCGATCATCGCGCTGACGGCGCATGCATTGGAAGAGGATCGGCAGAAAGCCATTCAGGCTGGCTGTGACGGCTACCTGGCAAAGCCGGTCGAGCCACGCCGCGTGGTTCAGGAAGTCGAGCGATTTGTAGGGCCGGCCAAGGCGGCGGCCTCAGGCAGCTAACGGCTTGACGTTCGACGCGCCGGCTTTGCGCATCCGCAGCATCCGTTGATAAAACATGAAGACCAGTGCGAGCACGGTTGCAAGCGCCAGCTGAGCGCCTACCGTCTCGATCAATGGATAAAAGCCAAACACCTGTTGCAAGGCGGGATGCGAGGGCAGCCACGAGATGGGGTGCGCTGAGAACGCCCCTGACTCCTGCAGGTTGTAAATGCCTTTGCCAAAAAACACGAACGCCAGGTACAACAGGATCGAGTTCGTGACGGCAAAAACGCGTTTGATCGGAAGCTTCACGCCAGCACGAATGATCGCCCAGCCAACGATACTGATGATCATCACGCCCGGCAGGAATCCCGCGAGAACAGCCTTGCCTCCCGCATCGAACAGCAAGGCCTGGTAGAACAGCACCGTCTCGAAACCCTCTCGATAGACCGCGGCAAAAGACAATCCCATCATCGCCAGTCCAGAACCGCGTGAAATTGCACTGCCCAGGTGATCGCGCAGGTACTGTTTCCAGTCGTGGATGTAGGTTTTCTGAAAGAGCCAATGTGATACGTACAGCAGCACAGCGACGGCGACCAGCGCGGTGATTCCCTCGACCAGCTCACGGGAGGCACCGCCCAGCGGGATGATCGTACTGGCGGCGACCCAGGTCAGCAGGCTCGCGCCGATACCGGCGCCCGCCCCCAGCCAGATCCGCCGCCGATCTCGTGCGCTCGCGCGAATTGCCGTGAGATACGCCAGCAGCGCACCAATCAGCAGAACGGCTTCCAGGCCTTCACGCACGATGATCACCAACGAATTGAACGCGCCAAACCAGAAGCTCCCTCCGCGCGCGAGGAAGGCGTCAGCTTCACTCAGCCGCACATTCAATTCGACAAACCCAGCGCGTGCCGAGGCAGTGCCGTCGCTCGACTTCAACGCGGGCCGCAGCTGCAGGTGAATCACGCGCTCGATGCTGCTGACAATGTCGGACGGAAGGCGCGATTCCAGCGGCTCGAAGCCTTCGAGGTAAAGCTCTTCTACCAGCTTCACAGAGCCCGCATGATCGCCCCGCGCGAATGCGGCTTCGGCCTTCTCCAGCAGGACGGCAATCGACTTGATCTCGCTGGTTTGAAGCCGGCCCATGCGCGCCTTCGAGGAAACTGCAGCACTCTGCTGCAGGTCCGGATAAAGCGGGACCTTGGCTTCCGCTGCCAGACGCTCGAGCGCGCGGATGTCATGCCGCAGCGCAGAGACGGTAATCATGACTTCGCGAGCGGAACTCGATCGCAGAAGTACGTGAAACGCTGATTCCGTCGATGCAATCGCAGCGGACAACGGCGGCGCAGCATGATGGCCGCCGGGACCGTACCACCCTTCAATGACCTCGTAATGGTCGAGGTAGATCTGGGTCGCCGTCGCGCGTGCGCCGGCCAGATCGCCGCGCTCAGCCGACTTCGCAACCTGCGACAGGCCGCTCTCGATTGCACCCAACCATTCAGGTAGCCCCTGCTGCTGCGACCCGAATGCAGCAGCCGGCACCAGCATCAACACCAGCAGCAACCGAAGCGATCGAAGTTTCATTGCGCGCTTTGCACTTCTCGACGCAGACGCTTCGATGTCTGCTTCGCCTCCTGCAATACCATCCGATACTGCGCCTTCAAATCACCGATCGCGATGGCGATCGCGGTCTGCCCCGCGGGTGGCGTCGAGCCGGTCAACCGCATCACCTCATGGAAGCGCATCTCCGCCTGCTTCACCGCCTCACTCAATGCCGGCGTCGGCGACATCCGTCCCCCAGGGCCGTAATACATCTCGATGTATTCCTGACGGCTCACATATAGATCCAGCACCTGCCGATGGACCGCCGCTGCGTCCACATTCGACCCGCCGGTCGCGGTGTCCAGCCCGGTCTGCACATCGGCAATCCATTCCTCGAGGTCACCGGGCGGGGTGCCCGGCACCAAATCGCCCGGTGGTGCCGGCGCCGCGGCCGGCGGATCCTGTGCCGCCCGCTCCGCACTCCGTTCGCAGCCAAACAGGATGAGGATGACTCCGGTCAGCGCAGCAGTTCTGGTGTTTTGCAGCATGCTTTCGTTCGGTTGAGAATCGTTCTCAACCAACCTATCTGGATTCGGCTGCGGGGGTCAAGTGGAGATCCAGCGGTCGATCGCGCGGAGGACGGCGAGGGCAGCCGCCTCCTCGCCGGAACGGGCAGAGTCGAGCGCTACAATGCCGGAGAGGATGATGAAACGGCGGCGCTGGGCGGCTTCAACGGAAACGACCACGTAGCGGCGGCCAAAGAAGTCGGTGAGTGCAATTCCCTCGAGCCCAAAGCTGACGGTGTCGACGACCTGGGTTGCTGCGGCGAGGGTAGCGCGAGCGGCGGTTCGGACGCGGCCGATGGGTGAATCGAGTTCGGTCGCTTCACCGCGGTGGATCTGGTCGAGGCGGCGCAGCTTGGCAATACAGGTGACGCGGGGACCGGTTTTGTGGATCTCGACGTTGTCGAGGACGAGGAAGCGACCGCCCTTGTGGGCGGGAGTGGCGGCTGGATCGAGTTCGGCCGCTTGCTGACGATCGGCGTCAGGGTCCAGGTGTTTAACTCCGCCCGATTCTAGAGTGGCTGAGACGTGTATCGGTTGGTGGCCTGGAGTCCGGCCAGTATGGCGGCTTCCTCGGGTGAGCGAGTCAGCGGGGCGACCCCAGTCACGGGAGTCACGGTTCGGCCACTGATCGCATGCCCGGCCACGAGAACGAATGAACGACCATTGTTTTCGACGATGCTGACGCCCTCGAGGCCGATTCTGAGCTGGTCGTCGGCGACCGTGAGTGCGTCGAACAAGGCCCGCGCGGCGGCCTCGGCGCGACCTTGCGGCGTGTTGGCGCCACTGCCGCTGCCCTGGATGCTCTGCTGGTCAATCTGCAGGGTAACTGTGCAGTTTGCGTCGAGAGGCGCGGAGCAGTTCGTATCGAAGCCGACCAGCACGTGGCGGCTGGGCATGCGCGGGCCGAGTGAGACTCCTCCAGGAACCTCGAGTGACCCACTCGTAATTGGCAGAGCATCGGGACGCATTTGGGCGACGCTGATAATCCGGCGGTCGACGACCAGACCGAGGTAAGCGCTCAAAGCGCTTTCGACGTTCCGCACGATTTGCTTGGGTTGAAGCTCATGCGAGGACAGGATGTGAATTTCGACGACGCGGCCGCCCTCGTCGGAAACGACGCGAGCTGAAACCACACCTTCGAGTGCAGCCAGGAGACGCTCGATGCGACTCGGCTCCGTCGCTGGCGGGGTGGCGAAACTCACAAGACAGTAACGGTTTGCAAGGCACCAGCAAGATAACCGCGAATGCGGATGTGTCGCCAGTTTTTCGAGCGTGATATTTGGTTGCTGGTACGAGAGGGCGGTTCTAGCTTTTTGCCGGCTGCAGAATGGAAAAACGAATGAAGTCGCACAAAGTCGCAATAATCGGCAGTGGACCGGCGGCGTGGACGGCAGCGATCTATGCGGCCCGGGCGCATCTGGAGCCACTGGTCTTCGAAGGCGAGCCGTCGCGTGAAATGATTCCGGGCGGTCAGTTGATGTACACGACCGACATCGAGAACTATCCGGGTTTTCCCAGTGGCATCGGCGGACCGGAGCTCATGGCCGCCATGCGCGAGCAATCGATTCGATTCGGATCGCAGGTCGTCACGGAAAACGTGGTCGACGTCGACCTGGCGACCTATCCCTTCAGACTGCAGCCGAGCTATGGCGCTGCGGTCGAAGCGAAATCGCTCATCATTGCAACCGGTGCGCGCGCCAACTGGTTGGGCCTGCACAATGAAGAGCGGCTGGCACGGACGGGTGGCGGCGTCTCGGCCTGTGCGGTGTGCGACGGCGCGCTGCCCGCTTACCGGAATCAGGTGGTTGCCGTAGTCGGCGGTGGTGACTCGGCAATGGAGGAAGCGACCTACCTGACGAAATTCGCGAAGGAGGTCATCATCGTTCACCGGCGCGCTGATTTCCGGGCATCCAAGGTAATGGCCGATCGCGCACTATCCCATCCGAAGATCAGGGTTCTGTGGAACACCGAGGTCGTCGATGTGCTGGGAGATGATGTCATCACGGCTCTGCGTCTGGAGGACAATCGAACTCATGAGCAGCGCGACCTTCCGGTCGGCGGATTGTTCGTCGCGATCGGACACACACCCAACACCGAATTCCTGCGCGACAAACTCGAGCTCCATCCGACCGGCTACGTGGTCACGCCGTCACCCTGGCGCACCTGTACCAGCGTCGAGGGCGTTTTTGCCGCCGGTGATGTCATGGACAGCTACTATCGGCAGGCGGTGACCGCCGCGGGTACCGGTTGCATGGCCGCGCTGGAGGCGGAGCGCTGGCTGGCCCACCACGGATTGCCGGACGCGCAGCCGCCGGTCCTGGAAACGGCGGAAGCGCCTACGCAAATGGACGTGGCCTAGTTCACCACAGGGCACACGGGGAGCACAGAGCGATTCTCGCGGTTCAGAAGCCACCAGCAACAGAATCATCTTTTTTCGTTACCGGACTTGCCGCGGCGCTGGGTCCATTCTGAAAGCGTGCGGATTGCCGCCGCATGAAAACGTTACGCCACGAGCATCAGCATTCCGACCAACGCAAACCGCTTTCAGTCGCTAAGAATGATGGTCGAGATGCCTGGAAAATGAGGATGTCCCATCCCTACCGTAGTCTCTTTGATCCCTGTGGCGAACAGGATCTGAATGCAACTCTATGACCTGGGCCTGTTCATCCATATGCTGGGGCTGATTGCGCTATTCGGCGGTTTTGTGTTGTTCCACCGCGCGAGTGCGCGAATACGCGCGTCGGCCACTGTGGAAGAGGTGTCTACCTGGCTCGGTCTGCTCGATGCTACTGGTCCCATGTTCCCATCGGGACTTCTTATGCTGCTGGCGTCGGGTTTGTACATGACGTTCAACAAGTGGCAGCCGGAATTGCCCTGGATTGCCATGAGCATCGCCGGGCTCCTGGTGATCCTGATCCTGGGCGGAGCCATAGTCGATCGTCATCGCAAAGCCATCCGAACGCAGCTCGCCGGCACGAGCGGACCGGTGACCGCGGAGCTAACGCGGTTGATCCACAATCGACTACCATGGACCATGGCCGGCATGCTGAATGGCATTGCAATCGGGGTGCTGTTCCTGATGACGACCAAGGTGCAGTGGCTGCTTTCGCTGACGGTCATAACCGTGACCACCGTACTCGGCGTGGTTTTCGGTTTCATGGCCGCCCCGAAAATGAGCTGGATCACCACAGTACAGAGGGAGACGAACGACTTCAAATTCAAATTTTTGAATTCGAAATTGAATTTGAAGTCGTTCCTCTCCCTCTCTGTGGTCCCTGCGTGCGCTGTGGTGAATCAGAAGATGCGTCGAATGCCCTCGATCAGCTTATTCAGGACCTTCTGGGCACCAGTCGCGTGCAACGGGCACACCTCTCTCGGTTCGGAACCGGGCACGAAGTACTCGATGCGCACCTGCGCCGGAGGACAATTGCTGGTGGCGAGCAAACCCGAGCCTGCATCAATGGATGCGCTGGTCAAGGAAAGCGGCGGTGTCCAGCCGGCCGGCTGCGCGCGCTTCGCATAGACCGCTTTCATCATGTCGGCCCAGATCGGCGCGGCGAGCAGTCCGCCGCTGGCATTGGCCATGATGGTTTTGGGCTGATCGAAGCCGAGCCAGACACCGGCCACCAGATCGTTGGTCATGCCCACGAACCAGACATCCTTCGCATCGTTGGTTGTGCCGGTCTTGCCGGCAGCGGGTAGCCAGAATTCACGGCGCCGCACCGCGCTGCCGGTACCGCGATCGACCACATCTTCCATCAGGCTGAGCGTCAGGAAAGCGACGCCTTCATCGATTGCCGGCTCGACACCAGCCGGTGCGGTCCACAACACTTTGCCGCGCGCATCTTCGACGCGATTGACCAGGCGCGGCGTAACCCGACGGCCGCCATTCCCGAACGTGGCATACGCGGCCACGAAATCGGCCGGAATGACCTCGGCAGCACCAAGAAAGATCGAAGGATAGGGTGGAATCACGGTGCTGATGCCGGCGGCTTTGGCGACTTCGATCACGCGCTCAAGACCGACCCACTGACCCACTCGAATCGCGCCGTAGTTGGACGACAAGGCAAATGCATCGCGCACGGACAGCGATTTCACCGTGTCATGCACCAGGTCATCCGGCCGCCAGGACCCGCTTTCGCCGTCCATTGCAAGCGGCGTAGTCTCGACGCGCGAATTGAGTGTGAGCCCCTGCTGAATCGCGGCAGCATAAACGAACGGCTTGAACGCCGAGCCCGGTTGGCGTTTGGCCAGGAACACACGATCGTATTGCGAATGGGTGAAATCGCGGCCACCGACCATTCCGCGCACCTCACCGCTTCGGGGATCCAGCACCACAATCATGCCCTGCAGGTAGGGCGAACCGTTCGCGCCTGCAGGCTCGAGTTTGGCCGCGCTGTCCGGTTTGGCGTGACGATACTTGCCGAAGCCGTTGGCTTCGATCCGCTTGATCTGGGCTATCAATGATTGCTGCGCGGCTTTTTGCACGACCGGATCGAGACCGGTGTAGACGCGCAGGCCGCGCGTATCCGCGTCCTCGCCGAAGCGCTCGTGCAGCTCGCGTCGGATGGCCGCAATGAAGTAAGGCGCCGCCCCCGCGGCTTCCACTGGTGGCGCCAGCCGCAGCGGCTCACGTTTGGCCTGCGCGGCCTGGGCCGCTGTAATCAGTTTTTCCCGCGCCATCACATCCAGCACGACATTGCGCCGCTCGATCGCGCGCAAGGGATGCTTCCGCGGATTGTAGCCTTCAGGGTTTTTCACCAGGCCAACAATGAGCGCCGCTTCAGGGATATTGACCTTACTGACCGGTTTGCCGAACAGCGCACGCGATGCCTCCTCGACGCCGTACAAGCCGCTACCCAGGTAAACCTGGTTCATGTACATACGCAGGATCTCGCGCTTGGTGAAGGCTTTCTCGATCTGCGGCGCGAGCTTCACCTCGCACAACTTGCGGCTGACTTTCTTGCTGATCGGCATCTCGGCGGTAAAAACCTGACGCGCCAGCTGCATGGTCAGCGTGCTGAAACCTTCCTTGATCGAAAGCGACGTAAGGTTACGGACCACTGCGCGGCCGACACTACGCACGTCTACGCCATCATGCTGCCAGAAACGGCGATCTTCCACGGCGACAAAGCCGTTGCTGACCGAACCCGGCACTTCCTTGAGGTCGACCACGACGCGCCGTTCAGGCGACAGGTCGGCGATGCGCGAGCCATCCATGGCGTACACGCGCGACGCCTCTGGCGGCCGATACTTCCGCAGCGCGTCCACGCTCGGACACTCCTGCGCCGCCACCAATGGGCGGCATGCTGCAAGGAATGCGGCCGCGATAAACAGCACTACCCTGCTGCGGGCGCGCGCCGATCGATTCAAGCGCCTGCAATCGTAGTCGTAGTCGTAGTCGTGCTCGTCCGTCAATCCGTTCATCCGTTCCTCAGGCCTGTCACAGCAATGTTCTCCCCCCATCGACCACCAGCGTTTGACCGGTCACGAAATCGTTCTCCACCAGGTACAACAATGCGCGGGCGACATCTTCGGGCTGGCCAGTGCGCTCCACCACGCGCCGATCGGACGTGCCATCGCCAGCTTCTCCAGTATAGCCCTCCGGCGGCAGCACGGTTCCGGGTGCAATGCAGTTCACGCGAATCGCGGGGGCGAGCGCACGCGCAGCTACCCGGGTGAGGTGCACGAGTCCCGCTTTGGATACCGCGTGATGGGCATAGGACGGCCACGCTTGAAACGCCGACAGATCCGCGATGTTGACGACCAGGCCTTGACCGTTTGCCTGCAGCAACGGCGCCGCCGCCTGAATCAGCAGGAATGGCCCTTTCAAGTTGACGTCCATGACCCGGTCCCAGTCACCTTCGTCGATCTCGAGGAACGGCGCGGACTCGAAACTGGCGGCACTGTTGACGAGGAGATCGAGTCTGCCGAGGTCGGCGCCGATGGTTTGGATCAGGTGCTTGATATCGGCGGTTTTCGACATATCGGCCTGAATGGCGATCGCGCGACCGCCCATGGCTTCGAGCTCGGCTACCACCGCGCGCGCTTCGCTCGCGGAAGTGTTGTAATTCACTGCGACATCGGCGCCGGCGCGTCCGAGCGCGAGGCTCAGTGCGCGCCCGACTCGACGGGCGCCGCCGGTAACCAGTGCAACTTTGCCGGACAAATCCATGCGCAAACCTAGTAGCGGCGCAGGAACGCAGCAATTAAGCTTTCGCGCATGTCGGACCTTAACGGAAAAGTTGCAATCGTGACCGGTGCAACGCGCGGCATTGGTCGCGCGATTGCCGAAACACTGGTGAATGCCGGTGCGAGTGTCACCGTGTCAGCACGCACCGCGAAGGAGGTCGACGCGCTGGCAGCAAAGCTGGGGAAGAGCGCGCTGGGCGTCAGCGCGGACGTTGGCCGTTACGGAAATAGTGTGTGCACGACACGCGACACAGACGTCGCAACGCAACCCACTGATGTGAACGAAAGCGAGAACCTGAACGGATGACCGAATATCGTATAGAAAAGGATTCGCTGGGCGAGATGAAGGTGCCCATGGACGCACTGTGGGGAGCACAAACCCAGCGCGCGGTCGACAACTTTCCGATCAGTGATCTGCGCTTCCCGCGTCAGTTCATCGCTGCGATGGGAATGATCAAACGCGCATCGGCTGAAACCAACGTCGATCTGGGCCTGCTGGCCGCTGCGATCGCGAAGGACATCGTGGCCGCGGCGGACGAAATGATCGAGGGCAAACTCGACCGCAACTTCGTGCTGGACATCTTTCAGACCGGCAGCGGCACCTCGACCAATATGAACGCCAATGAGGTCATCGCAAACCGCGCCCTGCAGATTCGCGGCGGGCCGGTCGGCTCGAAGTCGATTCACCCCAATGACCATGTAAACCTCGGCCAGTCATCCAATGACGTGATCCCGACCGCAATGCAGGTGGCTGCCTGCGTCGCGATCGAAAAAGACCTGTTGCCCGCACTGGCCAAGCTCAAGAACTCGCTGGAAAAGAAAGCCAGTGAGTTCGATCACATCGTGAAATCCGGCCGCACGCATATGATGGATGCAACACCGGTGAGACTGGGGCAGGAGTTCGGCGGGTACGCCGCCCAGGTCGAGTGTGCAATGGATCGGCTTCAGGCAGCCTTGCGCGACCTGGCTGAACTGCCGCTGGGCGGCACGGCCGTCGGAACCGGCATCAACACGCACGAACAGTTCGCGCGGAAAACCATCGCCCGCCTGTCGTCGCTGGCTGGTATTCAATTCCGCGAGGCCCGCAATCACTTCGAGCGCCAGGGCTCGCGCGACACCATGGTCTACGCCCATGGCGCGCTGAATTCGACGGCCGTCGCTTTCATGCGCATCGCCAACGACCTGCGCCTCATGGCCAGTGGCCCCCGCGCCGGCATCGCAGAAATCACGCTGCCTGCTATCCAGCCAGGGTCCAGCATCATGCCCGGTAAGGTGAACCCGGTAATACCGGAAGCCGTTACCATGGTCGCAGCGAAGGTAATGGGAAACCACACAACCATCACGGTCAGCGGTACCGGCTCCTTCTTCGAGTTGAACGTGATGATGCCGGTCATTGCCTATGCGTTCCTGCAGTCGATCTCGATTCTCGAGGCAGCTTCCTGGGTCTTCGCCGAGAAATGCATCGATGGCATCACGGTAAACGAAGATCGCTGCAAGGAACTGCTCGAGGGTAACCTCTCACTGGCGACCGCACTCGCGCCCAGAATCGGCTACGACCTCGCCGCCGAAATCGCGAAAGTGGCATTCAAGGAAGGCAAAACCGCTCGCGAAGTTGCCCGTGAAAAGGCGAACCTGCCGGAGAATGAGCTGAATGACATCCTTGACGCGAGGAAAATGACGGAGCCCGGTATCCCAGGTGGCGTCATGATGCCGGGTGGAGGCGGATAAAACCCGCTCTGCTGAACGCGCTTGAAACGAAATGGGCCGGTCATCTGGGTAGATGCCGGCCCTTTTCGATTCGTACGTTGAAATTGCCGTTAGGATGCCACGGCTGGGCGGATCAACCGCTCCAGTCCAGACAGCCGCTTCTGCAACTCGTCTCTACGAAGGCTGTTCAACGTCCACAGACCATCCTTGCGGCGTTCGATCAGGCCTGCGCCTTCAAGGACACCGAGGTGATGCGAAATGAGCGACGGTGAAAGCCCGAGCGCCATGCCGATGGCGCCACAAGACAGTTCCTTCTCCTGGTTGGCCAACAGCTCGACGATACGGTACCGATTCTCGTCCGACAGCGCGGCCAACACCTTGATCGTCTCACGCGACGATGTTGCGTTCTGAGCGATTTCCACTGCGCCTCCGACCTTGTAATGCTGAAACAAACGTTTTTGTGGGCGGAAGTACTACCCTCGTTTCAACGCGTGGATCCGCTGGATTAGGAACGAGTTGCGACAAAAAGCGGCAACGCCTCCACCGTGCCAGGTCCAGCGCGGAGCCGAAAGTGGTACCGGCCGGGGTGTGGAAACACGACTTTCTCAAGTGGCAGAACGACTCGAGTCTGCGGCGGCGGCTGTTCTGGGGTCCTCGAATCGACTTCGGTCTGGCCCTGGATGGTCAGGATCATTTGGTCGTCCTCGTCGACCAGGTCGGCCCGGAGCGGTTGGGCGCCAGCCTCCGCGGGGCCCCATTCGATGACGAATACGACGGTCATGCGATCCTGGGCAGCCGGGAAATCGGGGGCCCCGAGCTCGTTGAAAATGCCGGACACATCGAGTTTCCCGTCATCACGAATGCGGGCTTCATCACAGGCCAGGGCAAGAATCAGGTTCATAAGGCGGCGGATAATGCTTGGGTGGGGTGTGAGGGTCAACGTCCAGGGACACCGGAAGTCTTTTCCGTTCTCGTCTTGTTGCGTTGCGTTTTGCGATGTTCCGAGGGGCCTGCTATCGCGCGGGGGGGATTCCCATGTGAGAATAGGCCAATCGAACTGCCAGAATGGTCCAAACGGAAGAAATGATGACAACGGAAAAGATGCCCGGCTGCTTGCTGCTGGCGCTCGCTCACCCAGACGATGAAGTGGGTTGTGCGGGGACGATCGCCGTGCATCGCGCACTGGGAGTACGAGTCGTGCTGCTGTTTCTGACCCGAGGCGAGATGACGGAATCGCTGGGTCCGCTGAGCGCGCAGGAAGTGGGCGCGGCGCGGGTGAAGCACGCAGAGCAGATGGGCCGCATGCTCGACTGCGAGGTGCGGTTCCTGGATTTTGCAGACACGCGCATCGAGAACAATGCTGACGCGGTTCACAAGGTTGGGCGTGCGATCGCTGAGGTGAAGCCCGATGCGGTGATCACGTGGGGTGACGCATGGATGCGAGGGATGCGGCATCCGGATCACCAGGCGACCGGTGAGATCGTGCGAGGCGCCATTACCATCGCCCGGATGAAACGCGCGGTTGCGCCGATCCAGCCGCACCGTGGGGCGGCGGCCGTTTTCACGCTACGGGATCGTCATTCGAGTCTGCCGTGCGCGGCGATCGACGTTACGGCGCAACTCGAGAAGGTCCTCGCGGTGGGCCGCTTCTATAAGGAGCGGGTCGGGTGGCCGGATGAAGCGTGGTTGAAGCAACGGTTGCAAATGGCGGGCTGGCGCTGGGGCGTAGGTGCTGCGGAGGAGCTGGATGCGTGGGAGAGCGTGCCGGGTCTGCGTAGTTCGCTGTTAGGTGGACACCTGCCGGTCTGAGAAATCGACACGGAGAAAAGGATTGCGCGCGTCGAGTGCACGCTCGATGGTTTCCAGCAGTTCTTCTTCTTCGATGCGGGTCGGAGTCGCCTGACGAAGTTCGGGCAGTGCCGCGATGTCGCTGGCCGTGAGACCTGGGACGATCACCTGTTTTTCGTGCTGGCTGAGCTCGACGTAGCCAATGGGCAATGCGCGGCGCTGACCGTTTGCCGTCGCAATGACCAGGTAACGCACCTGCTCGGCCGCCGGATCAATGATCAGATCGGTCACGATGCCGGCCAGCTCGGTGTCAGAGCCGACCACATTCCAGTCATGAACATTGGGCTCACCACCTGCGATGCGGAAATCGCTATCGCGTAGCGACGCCAGTTCACGCGTGTCCGGTTCTGCGTTTGGATCCGATCGCACGACCGGGTGCGGTCCCGCGTAGAGGCCGCGATGGTCGTAGGCGGGATGCGCGTAATAGAAATCGCCACGGAAGAAGCGGCCGTACTCAGCGGCGAGCTCGCTGGTATACCCAGTGGTGAGCGTGCTGTTGGGATCGTACGCGGGGATGCGTTCGAGATCATGCAGTTTGGCGGCGCGCAATCGAATGCGAATGCGATCGACCACTTGCTCGAGTCGTGCGTGACCGACCGGTACGAGCACGTGCCGGCCATCACTGTCGAGTTGCACATCAATGAACCGGACCAGCCCGGTTCCGTGTTCAGTCAGGACACCAACGACGTGACCGGCGAGCAGATCTTCGGCATCGTGTACGGCCAGGCCGGCGAGGTCGTCGGCGGCCACCAATGGG